>CAZPJE010000058.1:0-21046 GCA_964586725.1 uncultured Steroidobacteraceae bacterium | reverse complement strand
GATCCAGTCGCGGAGCCGGTCGGGCACAATCGGCACGATCCGGAGTCCGATCCGTGCGCGCCAGCCGATGGGGTAACGGGTCCTCGGACACCTGGCCGTCAAGGCATGCCGGACCGCGCGCACCACGCAGCGGTTGACGGCCGCTGCGGATCGGGTGACACGCACCGCAGCGCCCGTCCGCACCGGCTGGGGATGCCGGACGCGTGCGATACTCGACAGGCCATGGCAGAAGCCAAGAACATCGTCACCACCGTCAGCGTCGTCGTCGCCGTGCTCTGCGCGGGCTGGGCCATTTACGCGACCAAGCGCGCCGATCGGCCCGCGGCCGGGATGGGCGCACCGGGCATGGCGGGGCCGCCGGGCGCGGGCCGGCCCTCCGGGTCAGCGCCGGGACGGCCACCGGGCGGCGCTGCGGGCGCACCAGGCGCACCAGGCGCGCCGGGGCGGAGCGCCGGTGGTGGCGCCGGCGGCGGCATGGGAAGTGGCTTCGGCGGCGGCGCTCCCGTGCCCATCGTGTCGGCTGCGACGCGCGCGGCGCCGGTGTCGCGCGAACTGCGGGCACTCGGCACGGTGCGCGCGAACGAGGCGATCGAAGTTACTGCCAAGGTGTCGAACCTCGTGGCAGCAGTGCGTTTTCGGGACGGCCAGAGCGTCGATCGCGGCGCAGTGCTGGTGGAACTCGATGCGGCGCAGGCCCGCGCCGAGCTCGCGATCGCACAGGCGGCGCTGACGGAAAGCACGAGCCAGCTGCGTCGTGCCCGCGAACTGCAGGCCACCCAGGCGCTGTCGGCATCGCAACTCGAGCAGATCGAGGCGACGCAGCGGGCGAACGAGGCGCGCCTCGCCGCGGCGCGTGCGCGCCTCGACGATACCGTGGTCCGCGCGCCGTTCGCCGGCCGCGTCGGCCTGCGCCGCGTCAGCGTCGGCACGCTGGTCAATCCGGGCACCGTGATCACGACGCTGGATGACACCAGCGTCGTCAAGGTCGACTTCGCCGTGCCGGAGAACGAACTCGGTGCGCTGCGCGACGGACTGTCGCTGACGGCGACCAGCGTGGCCTGGCCGGGGACGCGTTTCGAAGGGCGGGTGCTCAGCGTCGATTCGCGCGTCGATGCGAACACGCGCGCCGTGACCGTGCGCGCGTCCGTGCCGAATCGCGAAGGGCGCCTGCGCGCTGGCATGTTCGTCAACGTCGTGCTGCAGCGTGACCAGCGCGACGCGATCGTCATTCCCGAGGAGGCGCTGGTCCCGGAACAGGACAAGCAGTTCGTGTTCGTCGTCGCCGATGGCGTTGCGACGCGCCGCGAGGTGCGCATCGGCGCGCGGCGTCCCGGCGAGGTCGAGATCGTCTCGGGCCTCGATCTCGGCGAGCGGATCGTCATCGAAGGCACCGTGAAGGTGCGCGATGGCGGACCGGTGCAGGATCTGGCGGGCGGCGACGCGACGCCGCCCGCCGCCGCCGCGCCGCCGCGGGCCGGCTGAAGTCCAGGGGCACGCCGGTGCTGCTGTCCGACGTCTCGATCCGCCGCCCGGTGTTCGCCACCGTGCTGTCGCTGCTGCTGATCATCGTCGGGCTGATGGCGGCGCTGCGCCTCTCTATCCGCGAGTACCCGGACGTGTCCCGGCCGGTGGTCGGCGTCAGCACGTTCTACCGCGGCGCGAACGCCGCCGTGGTCGAGTCGCGGATCACGCAGGTGCTCGAGGGCGAACTCGCCGGCATCGAGGGCATCGAGAAGATGACCTCGTCGAGCCGTGACGAGTTCTCGCGCATCAACGTCGAGTTCTCGCTGGAGCGGCGCATCGACGACGCCGCCAATGACGTCCGCGAGCGCGTCTCGCGCGTCGCCGGCCTGCTGCCGCAGGAAGCCGAAGCCTCGCAGGTGACCAAGGTCGACGACGGCATGGAAGCCGTCATGTACGTCAATGTCGCGAGCACGACCCGCAACCAGCTCGAACTGACGGACTACACCGAGCGCTTCCTGGTCGATCGCTTCGCGGCCGTGCCGGGCGTCGCGGCGGTGCGGATCGGCGGCGGCAGGCGCTATGCGATGCGGGTCTGGCTCGACCGCGAGGCGCTCGCGGCGCGACAGCTGACGGTGGCCGACATCGAGAACGCGCTGCGGCGCGAGAACGTCGAGCTGCCCGCCGGCCGCATCGAATCGCAGCAGCGCGAGTTCACGCTGCGCGCGCTGACGGCCCTGTCCACCGAGGAAGACTTCCGCGCGCTGGTGATTGGCCGCGGACCGGACAGCTACCTCGTCCGGCTCGGCGAAGTCGCCGATGTCAGTCTCGCCGCCGAGGATGAACGCAGCCTCGCGCGCTCCAACGGCCTGCCGGGCGTGAGCCTCGCAATCGTGCCGACCTCGACGGCGAACGTGCTCGACGTCTCGAAGCGGGTCCGCGAGACGATCGCGCAGGTCGCGCCGAGCGTGCCCAAGGACATGTCGCTGGGCGTCAACCTCGACTTCACGATGTTCGTGACGGCGTCGATGCAGAACGTCGCCGCGGTGATCCTCGAGACGCTCGTCATCGTGCTGGTCGTGATCTTCGTCTTCCTAGGCACCTGGCGCGCGACGTTGATACCCGCCGTCACGATTCCGGTCTCGCTGCTGGCCGCGGCGACCGTCATGCTGCTGCTCGATTACTCGATCAACACGCTGACGCTGCTCGGCGCGGTGCTCGCCATCGGGCTGGTGGTCGACGACGCGATCGTCGTGCTCGAGAACATCGCGCGGCGCATCGAGGCCGGGCAGGCCTCGCTGCTCGCCGCGATCGAAGGCAGCCGCGAGATCGGTTTCGCGGTGATCGCGACGACGCTGGTGCTGATGGCCGTGTTCGTGCCGGTGTCCTACATGGGCGGCACGCTCGGCCGGCTGTTCGGCGAATTCGGCGTCACGGTTGCGGCGGCGGTCGGGTTTTCCGCGCTGGTCGCGCTGACCCTGACGCCGATGATGGCCTCGCGGCTGTTCGAGAACGGCATCCATCGTGGCCGGCTCGCGACCGCGCTCGATGGCTTCTTCCGCCGCATGGGCGAAGCCTATGAGACGCGCTTGCGCGACGCGTTGCGGGGCCGCCGCCCGCTGGCGATCACGCTGGGCGCCGCGGCGCTGACCGTGACCCTGGTGCTGCTGTTCGTGGTCGGCAAGCCGTTCGGCGGGTTGAAGCTCCCGCAGGAATTCGCTCCGACGGAAGACCGCGGCATGATCCCCGTGCTGGTCAGCGCGCCGGAAGGGGCGACCTTGGCGAATCTCGAGCGCTACATCTCGCAAGTCGAGGCACTGGCTGCAGACGAAGTGGCCGCCGGCAATGCCGCGCGCGTGATCGTGCGCTCGGGTTCGTTCGGGTCGGGCGGCGAGGCCAACGTCGGCACGGTCTTCATGCCGTTGACGATCTGGGATGATCGCGAGGATACGGCGCAGCAGATCGCGCAGCGGGTCCGGATGCGCACCGCGAACATCACCGGCGTGCGCGTCGTCGTGTTCACGCCGCCCAGCCTCGCGGTGCGCGGCCTGGGCAAGCCGCTGCAGGTCGTCATCGGGGGCGGCGAGTACGCGGAGCTTGCCGAGTGGCGCGACCGCATCATGGCGCGCATCCAGGCCGAGAATCCCGGCATCGTCGCGCTCGAGTCCGATTACCAGGAGCGCAAGCCGCAGGTGGCCGTGCGGGTCGATCGCAATCGCGCCGCCGACCTCGGCGTGAGCCTGCAGAACGTCGGCCGCACGCTCGAGACCATGCTTGGATCGCGAATCGTGACCACCTTCCTGCGCGGCGGCGAGGAATACAACGTCGTGCTGCAGGCGCGCGAGGACGATCGCGCGACGATCGGTGATCTCGGCAACCTCTACGTGCGTTCGGAGCGCAGCGGCGAAATGGTGCCGCTGTCGGCGCTGGTCTCCGTCGAAGAAACGGCCGGGCCAGTTCAGCTGAAGCGCTTCGACCGCCTGCGCTCGATCACGCTGTCGGCGAACCTCGCGCCGGGCTACTCGCTGGGCGAAGCGCTAGAGTACACCGAGGGCGTGATTCGCGAAGAAGTGCCGCAGGGGCTGCAGATCAACTACGACGGCGAGTCGCGCGAGTTCCGCCAATCCGGTGGCAAGCTGTGGATCACGTTCGCGTTCGCGCTGCTGATCGTCTACCTCGTGCTGGCGGCGCAGTTCGAGAGCTTCATCCACCCGCTCGTGATCCTCGCGACGGTGCCGCTGGCGATCACGGGCGCGCTGCTCGGCCTGTGGCTGTTCGCGGCTTCCATCAACGTGTTCTCGCAGATCGGGGCCATCATGCTGATCGGCATCGCCTGCAAGAACGGCATCCTGATCGTCGAGTTCGCGAACCAGCTGCGCGACCGCGGTGTCGAGTTCACCGAAGCCGTCGTCGAAGCCGCCGTGATCCGCCTGCGGCCGATCCTGATGACGAGCCTGTGCGCGGCGTTCGGCGCGGTGCCGCTGATGCTCGCCACCGGCGCTGGCGCCGAGAGCCGCCAGGCGATTGGCTCAGCGGTGTTCTTCGGCACCATCGTCTCGCTGTCGCTGACCTTGTTCGTCGTGCCGGCCCTGTATACGCTGCTGGCGCGCAACACCCGCTCGCCGGAGCATGTCAGCCGCCTGATCGAGGTGCTGTACCGGCGCGCCGGCAGCGGCGCATCCAAGTCCGACTCGCCCGCCATGGGCCGGAGCCCGCCATGACCATCGCCCTGTGGTGCCTGATGATTGCCGCGCTGCTGCCCATCATCTGCACCGGCATCGCGAAATGGGGGTTTGAGGGTTTCGACAACCGTCGCCCGCGCGAATGGCTCGCGCAGCAGTCCGGCTGGCGCGCGCGCGCCAACGCGGCGCAGGCCAATTCCTGGGAAGCGTTCGCGATCTTCACCGCAGGCGTGCTGACGGCCCATCTGGTCGCCGCGCCACAGGCGCGCATCGACGCGCTGGCGCTGGTGTTCATCGCGGCCCGGGTCGCTTACATCCTGTGTTATGTCACCGACAAGGCGGCATTGCGCTCGCTGGTCTGGCTCGTCGGTTTGGGCGCCTCGCTCGCGATGTTCGTGATCGGCGCCTGATGTCAACGCCTCATTCCGTTAATAAGCCTTTGTTTTTAAAATAAAAACCGCTTGGTCCGCGCCGCAGGATCGAGTCCCGCAGGTAGAATGGAAGACCGTCAACCGCCGGTGTCCCATGGCCGCCTCGCCCTATCAGCAACTCGAACAGGAGTGGAAACGACTGCACGCCTTCCGCGGCGCGCTGTCGCTGCTGCGCTGGGATGCCGCCGTGATGATGCCGCGCGGCAGCGCCGAGATCCGCGGCGAGCAGCTCGCCGCGCTCGAAACGGAGTGCCACGCGCTGCTGACCTCGCCCAAGGTGACGCGGCTGCTCGAGCGCGCGCAGGCCAATGCCGCCGCGCTCGACATGTGGCAGCTCGCGAACCTCAAGCGCATGCAGCGCGAGCGCGACCAGGCGATCGCGATGCCGGTCGCGCTGATCACCCGCATCGCCCGCACGGTCGCGCGCGCCGAAGGGCAATGGCTCGAGGCGCGGCGGCAGAACCGCTTCGACGTGTTCGCGCCACATCTCGAGGAAGTCGTCGCGCTGGTGCGCGACAAGGCGGCGTTGCTCGGCCAGGCGCTGAACCTCGCGCCGTACGACGCGCTCGCGTCCGAGTTCAGCCCCGGCTTCACGAGCGCGGACTTCGACGCGCTGTTCAAGGCTTATGCGCGCCGCCTGCCGAACCTGATCCGCGAGGCGATCGAGCTGCAGCAGGCGCGCCAGCCGGTGCCGATCGCGGGCAAATTCACGCCGGGCCGGCAGCGCGCGCTGATCACCGAAGTCATGAAGACCTTCGGCTTCCCGTTCGACCACGGCCGGCTCGACGAGAGCGAGCATGCGTTCACCGAGGGCGTGCCCGGCGACATTCGCGTGACCACGCGGCTCGATTCGGCCGATCCGTTCACCGGGCTGCTCGGCGCGCTGCATGAGACCGGCCACGCGCTGTACGACATGAACCTGCCGCAGGGCTGGACGACGCAGCCCGTGGGCCAGGACTGCGGGCTGGCGCTGCACCTGAGCCAGGCCCTGCTGGTCGAGATGGTCATCTGCCGCAGCCGGCCGTTCCTGCGCTGGCTGACGCCGCTGCTGCACAAGCACTTCGGCGTCAGCGGGCCCGAATGGGAAGAGGACAACCTCTACCGTCACCTGACGCGCGTGCGGCGCAGCGCGGTGCGCGTCGATGCCGACGAACTGACGTATCCGCAGCACGTGCTGCTGCGCTACGAGATCGAGAAGGATGTGCTCGATGGCTCGCTGGCGGTGCGCAATCTCGCCGAGGCCTGGAACGCCGGCATGGAGTCGCGGCTCGGCATCCGCCCCGCGAGCGATATCGAGGGCGTGCTGCAGGACATCCACTGGGCGCTGGGTTCGTTCGCCTACTTCCCGTCCTACGCCGTGGGCGGCGCCATCGCGGCGCAGCTCGCCGAGGCGCTGCGCCGCGACGTGCAGGATGTCGATGCGCAGATCGCGGCGGGCGATTTCGCGCCCTTGACCGCGTGGCTGCGCAACGCCGTGCATTCGCAGGGCTCGCTGCTGCCGCCGCACGAACTGATCAAGCAGGCCACGGGCAAGCCGCTGTCCGCGCAGGCCTCGCTGCGCTACCTCGAGACGAAGTACCTCGAGGGCGCGCCGGCCAGCAGCGCGGCTGCCTGAGGTGAGCTGCGCATGAACGACCTGGCCGTCGGTGCGGGGGCGATCGATTCGGGCGCGGTCGCGGGCAGCGATTCGAACACCTTCCGCAAGCTCGCGGCGCAGCTGCGCGGGCAGGTCGGCAAGGCGATCGCCGACTACCGGATGATCGAAGCCGGCGACAAGGTCATGGTCTGCCTGTCGGGCGGCAAGGATTCCTACACGCTGCTCGACATGCTGCTATCGCTGCAGCGCAGTGCGCCGGTCGACTTCGAACTCGTGGCCGTCAACCTCGACCAGAAGCAGCCGGGATTTCCCGAGCACGTGCTGCCCGATTACCTGCGCGGTCTCGGCGTGCCGTTCCACGTGATCGAGCAGGACACCTACAGCGTCGTCAAGCGCGTGATCCCGGAAGGCAAGACGATGTGCGGACTGTGCTCGCGGCTACGGCGCGGCGCCCTCTACCGCTATGCGGCCGAGCACGGCTGCAGCAAGGTCGCGCTCGGCCATCATCGCGACGACATCGTCGAGACGCTGTTCCTGAACCTGTTCCATGGCGGCAAGCTCAAGGCGATGGCGCCGAAGCTGCGCAGCGAGGACGGCCGGCACATCGTGATCCGTCCGTTGGCCTATGTCGCCGAGCGCGACATCGAACGGTACGCGCGCGGTCGCCGCTTCCCGCTGATCCCGTGCACGCTGTGCGGCTCGAACGAGAACGCGCAGCGGCGCCAGATCAAGCAGATGCTCGCCGCCTGGGAGCGCGAGCAACCCGGTCGTACCGAGTCGATCTTCTCGGCGCTGCGCAGCGTCGAGCCCGCCACGCTGGCGGACACCACGCTGTTCGATTTCGCCGCGCTGTCGCGGCAGGCACAGGAGGCCGCGCCGTGACGGCAGCGCAGGATCGGGCCGAGGCCGCCCGCGGCGTCACGCGCCTGCCGCTCGGCAACTTCTATTGGGTCGAACCGCAGCGGCTGCTCGCCGGCGAGTACCCCGGCGCGGCCGACGACGACGAGGCGCGCGCGCGGATCGCAGCCATCTGCGCTGCCGGCATCGATGCATTCCTCGACCTCACCGCTGAGGGTGAGCGGCGTCCCTATCAGTCGTTTCTGCCGGAGGGCGTGCAGTACCAGCGGCATGCCATTCCCGACCACGGCCTGCCCGAATCAGCGGAGCAGATGGCCGCGATCGTCACGGAACTGCGCCGCTGGCTCGCGGCCGGCCGGCGCGTCTACGTGCATTGCCGCGCGGGCATCGGGCGCACCGGCATGGTGGTCGGTTGTCACCTGGTGCGCGACGGCCGCGATGGCGAGGCGGCCCTGCGAGAGTTGAGCCGGCTGTGGCTCACATCGCCGCGCTCCGCCAGCTGGCCGTCGGTGCCGGAGTCGCCGGAGCAGTCGGAGTTCGTCGCGCAGTGGCAGGACAGCATCGGCGTGATCGATCCCGTCGACGTGGCGCTGGCGCATCTTCCGGGCGCGGCGCGCGCGCGCGCGCGGCAACTGCGCGAACGGTTCCACGGCGCGATGCTGGGGCTTGCGGTCGGCGACGCGCTCGCTGCTGCGACCCAGTTCCGCAAGCCGGGCAGCTTTGCGCCGATCGGCGACCTGCTGGGTGGCGGTCCGTTCGATCTCCCGCGCGGCGCCTGGACGGACGACACCGCGATGACGCTGTGCCTCGCCGAGAGCCTGCTCGAGCGGTCGGGATTCGATCCGCAGGACCAGGTGTCGCGCTATGCGCGCTGGCAGCAGCAGGGTTACCTGTCGGCAACCGGGCAGTGCGTCGGCATCTCCGCGCCGGTGGCGCGGGCACTGGCGGCAGCGCAGTGGCGCCGCCAGCCGTTTGCCGGGTCGCATGATCCCAAGCAGCTGCCACCCGATCCGCTGACGCGCGTCCTCGCCCCGGTGTTGTATTTCTTCGGCTCGCAAAGCGATGCGATCGGGCAGGCCGCGGAGCAGGCTCGCACCACGGCGCAGGCGCCCGAAATGCTGGCGGCTTGCCGGCTGTTCGCGGCGATGCTGCATGCCGCGGTCGCCGGTGAGCCGCGCGACACGGTGCTTGCGCCGCCGCGCGAGCTGTGGGCACCGGCGCGGCCGTCCGCGCGGCTCGATCGGATCGCGCAGGGCGCCTACCTAGAGCTTGCGGCCGACCAGCTGCAACCGGATGGCGACGGCATCGATCTTCTGGAGGCGGCGCTGTGGGCCTTCGCTCGCAGCGACAACTACCGCGATGGCGCGCTCGCCGCCGTCAATCTCGGCGGTCACTCGGACGCGGTCGCGGCGCTGTATGGCCAGCTCGCCGGTGCCTGTCATGGCGTCGCGGCGATCCCGTCGCCCTGGCGCGAGAGCCTGGCCCGCCTGGCGCTGCTCGAGGAGCTCACCGACCGCCTCCTGGCGCAAGCGATGGTGGAGCTCGCCGGCGTGCCGTAAGCTTGGGTCACCAGACAGGCTCCGGAGAAGGCGCCGGTGACCCAGGCGAGCAGCAGACCTCACGCACGCGCCGCGGCGCGCGCGGCGCGGCGACTCGCGCGGCTCAGCGATGCGGAGCTGCTCGCGACGCGTTTCTGCGATCTCGGCCTGAGCCTGCGCCGCGGCCCCGTGCCGCGTGCGTTGCGCCGTCTGTACGGCGAACTCGAGCGGCGCGGCATTCCGTTCCGGCCGCACGCCTGGATCTCCGAAGAGTGGTTCTCGCCCGATGGCATTCCGGGCATCGCGATCCCGTTCTTTCTCGCGCACCCGCGGCTCGAGCAACTCGAGCGCCGCATGTCGCAGACGGTCGAGGGCGGCAACGCGAACTGGTTGATGCGCATCCTGCGCCACGAGGCCGGCCACGCCGTCGATACGGCGTACCGCTTGCGGCGCCGCAAGCGCTGGCGCGAAGTGTTCGGGCCCGCGTCGCTGCCGTATCCGGATCGCTACCGGCCGCGTCCGGGCAGCCGCCGCTACGTGCATCACCTCGGCGACTGGTATGCGCAGGCGCATCCGACCGAGGATTTCGCCGAGACCTTCGCCGTGTGGCTGCAACCGAACTCGCGCTGGCGCCGCGACTATGCCGACTGGCCGGCGCTCGGCAAGCTCGAGACCGTCGAGGAGTTCATGCGTGAAGTCCGGCACCAGGCGCCGAAGGTGCGTGCGCGGGCGCGGATCGAGCCGATCGAGCAGAACACTCGCACGCTGGGCGAGCACTACCGGCGCCGCCACGCGATGCGCGTGCGCATGCGCCGCGGCATCACCGACGACCTGCTGCGCAAGGTGTTCAGCCTGCGCGCGGCGCGACGCGACACGCCGCGCGCGGCGAGCTTCCTGCGCGAAGTCAAGCCGACGCTGGTCAGCGCCGTCGCGCGCGAGAACGGCGTCGACCGCTACACTGTCTACCAGATGCTGCGCCGCGCGATCGAGCGCAGCGAACATCTCGAGTTGTATCTGCGTGGCAGTCGGCGCGACGCCACGCGCAACGCGCGCTGGCTGCTGAAGCGCATGATCGCCCTTTATTCCACGACCGGGAGTCCGGCCATTTCGCTATGAAGAAGCTTCGAGTGCTCGTCGTCGTCCACGCGAGCCTGGTGCCACCGGAATCCCTCGACGGGTTTTCGCCGCAGGAAATCGACGAGTTTCGCACCGAGTACGATGTCATCACGACGCTGCGCGCGATGGGCCATGAGGTGCACTGCCTGGGCGTGCTCGACAGCCTGACCGGGTTGCGCACCAGCATCGCCGAGTGGAAGCCCGACGTCGTCTTCAACCTGCTGGAGGAGTTCGGCGGCATCGTGACTTACGACCAGCACGTCGTCGCGTTCCTCGAGCTGCTGCGTCAGCCCTACACGGGCTGCAATCCGCGCGGCTTGCTGCTGTCGCGCGACAAGCCGCTGTCGAAGCAGCTCCTGTCCTACCACCGCATCGCGACACCGCAGTTCGCGGTGCTGCGCCGGGGCATCAAGCTGCGCGTGCCGCGCAAACTGCGCTATCCGCTGTTCGTCAAGGCGACGACCGAAGACGCGTCGCTGGGCATCGCGCAGGCGTCGGTCGTGCACGACGAGGGCCACCTGTGCGAGCGCGTCCAGTTCGTGCACGAGCAGCTGGCGAGCGATGCGCTGGTGGAGGAGTACGTCGAAGGGCGCGAGCTGTACATCGGCATGATCGGCAACGAGCGCCTGACGCGGTTGCCGGTCTGGGAGATGAAGTTCGGCTCGATGCCGGATTCGCTGCCGACCATCGCGACGCGCAAGGTCAAGTGGGACCGGCGCTACCAGCAGAAGTACGGCATCACGACCCAGGCCGCAGAGGACCTGCCGCCGGCGACGCTGGCGCTGCTCGACCGGATGGCGCGCCGCATCTATCGCTCGCTCGGCCTGTCGGGCTACGCGCGAATGGACTTTCGCGTCAATGCCGCCGGCCAGGCCTTCGTGCTCGAGGCAAACGCCAACCCGAACATCACGGCCAGCGAAGATTTCGCGCAGTCGGCGCTGGCCGCGGGGATCGGCTACGACGACCTGCTGCAGCGCCTGATGCACCTCGGCATGACCTACCAGGCGCAGTGGCGCGCCAACTATGACTGAGCGGCGTTCGCTGCTGCGCGGCGGTGCCGCCGCGTTGGGCCTCGCGCTCGCGGGCGGGTTCGGCGCCGCGGGCGTGGCGGGCGCAGCATCGCGGCGCGTCCCGCCGCTGGCAGCGCTGCGCGAGTGGTTGCCAGGGCGTTACCGCGGCACGGACACGGCGCTGGAGATCCTGCCAGTCTACGCGCCGCTGACCGCGCCCGATGCCTTCCTCGCGCGCGAGCTGCGCCACGGCAGCGACGAGCCGTTCGACTCCGGCGATCCGGCCGCAGTGCTCGCGCAGCAACTGCTCGCGGTCAGTCCGGCGAAGCGCGGTCGGGCGCTGCTGCGGATCTGGCGCTTCGCCGACGCCGCGCGCTGGCGCGAGGCGCATCGCGCGCTCGATCTGTTCAAGGGCCTGATGCCCGGCGACGTGTTGCCGGGCCCTGTGATCGAAGTCGACTGGCGCGTGCCGGGCGTGCAGCTCGGCGCGCGCGCCGGCGCGGCATTCCCGTTCGAGCTCGACGCGAATGCCGTCACGTTTCGCGTGCGCTACGAGCGGGCTGGCAGCGGCTTGCCCTGACGCGCGCGGATTACGTGAGCCAATACCGCCGCGCGACTGCCGCTCGCGTGCAGGCCATCACGCTTCTTCCCCGTCTTTTCAAGGCGACAGCACCCGGGCCGTTACCAGTCCTGAGGTGACACATGAACATTGCGAAGCACAAGTCCGACACTGCCCCGAAGTCGAACGCCGCCGCCGACACGCGCACGCTGCGCGTGATCAGCACGCTCGCGGTGCCCGGTCAGCCGACCGGCTATGTCGTCCACGATGATCGCGGCAACGCGACCTGGCGCATCCATGCGCCGCCGGGCGCGTCGCTCGAGACCTCGACCGTCGTGCTCCGCGCGCTCGACACGCGTGAACTCGCGGTCGACGCGTTCGGCCGCCGCACGCTCGCCGGCTACGACGAGTTCGGCGGCTACAACCCCTACGACCGCGTCGGCCGCGATTGCCTGAACAAGCCAGCGTCAGCGCGCGGGCGCTGATCCTGACTTTGCGGCTGCGCCAGCGGCCGCGGGCTTGAGGTGCTCGTCGAGCCAGTCGAGCACCACGGCATGCCACTGCAGGCTGTTGGCTGGCTTCTGGATCCAGTGGTTCTCGTCCGGGAACATCAGAAGCCGGCTCTTGACGCCCTGGCGCTGCAGCGCGGTGAATGTCGCGATGCCCTGCGAGTACGGCACGCGGTAATCGAGCGCGCCGTGCGTGACCAGCATCGGCGTGCGCCATTTCGTCACGTGCGCCGATGGATTGTGCTGCTCGTGGATCTGCGGCGTCACGTAGTACGGTCCGCCGTGCTCCCATTCGGTGAACCACAGCTCCTCGGTCGTGTAGTACATCGTGCGGGTATCGAAGATGCCGGCGTGATTGACGATGCAGCGGAAGCGGTCCGGCCACTGGCCCGCGATCCAGTTCTGCATGTAGCCGCCATACGATGCGCCCAGCGAACAGGCGCGCTCGCCGTCCAGCCAGTCGTAGCGCGCGAGCGCGGCGTCGAGGCCCTTCTGCAGGTCGACGAAAGGCTTGCCGCCCCAGTCCTGGCTGATCGAATCCGTGAACGCCTGGCCGTAGCCGGGTGAGCCGTGGAAGTCGACGAACACGACGGCATAGCCGCGCCCGGCGAACGCCTGCGCGTTCCAGCGGAAGCTCCACTGGTTCTGGAAGCTGACCTGCGGGCCGCCATGCACGATGAACGCGATCGGATACTTCCGGCCGGGCTCGAAGCCGGCGGGCTTCATGACGTAGCCGTAGACCGTTGCGCCATTCCAGCCGGCGAAGCTGTACTGCTCGAACTGCGCCATGTCGCGCTGTTCGAGGATGTCGGCGTTGATGTTCGTCAGCCGGCGCGGCGGGGTGCGCGCATCGCGGACGAGGTAGAGATCCGCCGGCGCGGCGAGCGACGCCAGCGCGATGACGACGCCCCCGGGCGCCACCGAGTACTCGGTCACCTGTCCGGTGCCGACGAGCTGGGTCGGCCGGCCCGAGGCCGGGTCGATGGAGAACAGCGCGTGCTGGCCGAGCTGGTCGGCGCTCGCGAGCAGCCTGCGCCCGTCATGCGTGACGCTGAGCTTGCCGACCGAACGATCCCAGCTTTCGGTCAGCATCCGGACCCGGCCGGTGGCGGCCTCGCGAATGCGGATCTCGAAGCGGTCCGCCTCGAAGCCCGGCCGGCGCATCGCCAGCCAGGCGAGATCGCCGTTGGCGAGGAACACCGGTTGCGTGTCCCAGGCAGGGTTGTCGGCGGTCAGGTTGCGCGGCGCGCCGCTGCCGTCGCTCGCGGCGTCGTAAAGGTCGAAGTTGGTCGACCAGGCTTCCTCGCGATTCGCGAGGCGCGCGCTGAACACGATGCGGCTGCCATCCGGGCTGAAGGAGTATTCCTCGTCGCCGCCGAAGGGCTTCGAAGGCACGTTGGCGCGCAGCGCGCGCGAGATGCCGACCGGCGCGCCGGCGCGCCCGTCGGCGCCGACGGTGGTGGTGAACAGCTGCGACAGCGTGCCATCGCGCCAGGTATCCCAGTGGCGCACCAACAGTTCGTCGTAGAGCTTGCCGCTCTGCTTCGCCTTGCCGGCGGCAGCCAGCCGGTCGGCGCTGCACTTGAGGTCGGCGCAGTCCGGGAACACATCCATGCTGAGCGCTAGCCGGTCACCGCGCGGCGCGACCTTCAGGCCCGTGACGTCGACGGGGTAATCGGTGACCTGCTGCGCCTCGCCGCCGTCGAGCGTGATGCGCCAGACCTGCGATGCACCCGAGCGCGTCGACAGGAAATACAGCGTGCGGCTGTCGGGCGCCCAGCGCGGCGTCGAATCGCCGGCCGGATGCTGCGTCAGGCGCCGCGCCACGACGCCCTGGCGCGTGTCGGCGGCGAGCGGCATCAGCCACAGGTCGGTGCGACCACGGTTGGCTTCGATGTCGGTCTCGCGCATCGTGAAGGCGATCCAGCGACCGTCGGGCGACACCTGCGGGTCGGACAGGCGCTTGAGCCGCACGAGGTCATCGGGCGTGAAGGCGCGGGTCGCGGCGTCGGCAGCAGGTGCCGCCAGTAGCGCGGCGCAGAGACAGGCGAGCGCGAGGCTGCGCGAAAAGGGGCGTCGCATGGGAGGCTCCGGTTGAACTGCGATGCTGACGATTGTAGCGTGCGCGCTCGATCCGGGCCTGTCGCCCGGTGGGGTGCCGCCGCGCCCGGGAGCCCGCCTGCCATGCGCGATCTGCGCGCGATCTGCTTCGACCTCGACGACACCCTGTGGGACGTGCACAGCGTGCTGGCGCGCGCCGAGGCGGCGGTCTCGGCGCATCTCGTGCAGCAGCACCCGCAATTCGGCGCCAGCCATCCGCCGTCGGTGCGCATGGCGGCGCGGCTCGAGCTCGCGCGGACGACGCCCGACCGCGCCCACGACCTCACCTGGCTGCGGACCGAATCGATGCGGCGCCTGGCGCTCGCGGCCGGCCTGCCCGCGCGCGTCGGTGAAGAGGCGTTCGAGGTGTTCATGGCGCATCGCAATCGCGTCGAGCTGTTCGACGACGTCCTGCCGGCGCTGCAGCAGCTCGGCGGGCGCTACCGGCTCGCGACCTTCTCCAACGGCAACGCGGACCTCGCGCGGATCGGCCTCGCGCCGCACTTCGCCGTGACGCTGAACGCGATCTCGGTCGGTGCGGCGAAGCCGGATCCGCGCGCGTTCGCTGCGGTCGCGCAGGCGCTCGGTCTGCGCGCGGACGAGATCGCCTATGTCGGCGACGATCCGCACGCCGACGTGCATGGCGCGCGCAGCGCCGGCATGCACACGGTCTGGATCAATCGCGCGGCGCGCGAATGGCCTGCAGAACACCCGCCCGCGACGACGGCGGTGCGCGACCTGCGCGAGCTGGCCGAGCGATTGCTCGCGCAGTAGCGGTCGCTGGCTCGGTGGGATCAGCCGCGGCCACGCGCGGCGCCCGGTCGCGTTCAGTCCGCTTCGAACTCGAACAGCTCCTCGTTCGGGCCGCGCACCAGCAGCAGTCGCCGGCCGTCCGCCGCGCGCGGCCCATCGACGAGGCTCGCGCCCGCCGCCGCGCCGTCGCGCCGCACGCGTGCCGCGAGCGCATCGAGATCGCTGCAGCCGTGCGTGTACAGCCCGACACCGAGGCGCGACGGATGCATGCGACCGCTGAGCCGGCGCTGCGACGCACCGCCGAAATGCACCAGCAGGATCTTGCCGCTGGGCTCGGCCGGATCCTGGTACAGCAGGAAGCGCACGCGCGAGCCAGCCGGGATGCCGACCAGCTGGTTGACCTTGTCGCGGAACTCGGCCGGGGTTTCGTCGTCCTGCGCGGCCGTCAGGCCGAGCAGGTCGCCATAGAAGCGCCGCGTGCGTTCGAGGTCGCCCGCGACCACCGAAATGGTCGGGACTTCGCTGTAGTCGCCGTGCGGCGCGCCGGGTCGCATCTGCGATGCCGGATGGCGATGGCCGACCATGATCAGCAGCGGCACGCCATCGGGGCCGAACAGCACGGCCTCCTCGCTTTCGACCGGGCCGATCACGTGCCGCACCGGCGGCGAGCGCGCGATGCATCCGGCGGCGACGAGCTGCTGCCAGGCGGTTGCAGCGGGACTGCGGACGTAGAAGTCGATCGCCTTGGGGCCGATGTCCAGCGGCGAGTCGGGGCCGCCGATCTGCGTGTCGAGACGCACGGTCTCGCGCGGCGTCGGTGCCAGTGCGAGCAGCCGCAGCCTGCCTATCGGATAACCCCGGCAGGAGAGTTCCGCCCATTCACCGCTGGCCGTGGCCGGCAGGCTCCAGGCTTGCGCCTGCGCGGCACACAGCGGCCGGCGCCATTCGAGTGCGAGGCCCATGACGCCGTGGAACAGCTCGAGTGCCGCGTCGAGGTTCGACACGCCGACGGTGATCGAGCGCATCGCGGAGATTGTCGGGGTCATGGCCGGACTCTACACGCAAGCCACCGCTGCCTGCCGCGCGGCTACTGCGCGGTGTAGCCGCCGTCGATGACGAGGCTGGTGCCTGTGATCAGGCTGGCGGCTGGCGAGGCGAGGAACACCGCGGCCGCCGCGACTTCCTCGACCTGGCCGATGCGGCCGAGCGGAATCCGCCGCAGCGTGTCGGCGCGGAACGCCGGGTCGGCGAAGAACGGCTGCGTCAGCGGCGTTTCGATGTAGGTGGGGGCAAGGCTGTTGACCCGGATGCCATGCGGCGCGAGCTCGACCGCCATGGCCTTGGTCAGCCCTTCGATCGCGTGCTTGGTCATGCAATAGACCGTGCGGTTGGGCGCGCCGACATGCCCCATCTGCGACGACATGTGCAGGATCACGCCGTTGCGCTGCGCCAGCATGCGGCGCGCGGCGGACTGGGCCGTCACGAACATCGAGCGGACATTCAGCGCCAGCAGCCGGTCGAGCGTGTCGAGCGAGACGTCGACGAACGGCTGCGGCTGGTTGCCGCCGGCGTTGTTGACCAGCACGTCGCAGCGCTCCAGCGATTCAAAAAGCCGCGCGACAGCGGCCGCGTCGGTGACATCGCAGGGCAGGGCGCGGGCCCGCGCTCCGGCCGCGCGCAGCTGCGCCGCAGCCGCCTCCAGTTCGGTCGCGCCGCGGCTGACCAGCACGAGCTCGCCGCCGCGCTGCGCAAACGCCTCTGCGCAGGCGAGTCCCAGCCCGCGGCTCGCGCCCGTGACGACGATCGTCAGACCAGCAAAATCCTGCATGCCCGCGTTCATGAACCTGTTCCTCGTCCGCTGATGTAAACAGTCTAGCCATTCCGCTGCCAGAGGAAATGGACGGCGCTGCGCGCGGCTCGTGAAATCGCGCGCGCACTGCGCGACATTTTGTGCACACGGAGGCAGGTCGCATGCACGATCAGGAATCCGGCAATGGCGGTGATTCCGGGCAGCGCGTGCTCGCGGTGCCGAGCCTGCGCGAGTACTTTCGCGATGCGCTGCAGGCTGCTCTCGGTCACCAGCAGGTCGCGGTCGAAACGCAGACCGAGCAGTACGTCGTCAACCTGCTGACGCTGTTTGCACGCGCCGACGAGGTGCACGCGGGAGAGCCGCCTGGCCGCGCATCGCGCCCGCTGGCGCTGCGCCTCGCCGATGCGCTGGAGGCAGCGACTCCACAGCAGCGCTGCCAGTTGCTGCAGCGCCTCGGCGACCTGTCGCTGTTCTTCGCCGGCTGCTTCGCGCGCAGCTTTGCGCGGCGACTCGTCGACGTCGACTATCACATCGCGATGGGTGGCTGTGCCTACGCGACGCTGCCCGACACGCTGGGCCGGGGATCGCGCCACGCGCTCGCGCCGGTGTTCGATGAGTTGTCGCGCAAGTTCCAGCCGCTGACCGATGCGCTCGGCGAGGTCAGCGACGCGGGCTATCGCTACAGCGAGGCCGATACCCTGCGCCTCTACGAGATCTGGCTCAAGACCGGCAGCCCGCGCGCCCGGCGGAGTCCGGCGAGCAGCTGCTGGTCGAAACCGGGACCGGTGATGCGGACGGCGGCGTGGCGCTGTACCTGGATGCGCAGGTCCTGCAGCGACTCGAGCACAGCGACCCGACCCGCGCGCTGCATGCCGGCAACGTCGCCGATTACCAGACTGTGCTCGAGGGTGTCAGTCACTTCGTCGGCGTCGCGTGGCATGCGCGGCACGATCGCGACGTTTCGCTGCTCGCGCTCGAACTGCAGGCCGAGGTCGACAAGTACGTCGCGACGTTCGCGCTGTTGTCGGAGCAGTGCCCGGGTCGCTTTCCGGCCGAGCTGCACGACTTGTTGTTCACGCGGTGCCGGGTGGCACCCGCGCTGGCGGCAGGGCGCGATGCCCTGTACCGACGCGCGAGCGACCATGCCGCGCGCTACTGTCGCGCGCTGGAGCGCCGGTTATGCCGCGATGTCGCCGGGGGCGCGGGCTGGTCAGTGGAGCTGAGCGCCGAGCTCAGGCGCTGGTATCACTTGCCGGAGACGCGCAAGTTCGAGCGTGCTGCCGCGGCAGTCTGAAGAGCTCAGTCGTTGTTGTCTTTGCGCAGCGCTTCGACCGCGCGCCGCTGCTTGATCCACGCATCGAGC
The DNA here is from genome assembly GCA_964586725.1 of uncultured Steroidobacteraceae bacterium. Lineage (GTDB taxonomy): Bacteria > Pseudomonadota > Gammaproteobacteria > Steroidobacterales > Steroidobacteraceae > UBA964. The sequence goes on along the minus strand of CAZPJE010000058.1, from coordinate 2,759 downwards.
TTGCGCAGGTCGGCGGGCTTGCGCGGCTTGGCCGCGTCACCGGGTGCCCGCCGGCTTTCGACGCCGCGGTCGTAAGGATTGACGCCGCCGGCCATCGAACTGAGTCGCAGCGAACGCGCCGTAGGTGATGAATCCTCGACGATGCTGAGCGCGACGCGCGGCGCGCGTGCCTCGTGTCCTTCGAGGTGCTCCCATTCGACGGTCGCCTGGCCGCGTTCGTCATGGACGATGCGCCCGAGGCGCCGACGCGGGAACTCGACGGACGAAGGTCCGCTTGCCAGCAATCGCGACCGGTCGGGTTTGTTAGAAGTGTTGTCCATGAGCCCCGCTGCGGGGCACATATTCCCCGCGATGGCCTAGAGTAAGGTGTCGGCGCATGGCGACATGTGATCGCCGTCACAGTTCACACGCTGCGACATAACGCCCGGCTTTCAGCAGGCCAAAACCCGTCTTGCCGTCGTCGATCTCGCCGCTGTCGACCCATCGCAGGGCGTCATCGAGCGGAACCCAGTGCACCTCGAAGACCTCGCCGTCCTCCTGCGCGCCGGCGGCGGGCGACAGGTCGGTGGCCAGGTACAGATAGATGCGCTCCGTGAACACGCCCGGTGAGCTCAGGTAGCGGCCGAGCTCGTGCCAGTGCGTTGCCTGCACGCGCGCTTCTTCGGCGAGCTCGCGGCGCGCCGTCACGTGCGGCGGTTCCGCGGGCTCGAGCTTGCCGGCCGGCAGTTCCCAGACCCAGCCGCCGGCGGCATGGCGCCACTGCCGCAGCAGGCAGACGCGGCGCTGCGCATCGATCGCGACCACGGCGGCACCACCCGGATGGTGGACGATCTCGAGCGGCAGCCGGTGTCCGTTCGGCAATTCGACGTCGTCGACGGTCAGGCGCACGACGCGGCCCCGGTAGATCTCGCGAGTGGACAACAGCATGCAGCAGACTCCAGTCAACCAGTCCGTCATCGTCACGGGTTCGCCCGGCGTCGGCAAGCGCGGCCTCGCTTGGCGACCGCGAGGCTCGCACTTCCGGGCGTGCCGCTGGACTACGATACGGGTCGCGATGACGCGCGGCCTGCACAGCCGACAAAAAGGGGGACTCATGCGCTATCGATGGTTGGGCCGATCGGGAGTGCGGGTGTCGGAGCTCTGCCTCGGCACGATGACTTTCGGCGAGGAGCACGGTTTCGGCGCCGATCTCGAGGAGTCGCGGCGGATGTTCGATGCGTTCATCGACGCCGGCGGCAATTTCATCGACACGGCGAACATGTACACGCAGGGCAGCAGCGAGCGTTTCCTCGCGGAGTTCATCGCGCCGTTGCGCCCGCGGCTCGTGGTCGCCAGCAAGTACACGATGAGCACGGATCCGGCCGATCCGAACGGCGGCGGCAACTCGCGCAAGAACCTGACGCAGGCGCTGGAAGCGACGCTGCGCCGGCTGCGCACCGACTATCTCGACCTGTACTGGGTGCATGCCTGGGACCAGCAGACGCCGCTGGATGAATTGCTGCGGGCGCTCGACGACGCGGTGCGCGCCGGCAAGCTGCTCTACACCGGCTTCTCGAACGCGCCGGCCTGGGTCGTCGCGCGCGCGCAGACCATGGCGGAGCTGCGCGGCTGGACGCGCTTCGTCGCGCTGCAGCTGCACTACAGCCTGGTCGAGCGCAACGTCGAGCGCGAGCTGATTCCGTGTGCCGACGCGCTCGGCCTGGCCGTCACGGCCTGGAGTCCGCTCGCGGGCGGCGTGCTGAGCGGCAAGTACAGCCGCGATCCGGTGCAGCGCGCGACGCAACCGGGCCGGCTGACGACGACTTCCTGGGGCAAGGCCTTCCTGAACGAGCGCAACCTCGCGATCGCCGACGAGGTGGCGCAGCAGGCGCAGCGGCTCGGTCACAGCGCGGCGCAGGTCGCGATCCGCTGGCTGCTCGAGCGCCCATGCGCGGCGATCCCGATCGTCGGCGCGCGCAGTGCCGCGCAGCTGCGCGAGTTGCTGGGGGCGCAGGATTTCGAACTCGATGCGACGGCGCGCGCTGCGCTCGACGCCGTGGGCCGAATCGAGCCCGGTTATCCGGGGTCGCTGCTGGCGAGCGAAGGCAGCCGCCGCATGGTGCACGGGTCGCACGCGCCGCCGTCGCTGGCGGGCGGGCGCGACTGATGCCCTAAGGCGCGCCGGGCGGCGCGAGCCCTGCGCCGGTGCGCTCGGCGAAGCGGCGCAACAGGTCGGTGGGCTCAGGTCGGCCCGCGAATTCGAGTGCGACCGCATCGCGCCGCGGCACGCGCAGCCGCCACTCCGCGCCGCTCGAGAGGGCTGTCAGCGCAGCGTCGTCGAGCCGGAACAGATGCTCTGCCGACCACGGTGCCGGCTTCGGATAGGGCGCCGTGACCAGCCCGGCGCCGCGGTTCGTCACCGGGCTGCGGAGCGGCAGTTCGCGGCCCGCGACGCTCAGTTCCGGCAGGCGCGCATCGCCGCGCTCATCGGGCACGGCAATCCACAGCCAGCGCTCGCGCTTGCCCATGCGGTTCGTTTCGAACGCACCGACATAGGCGAAGGGATCCGCATTGGCGCCGCGCGGGGTCGTCGTGGTCAGTTCGACCGGTGCATCGAGGCGCGTCAGCGTCGTGCCGGAGGCCTCATCCAGTTGCTCGACGATGTCATTTGCCGGACGCGCCGCGCATCCGGCGAGCGTCGCGGCCGCGAGCAGCAGGGCTGCGCGCAGGTGACGACGCGGCTTCTGCGTCGATGAGGTGAGCGATGCCATGGCCGGATT
>CAZPJE010000057.1:0-9639 GCA_964586725.1 uncultured Steroidobacteraceae bacterium | reverse complement strand
AGCCGGTGCGGGCCCGGGCGCAGCACATCGGCTGGGCGCGGCTGCTCAAGCGCGTCTTCGACATCGACCTGCGGCGCTGCCCGAGCTGCGGCGCCGGGGAGCTGAAGATCATCGCGGCGATCCTGCAGCGGGCAGCGATCGGGAAGATCCTCACCCACCTAGGGTTGGATCCGCGGCCGCCGCCCCGGGGACGGGCGAGCGAGGCGGGCCACGCGGGCCACGCGTTCGCCGCAGACTGAGAAGCGCGCGCCATCCGGGGCGCGCACCATGGGCTGGCGCACAAGCGCCGCAGTCGGGTGGCGGCTGCGCGCCGTCCCGGCATCAGGCTGCGTTTACGCCCGGATGCGTTCGACAGGCCGCTTACGCGTCGTGCAGCCCCCTGCGCTTGGCGCTGGCTTCCTCCTGCCGGGCTTGCTACCCCGGCTTGCTACCCCCTGCCGGGCCTTGTGAGGGCGTTTGAAATTCCTATCCCCAGAGGATCCCGATCGGGAGTCGTGAATCTGATATCTTCAAAACAATGTTCCGTCTCCGTACCCGTGCGCGACTGGTCAGCTTGATAGCCGTTCTGGCTGTCCTGATGGGTTCGCTCGCCCCTTCGTTAGGCCATGCGCTGGCGGCAGGCTCGGGTGATAGCTGGGTCGAAGTCTGCACGACCCAAGGATCCCGGTGGATTCAGACCGGCGATGACGGTAGCAAGCGTGGGCCCGCGTCCGCCCATGCCTTCGAACACTGTCCGTGCTGCTCGCCGCACACACCTGCGCTCGGGCCGCTTCCTGAGGGCCGCGAGTGGTACCTGGCGGTCGGGCTGGCCCACGAACTTGCACGTACCCTCCTGACCGCGCCACGCACCTTGCATGCGTGGCGAGGCGCGCAGCCGCGCGCGCCCCCGCACTCCTCCTGATCGCCTGAACGCTGCGAGGGGTCGGTCGTCCCGACCTCGACCATCCTCGTGCTCATCGATCACGGGTTCCGAGCGATCAGACGCTGGAATCTGGTCTCAGGAGAGGTTCATGGACATCTTCGAACGTGTCATGCGCACCATGACACACATCAACATCGGGGGCGTGATTGCCCTTGTCGCATGGGTCTTGTGGTCGAGTGGACAGGGCGCCGCCGGTCCCGCCCCACTCAATCAGACGACCGCCGAAACCAGCGTCCGGGTGAGCCCGACACGTACGGTCCCCGCTCCACCCTTGACGCTGATCCCCATGCGAGCCGGCGAGGCACTGCCGCCTTGCTGTCAGATGAGGAGCGCTGCGCAGGAACCAGGCGGATCTCTCCATGGAGCCGACCTATGACACCCAGCGACGAGACGGATTTGCGGACGGTTGGCGCACATCCCCGTATTGGCCCTCCGATTTCGGCGACATCGACGGCACGCTCCGCGGGAAGGATCTGTCTGCGCGCCGTGGTTCCGTTCACCTTGCCTCCATGGCAACAGGAGCGCCGATGAACCCTCCCAGCCATCGTCGCCGTCTGTTGCTGCTGACGCTCGCCGGATCGGCGGTTTCGCTGCAGGCGCCGTCGGTCGAAGCCCATGATTTCAGGCTTGGCCCGCTGCGCATCGAACATCCCTACGCCACCCCCACGCCCCCGGGCGCTGTCAACGGGGCCGCCTACCTGCGCGCCCTGCGCAACTCGGGCGACCAGCCTGACCGCCTCATCGGCGCAAGCACCCCGGTTGCGCAAGCCGTCGAGATCCACCGCAGTGTCGTCGACGCTCAGAACGTGATGCGAATGCGTGCTGTCGATGGCATCGCCCTGCCGCCCCGGGCAGAGATTCGTCTCCGCCACGGCGGTGACCACCATCTCATGTTGATCGACCTGAAGCAGCCGCTGAAGGTCGGGGACCGCTTCCCGTTGACCTTGCGTTTCGAGAGGGCTGGGGAGCGCGAGGTGACGGTTTGGGTGCAGCAGCCCCGCGTCTCGCCGGGCGCCCACGAGCACAAGCACTGACTGGAACCTGCAATCAATCGATTTCTTACGGAGATTCCCATGGTCCGATTCAATTCAGCAATGGCGCGATGCGGACTGCTCGCCGCGCTGGCGATGCTGTCCGCGTGCACTACCAGATCGATTCCCCCAGGCGGGATTGCCGCCCCTGGAATGCAACCCGTCACCGTTCGGTTCGCCGCCCAGATCGGTAGCCAGGCCTTCACCTGCGGGCAGAGCTATTCGGGTGTGGGCACCATGCGCTCGACGATCACGCCCAGCGATTTCCGGTTCTATGTCAGCGAAGTCGCTCTGATCGACGAGGCTGGCCGTTCCGTACCAGTGGCGCTGACGCAAGACGGCATCTGGCAGTTCGAGAACATCGCGCTCTTGGACTTCGAGAATGGCACCGGCCCGTGCCGCAATGGCACTACCCCCATGAATACCGAGGTCAGGGGCGAGGTACCGGCTGGCCGGTACGTCGGGTTGCGCTTCACGCTGGGGGTACCCTTCGCGCGCAACCACGGCGATCCGACGGTGGCTCGTTCGCCGCTGAACCTCACGGCGATGTTCTGGAACTGGCAGGGCGGCTACAAGTTCCTGAAATTCGACACGGCCAGCAGCGGCCAGCCGAACACCACGGCGACACCTGATCCCCGAGGAGGCGGCAACGCATCTGGCTTCTCGGTGCATCTCGGCAGCACAATGTGTGCGTCGCCCTCGCGTACGGAGGCGCCAGCTTCCCAGTGCGCTCACCCCAACCGTGTCGCGGTGGCCTTCGATCGCTTCGATGTCGCAAGACAGACGGTGGTAACCGATATAGGCGCTGTGCTAGCGGGTGCCAACGTAGACGTCAACGCACCCAAGACTTCGCCCGGCTGCATGAGCTTCCCCAACGACCCCGATTGTCCTCCGGTGATGGGCGCGCTCGGCCTGCCCTATGGAGGCCAGGCGGCGCCGGGACCGCAGCGCCTGTTCACGGTGCGTTGACGGCCAGCCCATGAGACGGTGGCTACGCACGGTTCGGGTTGCCGCTCTGGCTGCGGTTGGAACGGTGCTGCTCGGCGCAGCGGCACCGGCCTGGCAATGGTCGCTACCATCCTGGCTGCCCCCTCCCGCTGTGCCCGCCGACAACCCGATGACGGCAGCCAAGGTCGAGTTGGGCCGTTACTTGTTCCATGACCCGCGATTGTCGGCAGACGGCTCGATGTCCTGCGCCACCTGTCACGAGCAGGCTCGAGCCTTCACCGATGGCAAGGCGGTTTCGACGGGCGTCAATGGCGAAGTCGGCACGCGCAGCGCAATGAGCCTGGCCAATGTGGCCTATCTGCCGGTGCTGACGTGGCAGAACCCGCAGCTCACGTCCCTTGAGGTGCAGGCGCTGATCCCGCTCTTCGGGGAGCACCCGGTGGAGATGGGTATGGCGGGCCGTGAGCAGCATCTGTTTGCGATGTTCAGGGATGACCCGACGTATCGTCGTCTGTTCGCGCGGGCATTTCCAGAGCAAGCGAGGCAGGGGGATACGGCGCTCTACACACTCGCGACGCTGACCCGCGCGTTGGCAAGTTTCCAGCGCTCGTTGCTGAGCTTTGACAGCCCCTACGACAGGTATCGGTACGGTGGACAGCCCAACGCGATCAGTGCCGCTGCCAAGCGCGGCGAGGATCTGTTTTTCGGGGAGAAGCTCGAGTGCTACCACTGCCACGGTGGCTTCAACTTCACCGACAACGTGAAACACGTGCGAGCGCCGTTCCCCGAGACTGGTTTCCACAACACGGGGCTCTACAACAAGGACGGCAAGGGGGCCTACCCGAAAGCCTCGCCGGGCATTGTCGAGTTCACTGGCGCGCCGCGCGATGCGGGGCGCTTTCGTACCCCCAGCCTGCGCAACGTGGCCGTCACGGCACCCTATATGCACGACGGCTCGATCCCGACGCTGAGCGATGTGCTGCGCACCCACTACGCCCGCGCAGGGCGTGCAGTGCATGATGGCCGTCCCGCCAACCCGCTGCGCAGCGAGTTTATCGCCGGCTTCGAGATCAGCGAGGCCGAAGTCGCTGATGTAGTGGCGTTTCTTGAGTCGCTGACCGACCAGACTTTCCTGCGAAATCCTGCGCACTCGAATCCGTGGGGCAGGAGCGCGGAGCGCTCGCATGCGCGCCGGTAAAGGCCCGAATGGGGTCGACTTGCGGTGCCGGGCCTCAGGCCTTTCCCGCGCGCTCTGGGGCCCATTCACGCATCTCCTGCGCGATGAACTGGGCCAGCGGCGTGATCTGACCTTTGACGCTCGCGGCCTCCAGGGCCTTCATGTATTCATCTCGCCGGCTCATCCGGATCACCGTCCACGGGTAGCCGCCTGACGCTAGAAGCGTGTTCATCAGGAAGCGGCCGATGCGGCCGTTGCCGTCGTAGTACGGATGGATGAAGACGAAGAGATGGTGGCCGAGCACAGCGCGAACGCAGGCTTCAGGTTCCGCCTCGATCAATTCCCACAGCGCTTCCAGAGAATCCAGGATGGCTTCGCTGGGGAGCGGCGTGTGCATCGAATTGCGGATGAAGACAGGGCCACGCCGATAACCGGCAAGCTGGCTCGCTTCGATGATGCCGGCTGTCACGGACGGTCCGAACAGCTCTGCATACCAATCGTGGTGGTCGCGTTTGACGACGATACCGGCGTTTTCCCCAGTCAACACCTTGCCGATGCTCTCTTTCACAGCCTGAAAGGCCTGGTAGTAGCCCCGAGCGGCCAGCGCGTTCCGGGTCTTGTCGTGCTCGGGTTCGCCGTCCGGGTTCCAGTCGCCACGAGCCACCCGCTCGATGAGTTCGTCGGTGACGCGGTAGCCTTCGATGGACAGGGAGTTGTAAGCGTCAGAGACGTAGCGCTCATCGACCCGGGCAAGATAGCCCGCCCGCTGCTTGTCGAGGCCAGGCGCAGGCGGGAAGGCATCGATGACGTCCTGGCGCCACCCAGCCCACATGGAGCGCAGGCGCAACACATACGGCGAGCGCTCCTTGCTGGGCGAAATGGTGGGCTCGGCCAGCTCGAAGGGGTTCACGGATTTGAGCGTGATCCGGGATTTGGCAAATGCCCTCCGTATGAGTTCAGCCTCGTCAGGGCGCCTGACGAACTCGAATGCAGCCGCCAACCGCCCGGCGGCCGTGACCATCTTGTCGCCCGCCAGCAGCGTCGGCAGCAACTCGGATGCGCTGCGGAGGGTGGCCAGTGCGATCTCGGCTTCGCGCGGATGGTTGATAAAGAACGACGGACCGGCCAGGCACAGGGCCTCGGCAACGGGCCAGACTTGCAGACCCCGCACCTCCATGCGTGCCTTGGGAACCCGGTTCCTGTCGGGATACACGAGCAGTGAGTTGTCGAAAGGCAGGTCCACCTTCGATGTGCCGCTGTCGATCGTGACGCAAGTGACCTGCCTGGGGACGGTGGTGTTGCCCGTGTGCAGCAACAGCGATGCCTCGGGATTCAGGCAGTAGCGCTTGCCAAAGCGCTTTCCCAGGTACCCCGATACGAAGGCCCAGAAGGACGCGTACCACGCGGTCGAGTCTCCTTCGCCGTCGCTCGGGCTGCTGCAGATGTACCAGCCCTTCATCACAGGCCTTAAGAAGCCCGTATCGACCAGCACGGCACGCTGCTCGTCATTCTTGAAGTCAGAGGCCTCGACAACGCCGTGGTGCTTTTCCTGGAGACGCTTGAGGGTCTTTAGCGCAGCTGTGAGGATCGGGTTGCCTTTCGGCTGACGTGGTGTCGGCGGCATGGATTTACTTTGAGATAGCCCTAGATTCTACTTTGCCATCTCAACCAAGTCCACTTTGCTATTGATCTGAAATCTACTGTGTCATCTGCACCCTCAATGCAAGTCGGCAGGCGCTCCGCAGCATTTCTTGAACTTCTTGCCGCTGCCGCAGGGGCACGGTTCGTTTCGGCCCACCTTCGCCTGAAGGGTATGGGCCACCGTTCGTTCGTGAATGGCCAGGCGCAGGGGAAGCCAGTGGGCGTGCATGCCCAGGACGGCTTCTGGGATCTGCAAGGCCAGCTCGGCCCTCTGTGCCGGCGTGCGCGTGAGCGCGTCCTGTTCGGGGCCGAAGTCGTCCTCTCCCAGTAGACCGATCGGCCGGTACCAGGCCCGGCCCTGATCCGTCTCCAGCAGCGGTTGCCAGTCGGCACGGCAGAGGTCCACTCCCTGTACGAAGCCCCAGGCCCAACCCTCGGCGTCGTCGAACTTCCGGCCTTCGAACTCCATGACGGACCAGTGGGGGTAGATGTCCGGCCGCTCGTCCTCCAGGGCGGCGATGATGCTGTTGAAGTGGCGCATCACCAGCTCCAGGATCCGGTTGATCTGCTCCAGGCTCTGCGCGGCCGGCACCATCCCCTGAGCCTGCGTATGCCCCCAGATCGGCGGCAGCCACTGCTGGGGCTTCAGTGTGGTGGGCCCGATGGCCACGGCGTGCATGTAGCCGTCCATCATGTCGAACATCATCGCCTCGGCTCCGTCGCGGTCCTCCATCAGGAAGGCTTCGAGTTCATCGATCTCCTCGTCGGAGAGCGGGGAGAAGCCATGGGGGGCGGTCAGCATCATCGATCCACGGTCCTGGTTGATCTCTTCGAGGCGCGTTCATGGGACGGGTGTTCGGCGATGCGTCTCGACTGCCATGAGGGGAGGGTTGAGCCCACCCGGGTCGCAGCCGTGTGAGCGGCGTCGACATGGCGCTTATCCATGGGGCTTCAGCGTCAGAAAGGTACCGTCGGGCATCCGGCTCATCCAGCGCTTGCCGCTGCCGGTTCGCAGCGGGTAGCGAGCGCGCAGATCGTCCACGTCCATCATGCCGCTCTCACGGGCCCACGTCAGGAAGAGCCGCACGGTCTTCACGCTGGTGGAGGTGGCCAGCAGCTGGCCCATCAGCTCCTTGCGAGGCGAACGCACCCCGTCGAACAGGTTGCGGGCCTCATCCAGGCTCTGGCGGGTGCCGACGTCGTACAGCAGCTCCAGCACTGCGCGCTCCGATGCCGACACGCGTAGTCCGTCGGGCAGCCCGGCGGGCGTCGCGACGGTCTTGGCCGCCAGCATCTCATCCGGCCAGTCGAACAACCGCGCTTGCACGTAGCGTGCGGGAAACCGCGAGGTGAACCAGTCGGGCAGGGCGAAGCGCACATCACCCCAAAGTACCAGGGGCTCGCGGACGCGCAGGTTGTGTCGAACGCCCTGCAGCGCCAGCGCACTCTTGCCGCCGATGTGCAGCCCGGGCACGCGCTGTTGCAGGAACATCAATGCGCCGTACACCCCGAAATCGTCCTTCGGGAAGGCGTACACGCCCTGTGCCAGGCGCACGAGCCAGCCGCTTTCGACGTAGCGCGCAGCCAGTGGGGCAGACACCCCGACCTGTGCCAGGGTGCTCAGGTCGAACGGCGCACCCCGGGCAAGACCTGTCTGCAGGCGCTTGAGGATTTGGTGGCGGGAATTTGAATCCATGGGTGAAAACCGCTGCAGGATCTAATCATATGGTGATCGGTTGGGCAATCAATCCAGCCGGAGACAACTTCCGGCACTCGGAGCAGTAGCCCCCGATCCGGCTGCCTCGAATCGGGCCTGCCCGCGGGCACTGATTGACGCTGACGACCTCGACCAGCCCTCGAATACTGGCGCATGGCCGCCATCGAGACAGTGCGCAGTCGCCCGCCGGACGCGCTGCGGGCGCCGGGCCGGCCCATCACGGCCGATCCCGTTGCGCTGCTGCGGGCGCGCCTTGCGTTCCCCAGCGAGGTCTTCGAAGTCCTGGTCGAGCCCGTGATCCGTGGGCTTGCGGGGTGTGTGCCGTCCGCCCGCGATGGTGATGCTGCAGCGGATACCCAGCCGCTCGGACGCTCGGTGCGGCTTGCGCTCCGCGCCCTTGCCGTTCGCCGTGACCGAATCTTGCCCCCGAACGCGCCCCCCGAGCGGGTGGGGGAACTGGCGCATCGCTGGAGCTACGCGGTGCTGGTGGCCGCCTTGCTGCGGCGGGTGGAGGCTCCGGGCTCCGGAACTCCTGCGAGCCGGTACGAGTGCATCGTGCCCGAACTCGGCTGCGTCTGGATCGGCCAGGACCGAGAGGCGAGCGCTGCGCTCGCTGGGGTGCTTTCCGATCGATGCGGTCAGGACAATCCGATCTTGGCGATCCTGAAGGAAGCGCTCTCCGGTCTCCCTGACGCGGCGGCTCCGTTCGATAAAGCGCAAGGACATCGGCGCGCATCGCACATCGATCCGAAGGCCGTTTTCGACACGGAGCAGCCGCCGGCGCTATCTGCTTCTGAAGCACTTGCGACCCACGCCTCGCCGGCCTCCTTGTCGGCCCTGGCGCTTCCTGAGTTGTTCGGCTGGCTCCGCGACGGGCTGGCCGAGGGTTCGATCGAGATCAACACCCGCACGGCCCTGGTCCATCACGTCCCCGAAGGCCTGTTGCTGGTGTCGCCGGGCATCTTCCGGTCCTTCCTCGCATGGCAGGGTGCCGATGCGAACTCCCAGGAGAGCCTGAAGCGTCTGCAGCGTTCCGTCCTCAAAGCCGGATGGCACCTTGTCGGGGCAGACGGGGCGAGCGTGCTCGGCTACGCCTGGACCAAGAACGGCAAGACAACCGCCAGGGTGCATGGGATCGTCATCGAGCAGCCTCAGCGCCTGCTCGACCCGCTGCCACCAATCAACCCGCGACTCGCGCGGATCGGGGTCGCTGGCGGCTCTGACCCGTGACCGCGCCCCTGGAAGGACGGCTCCGCGGCGCGCACGAACTCGTCGCGGCCGGCGTGTCGCTGGCGGCGGGCGGCGCTGTGCTGATCGCGTCCGGCTGGCTGTTGCTGAGCCCGCCCTGGCAGTTCGGGCTGGCTGCAGCGCTGCTCGGCCATGCCGCCTGGCGGGGCGGGCAGGGTGCTCGAACGCTCGCCTACCGACGCAACCTTCGACGGTTGCGCGGCTTCAAGATGGTCTCGGCTTCGATCCCCTGGTCGGCGCATCGCCTCTACCTCGGTCGAGGGTTCCGGTGGGACCAGCGTCATACCCAGCGACTCTTCGAAGCTCGCCAGCCTGCGAATCAGCGGCTGCTGGAGCCTTCGTGGTGGGGGCGTTTGCTGCCCGGGTCTGCGGTCACCGACGACGCTCCCGCCGGTCTCGGCGGCGATCCGGCCCTGCATGGCGTCGAGCCCGACGAGTCCCAGTCATACCTCGCCGAGTCGGATACCGACGGTGAGGAGGCGCGCACGCTGCGCCCGCTGCAGGCGGGGGCAGTGACGTACCGCATCGCCTTCGGCCCGCGCGCAGGACGCGGGGTGCTGACCCTGAGCGGGGCGATGCCGCACGAGGCCGCAGCGCGCCAGCGCCTGTGCGCCGACATCGACGGTTTCAGCCTGCATGCTGCGGTCCGAGTCGAAGCACACGATCGCAAGCGGCTGGAGCGGTTGTGCCGCTACATCACGCGGCCGGCACTGTCGGAGGAGCGCATCCGGGTGAACGCGGCAGGGCAGGTGCAGCTGGAGTTGAAGACGCCGTGGCGAGACGGAACGACGCACCTGGTGCTGAGTCCACTGGAGTTCCTGCAGCGGCTGGCGGCACTGGTGCCGCGGCCGAGACTGCACCTGATCCGCTACCACGGGGTGCTGGCGCCCAACGCGAAGCTGCGGGCGCGAGTGGTGCCGCAGGGGCCGCCCGCTCGGGCGCACGTGGCCACCGG
>CAZPJE010000056.1:0-20910 GCA_964586725.1 uncultured Steroidobacteraceae bacterium | reverse complement strand
GCCGGCGTCGAGCCGCCCGACGCGCTCGCAGCGCGAATACAGCGTCGCGAATCCGGCCTCGACGAGCGCCCCGACCCGCTCCAGTACGGCGTGGACGTCGCTCACGGCGACGCCAGTTCGCGGGCGACGTCGGCCGAGCTTTCGCGGCTCGCGCCGCGCTGCATTTCCTCGACTTCCTGCTGCAGCACCCGCAACAGGCGCGCGATGTACTCGATCTGCATCTGACCTCGCTCCTCGGCCGCTCGTGGATCGGGCCGGTACTGCTCGATGGCGTCGCGCTCGAGCACGGCACGCTGCGCCAGCAGCCGCTCGACGGTATCGAGCCGCTCGCGGGTCACGGCCAGCTCGCCCGCCATGGCCCAGACGATGGCGAGCAGGCGGTCGATGTCGGCATCGCTGAAGAAATGGGGCCGCTTGCCGCTCGCCGCGGCATTGGCAAGCCGCACGACGTCATCGGGGTTCATGCCTCGCTCCTCGCCGGGCGCGCGGATCCGACGGCGTACCACATACCGCCTCGCCCGTAGTCCTCGGTCTCGGTGGCCACCTTCGGGCTGGCCGACTCGACGACCGCGTGGATCTCGGTTTCGAAGATCCGATCGCCCGCAAAACCCAGCTCGCGCAGCAGCGCAGGCATGTCGGTGTCATGCAGCGTGGTCCAGAACGGCTCGTTGTTGTTGTAGCAGTCCCAGTCGCGCAGGAACTTCTCGAATTCGCTCATGCCGCGATACGGCGGCTGCTCGAGGTGCAGCTGCAGCCCTCCCGGCGCCAGCAGCCGGTCGACTTCGCGCAGGATCGCGCGCAGCGCGCGCCACGACGTCTCGTGCAGGACCATCGTGCTGTAGACCAGATCGAAGCTGCCATCGGCGTCGGCGAGCCGCTCGACGTTGCCCTGGCGGAAGACGATGTTGCGCACGCCCATGCCGACCGCGCGCGCATGTCCATAGCGCAGCATCGGCGCGGCCAGATCGACGGCGACGATCTCGGCCTGCGGAAAGGCCTTGGCGAGCGGCACGGTGTTGTGGCCGACGCCGCAACCGAGGTCGAGCACGCGTCGCGGGCTCCAGCCCGGCCGCTCCCGGCGCAGCCACTCGACGATACCGCCGCCAGCGCCATCCAGATAGCGCCCGAACAGGCCGGTCGTGGTCGCGTACATCCCGGCGTCGTAGTTCGCGGCCGGGCTGACATCCCCGTCGAGATACTCGGCGAAATAGCTGCCCGGCATGCAATGGTTGTCGATCGCCGCCTGGTAGCGCGGCGGCTTCACCGCGGCGTCCAGCACGAGGCCCTGCGGATGGCGCGCCCCGAGTTCGCGAGCGCGCGCAGCCAGTGCCTCGGCCTGGCGCAGCACCAGCGATCGTCCAGCCTGCTGCCGCATCTCCATGGCGCTGCGACGCAGCGAACTCCACATGCGGTAGTACGGGTCGGTGGCCATCGCGTCGCGGATCTCGCGCCGGTCGCGCGCGTCGTGCCCCTGCGCACGCCGATAACTGTCATGCGCGCGGCTCTCGAACGCCACGGCGTTGCCGCCGACGACCCGCGACGCCATGTACTTGTTGAAGTTCGCCAGGAAATTGAAGCGCGCGGCATCGTCGTGCCCGGCCTGCGGCGACATGGCGTGCTGGCCAGCATCGGTCCAGGGCGGCGCGCACGCGGGGCGCGCGGATGATTTCGCTGGCGGGACGTCCATGCGAGGATGGTACCCAACGCAGCGCACCCGCCCAACCGGCGTCAGGCTTCGCACCGCCCCATTCCGACAGGCGGTCGCCAGCCCGGACAGCCGGAGCGGCGGCGCGCGATTTCCTAGCATCGGAGCCCCGCCGGAACCCCACTCGTGAGCACTGCCCCGGATCAAGTCACCGCCGCGCTGGTCGCCCATGTGGTTGGCACCCGTTTCGAGGATCTGCCGCCCGCCGCCTGCGACAGCACGCGCGTCTTCATCCTCGACTCGCTGGGCGTCGCGCTGTCGGGCACGCGCGTGCCGCTGGTCGCGGACCTGCGCGCGGTGGCCGAGGAATGGGGTCGGGGCGATGACGCGCGGATCTGGGGCACCGGCGAGCGCGTGCCGGCGGCGACCGCCGCGTTCCTGAACGGTTACCAGATCCACAACCAGGAATGGGATTGCGTGCACGAGCCGGCCGTCGTGCATCCGATGGCCGTCGTGCTGTCGACGCTGGTCGCCTTCGCCGAAGCGCGCGGCGGCATCAGCGGCAGGCAGCTGCTGCTCGGCTGCGCGCTTGCGGTGGATGTCGCGACGACGATCGGCATGGCGGCGCACAACAAGCTGCGCTTCTTCCGTCCGGCGATGTGCGGGGCACTCGGCGCGACCGCCGGCATCGCCGCCATGCTGTCGCTGGATGCCGAGACGACGCGCAGCGCGCTCGGCCTGACGTACAGCCAGTTGTCGGGGACCATGCAGGCACATGTCGAAGGCTCGCCCGTGCTGCCGATGCAGATCGGCTTCAACGCGCGCACGGCGCTGACGTCCATCGCGCTGGCGCGCCGCGGCATCCAGGGTCCGCGCGATTTCCTCGAGGGGTCGTTCGGCTTCTTCGCGCTGATCGATCCCGACTGGCATCCAGAGCCGTTCGCGCAGCTGGGCCGTGTGTTTCGCATCACGGAGCTGTCGCACAAGCCGTTTCCGAGCGGGCGGGCGACGCACGGCGGCGTCGACGGGGCGCTCTCGCTGCGCGCGGAGCACGGCTTCAGCAACGATGACATCGCCGAAATCCGCGTGCTGGCGCCCCCGCTGGTGCTGCAGCTGGTCGACCGCGCCGCGCGACCGGACATGGTGCCGTCGTACGCCCGCCTCTGCCTGCCTTACGTCGTGGCCACCGCGCTGCTCAACGGCAACGTGGACGTGCGCGATTTCGAGTCCGCCGCGCTCGCAGAGCCGCGCCGACTGGCGCTGGCGGCGCGAATTAGGGTTGCCCCCGATGGCAACCCCGCGGTCAATGCCCTGTCGCCGCAGCGCGTCGAAGTGCGGCTGCGCGATGGCCACGTCGTCGCGATGGACCTGCCGGCCGTGCTCGGCGCACCGGGTCGTCCTTTGAGCCGTGAACGCCATCTCGCCAAGTTCGAGCGGGCGAGCGCTTCGGGGCTGCGACCGCTAGACGCCGCGCGCGGCGCGCAGTTGATCGACGCCGTCGATCACCTCGACCAGCTGGCCGACGTCCGGCAACTCGTCGACCTGCTGATGTTCCGCTGACCCCACCGAACGACCCATGAACTACCCGCACTATTTCGAATCCTTCGACTATCCGGCGATGCTGCGCGAGCATCCGATCGGCGAGACCTTCACGGCCGGCTTCGCGACCCGATCCCGCGCCGAAATCCGCGAGCACCAGAATCGGCTGTTCCTGCGCTGCGTCGCGCGCGCCTGGGAGATTCCGTTCTACCAGCGACTCTGGCAGTCGCACGGCGTCACGCCGGGCCAGATCCAGAGCCTCGATGATCTGCCGCAACTGCCGATCTTCGGCAAATCCGACCTGATGCAGAGCATCGCCGAGCATCCTCCCTACGGCGACTACCACGGCTGGGAGAAGTGGCCGGCGGCATCACGCCCGGTCACGGTGCTGCACACGACCAGCGGCACGACCGGACGGCCGCAGGTCGTGCTGTTCAGCCCGAAGGCGCGCGAGGTCCAGGCGCTGCTGGTCGCGCGCATCTACCGCATGCAGGGCGTGCAGCCGGACGACGTGCTGCACTCGGTCTACGGGCACGGCATGATCAATGGCGGCCACTTCGTCCGCGAAGCCGTGCTGCACTACACGAACAACCTGTTCCTGTCGGCCGGCACCGGCAAGGAGACGCGTTCGGTCGCGCAGATCGAACTGATGCGCGACATGCGCGTCACGGTCATCGTCGGCTTCGTCGACTACATCCGGCAGCTCGCCGAAACCGCGCGCGAAATGGGACTGGAACCGGGTCGCGACCTTCCGGTGCGCATGATCTCGGGCCATGTCGGCCGCGAATCGCGCGCCGTGCTGTCGCGCGCCTGGGGCGGGGCGCAGATCTTCGACTGGTATGGCGTCGCCGACACCGGCCCGATCGCGGCCGAGGGCGTCGACCAGGATGGCATGTATGTCATGGAAGACGCGCACGTGCTCGAGATCATCGACGGCGCCACCGGTCGCCGCGTCGACGGCGAGCAGCCGGGCGACATGGTGGTCACTTCGCTGTATCGCGATGACGTCTATCCGCTGATCCGCTTCAACACCCACGACCTGTCGGCGTGGCGGCCCGGTGTGTCGAAGCTGGGCTGGAATCTCGACCGCATCGTCGGCGTGCTCGGGCGCAGCGACAACATGGTCAAGCTGCGCGGCATCAACGTCTATCCGCTCGCGCTTGCCGCCATTCTCAACGACCGCCCTGAGTTCGCGGGCGAGTATGTCTGCCGCGCGACGCGCGATGCGAGTGGCCGCGACGACCTTACCGTGAGCATCGAAACCCGCGCCGGCTATGAGCGCGACGCGGCGCTGGCGCAGGCGTTCAGCACGCTGCTGGCGCGCCGCGTCGGCGTGGAACTGCGCGTCGAACTCGTCGCACCGGGCGGCACCGCTGCCCTGACCCAGATCGACAGTCGGCAGAAGCCGATCCGACTGATCGACGCGCGCGCACTCAAGGGCGAATGAAGGCCGCGCCCGACGCCACGGAACTGGCCGGCGCTCTGGCAGCCGGCCTGCAGAGCAGTGTCGCGCTGGTCGGCGACTGCCTCGATGCCATCGCGGCCAGCACGCTCGGCGCTTACACGCATGTCGATCGGCAGCAGTCGCTGCAACTCGCGCTCGAGTCGGACCAGCGTCGCAGGGATGGCCAGCTACTGGGCCCGCTCGATGGGCTGCCGGTGGCGATCAAGGGCAACATTGCCGTCAAGGACTGGCCGCACGCGGCCGGCTTGCGGTTCCGGCGCGACGACCTCGCGACGAACGATGCCTTCGTCGTCGCGCGTCTGCGGGCCGCGGGGGCGATTCCGGTCGGCCTGACGAACATGGACGAAGGCGCGCTCGGCGCCGAGGGCATGAACCCGTGGTACGGCGTGATCCACAACCCGCACCGGCACGGCTATTCGGCGGGTGGATCGAGCGGCGGCTCGGGCGCAGCGGTGGCCGCCAACCTGTGCGCGTTCGCGCTCGGCACGGACACGATCGGCTCCGTGCGCATCCCGGCCGCGTTCTGCGGCTGCTATGCGCTGAAACCATCCTATGGCCTGATCAGCGTCAGCGATGTCGTCCCCGTGCACCTGCGCTTCGACCACGTCGGACCCATGGCGCGCAGCGCGCGCGACCTCGGCTGGCTGCTGCGTGTGCTCGCTGCGCAGGACCCGGCGTGCAAGGTATCGCTGGCCACGCCGCTGCGTACTGCGACCCGCAAACTCGCGGGCGCGCGGGTCGGCTTCGCCGTGGGCCTCGAGTCATTCCAGGCAGAGCCGGCGGTACTGGCGACGTTCGCGTTGGCCGTCGATGCGGCACGGCGACTCGGCGCCGAACTGGTGCCCATCGACCTGACCCGCTGGGATGTACCACGGCTGCGCCGCGCGATCCTGGCGCTGTGCGAAGTGCAGATGTGGCGCGTCCACGGCGAGCGGATCAGCGCCCGGCCCGACGATTACTCGGATGGCCTGCGCGCCTTCATCCGCTATGGCGGCAAGCTGAATGCCGACGAGGTGCAGCAAGCCGAGGCGCGCATCGCGAGTTTCCACGCCGGCTGGAGCGATAGCATGCGTTCGCTCGATGCCGTGCTGGTGCCGACGACGGCCGTGCGCGCCTTCCCGCACGGCGAACGGCGCCCACAGAACACGGCCGACCTGACGGCGATCGCGAGCGCCACGGGGCTGCCGGCGCTCGCCATGCCAGTCTGGTTGCGCGGCGAGATCCTGCCCGCCTCCGTGCAGCTGATCGGCGCCCACGGCAGCGACCTGCAGGTGGTCGCGTTCGCAGAGCAGCTGCAGGCCGAGCTGTCTGCGACTTACTGAGCGACCTGCGCGAAGTGCGCGGCGATGTCGCGGCGGGTCGCGATCCAGACGCCGCGCGTGGCCGCGGCATAGCGCAGGAAACTCTCGAACGCGCCGATGCGGCCCGGCCGGCCGATGATGCGCAGATGCACACCCAGCGACATCATGCGCGGCTGCTGCGCGCCTTCCTCGTACAGGCAATCGAGCGTGTCCTTGGCGTACTGCAGCCAGGCTGCCGGCGTCAGGGCGGGCGCGTTCCAGATCTTCATGTCGTTCGAATCCAGCGCATACGGCAGCACGACCATGGGCTTGGGCAGCGTCCGATCCCAGAACGGGACATCGCGGCTGTAGTCGTCCATGTGATACGCGAAGCCTGCTTCCTGCAGCAGACGGCGGGTGTTCTCGGTGTGCAGGTAGCGCGACAGCCAGCCCACCGGCCGCGTGCCCGTCGTGCGCTCGATGCTCTGCACCGCCTTGGCGATGAACTCGCGCTCGCGCTCCTCCGACATCCCCATCTGATGGGCCCAGCGCCAGCCGTGCGCGCAGGCTTCGTGGCCGCCCGCGACGATCCCGCGCGCGACGTCCGGGGCGCGCTCCAGCGCGACGGCCGCCGCCGTGAACGTCGCCGGCATGCCGTACTTCGACAACAGCCGCAGCACGCGCGGCGCGCCCTCGTTTATGCCGTAGGCGTAGTTGCTCTCGTTGCCGAAGTTGCGCACCGGCTTCTTCAGCGTGATGCCGAGTTCATCGACGGGATCCGGCCCGCGATCGCCATCGAGCACGTTGAACTCCGCGCCCTCTTCGACGTTGACGACCAGCGACAACGCGAGACGCGCGCCGTTCGGCCACTGCCATGCAGACAGGCCTGCCACGTCAGTGATACTCCTCGCCGCCGGAGACGTTCATGCCTTCGCCCGTGATGTAGGCGGCTTCGGCAGAGGCGAGGAAGGCGCAGGCCTTGGCGATGTCGTCCTGCAGGCCGGGACGCCCAAGCGGGATGCGCGCGCGCATGTCGGCGAGGTACTGCTCCTGGCTGCGCCCGGTGGCGGCGCTGAAGTACTCGTTCTGCCAGGCGCCGAGCCCGGTGGTGACATGGTTCGGACAGATCGTGTTGACCGTGATGCCGCGCGCGCCGAGCTCGATGGCGGCCGTGCGAGTCAAGCCGATAACGCCATGCTTCGAGGACACATACGGTGCCGCGAACGGGAAGCCTGACTTTGAAGCCTGGCTGCCGATGTTGATGATGCGCCCGCCTTCGCCCTGCTTGATCATCTGGATCGCGGCGTGCTTGATGCCGAAGAACACGCCGCGCAGGTTGACGCCGAGCACCGCATCCCAGCTCGCCTGGTCCATTTCGACCAGCGGTTTCATCAGGTAGCCGATGCCGGCGTTGTTGACCATGATGTCGAGTCGACCGTAGTGCGCCACCGTCTGCGCGACCAGCCCAGCGACCTGCTGCTCTTCGAGCACATCGCAGGTCAGGCCGATCGCATCACCACCCTCGGCACGGATCTCTTCGACGATCTGCTGCATCTCGGACTTGCTGCCGATCGCCGTGGCGGGGATTTCCGCACCGCGCGCCGCGCCGATGTCGCTGACGACGACCCGGCAACCTTCGGCCGCGAGCCGACGCACCATCGCCTCGCCCAGGCCCTTGCGCCGCCCCGAGCCGGTGACGATGGCCACCTTGCCGGCGAGATCGGGATACATCCCCATTCGAAACTCCTTTTTCTGGCGCTGCGGGGCGCTGATAACATCAACTCCCGCCAGACGTGTCAACGAGACCCATGAGCGACATTCAGATCGAATCCACGCCGCCGCTGGCGTGGCTGACCTTGAACCGGCCGGACCGCCGCAACGCGGTCACGAGCGCGATGTGGCAGGCCGTGCCGCAGCTCGCCGCGCAGATCGAAGCCGACGCCACGACGCGAGTCGCCCTGTTGCGCGGTGCGGGCCAGGAGGCCTTCAGTGCTGGCGCCGACATCGCCGAGATGCACACGGCGCTCGCGAACCCCGCCCAGATGCAGGCCATGCAGGCCGCCGTGCAGGTCGCGCAGGACGTCTGGGCACGACTGCCGCTGCCCACGATCGCCGTGATCCACGGTGCCTGCGCCGGCGGTGGCTGCGGCCTCGCCCTCGCCTGCGATATCCGCCTGGCCGCCGACGACAGCTTCTTTGCGATTCCGCCGGCGAAACTCGGGCTCGTCTACAGCCTCGCCGACACCAAGCGGCTCGTCGACCTCGTGGGTCCGTCGTTCGCCAAGGAGATGCTGTTCACCGGGCGCCGCGTGTCGGCGCGCGAAGCGTATGACTGCGGCCTGGTCAACCACCTGTTCCCGGCCGCGGAGCTGCTCGATGCCGCGCGCGAGTTCGCGCTCGGCATCGCCGCCAATGCGCAGAATTCCGTGCGAGGCGCCAAGCGCGTGGTCGGTGCCCTCGTGGACGGCGCCGTCGCCGAGACCGCGGCCACGCGCGCCTGGTACGACGACGCTTTTGCGACGCCGGAGTTCGCCGAAGGCGCGCGCGCGTTCGTCGAGAAGCGCAAGCCGCGGTTCTAGCGCGCGGTTGCCGCCCCGAGTACGGCGCTGGCGGTCGCCGGCACGGGCTCGTCGCGCGCTCGCGCCGCATCGAGGTAGGCCCGGACGATCCGCGCCGACTCTTGCGGCGCCTCCTGCACGGCCATGTGGCCCACGCCCTTGAGCACTTCGAGGCGTACGTCGGGGCTGGACACCAGCAGCTTCTGGAACTCGTAGGCCAGCGGCAGCGGCACGCGCGTATTCTTCTCGCCCCAGACGAGCAGCACCGGCACCCGCACGGCGCGGATCTTGCCTTCGACATCTCCGGAGATGTACTGGCGCAGGCGATCCAGCATCGCCATGCGATTGCCCTTGCGCAGCCACATCTCGTACCACTCGTCGATGACGGCATCCGTGAGCTTTTCCTTGTCCCCATAGCCGGCCTTCAGCAGCCCGCTCGCAAAGAAACGCGGCGTCACGTAAGCGATGACATTGGCCACGCGAGGCACATCCAGCGGCTTGTCGCGCCCGCGCACGTCCTTCTCCAGCGAGCCGGGATTCACGAGGATCAGTTCGCGCACGCGCTCGGGGTGCTTCACGGTGTAATGCATCGCGACCGTGCCGCCCAGAGAGCTGCCGCCCACGGTGAACCGATCGAGACCGAGCGCATCGACGAACAGTTCGAAATGTCGCACGGTCCGCGCCAGCGAGTAGTCGCCGCTGGCATCGGGCCCGGTCAGGCCATGCCCAGTCAGGTCGAGCCGAATGACCCGGTAACGATCCTCGAGGGCCTTCGCCCAGGGATCCCACATGAAGGCATTGGCGTAGTTGGCGTGGGCCAGCACCACGGCCGGGCCGCTGCCACTGTCGCGGTAGTGGAATCGGACGCCATCGATTTCGATGAACCTGGAGGGCGGGGTCGCCCAGCGCGCTTCGAGTTCAGCGGCCGGGGTGTCGCGATAGACGAGCGCCCCCAGCCCAAGCAGCGCGGCCAAGATACCTGCGACGATGGCAGTCCACTTCAGGATACCGACCAGCATGTGATCCTCCCGCGGATATACTGCGGTCCAGGTTCCATTCCGCAAAGGCCATCGCTTGAGCGCTCCACTGTCCGGCCAACGCGCCCCGTCGTTGGCCTATGCCTGGTTCGTGGTCGTGGTGCTCAGCCTCGCCAACTGCGTATCGTTCATCGACCGGCTGATCCTGTCGCTGCTCGTCCAGCCGATCAAGGCAGAGCTGCAGATCACCGACGTCCAGTTCAGCCTGCTGGCCGGCGCCGCGTTCGCGATCTTCTACTGCGGCATGGGACTCGTGATCGCGCGCTGGGCAGATCGCTACAGCCGCAAGTGGATCGTCACTGCCGGCATCACCATGTGGTGCCTCATGACCGCGTTTGCCGGCACCGCGCGCAACTACCTCGAGCTGTTCCTGTACCGGATCGGAGTCGGTGTTGGCGAGGCCACCCTGTCGCCGTCGGCTTACTCACTGCTGGCAGGCTATTTCCCGCCACAGCGACTGGCGCTCGCGATCGGTGTGTTCAGCGCCGGCGTCACGGCGGGCAGCGGCATCGCCTTCCTGCTGGGCGGCGCCGTCATCAGCTGGGTCATGGGCCAGGGCACGGTGACGCTGCCGCTGTTCGGCGATCTTTCCGGCTGGCGACTCGTCATGGTCTGTGTCGGCCTGCTGGGGCTCCCTGTAGCTGCCCTGATGCTGCTGGTGCGCGAGCCGCCGCGGTCAGCGGGATTCACGCCGGCGACCGGCCAGCAGGTCTGGCGGCATTTCCGCGCCAACGCCTCGCGCTACGGCTATGTGTTCATCGGGTATGGCACGACCTCGATCACCGCCTTCGCGGTGATGACCTGGACACCGGCGCTATACCAGCGTCAGTACGGCGCGACCATCGGCGAGGCTGCTGCGACGATCGGCACGGTCGCACTGCTGGGCGGCCTGCTCGGCGCCGTCGCCGGTGGCGCGATCGCCGATCACCTCGAGAGTCGCGGCGATCGGCACGCCAAGCTGCGGGTGCTGTGCTGGTGCGGCCTAGGCCTGCTGCTACCCTCGGTCATTGCACCGCTGATGCCGACGATGCTGGGCCACGCCACCGTCATCTTCTTCACGTTCGTCTTCGGCACGGCGGCGGCAGGCCCCGGCGGCGCCTACATCCAGTCCATCTCGCCGGATCAGATGCGCGCGCAGTTCGGCGCGCTTTACCAGTTGTCGCTGACGCTGGTCGGCGCGATCGTCGGTCCGTTCGCCGTTGCGCTGCTGACCGACCACCTGTTCGGCGACGAGCTGCGGCTCGGCCATTCGATGGCCATCGTGTCGGCCGTCGCGAATCCGATCGCCGCCTACGTGCTGTGGCGCGCGCTCAAGTCAGCACGTGCACAGCCTTGACCTGCGTGTAGGACAACAGCTCTTCAAGCGATTCCTCGCCGCCCAGGCCGCTGTCCTTCCAGCCGCCGAAGGGCGTGCCGACGAAGTGCTGGCCGGCGGTGTTGATCCACACCACGCCAGAGTGCAGCCGGCGCATCGCGCGCATCGCCGTCGCGAGATCCCGCGTCCAGATCGCGGCGGTCAGGCCGAACTCGGTGCCGTTGGCGAGGTCGATCGCTTCGTCTTCGGTGCGCCAGCGCAGTGCGCACAGGATGGGCCCGAAGACTTCCTCGCGCGCGACGCGCATGCGCGGGTCGACGTCGGCGTAGAAGGTCGGCTCCACCCAGAAGCCGCGCTCGAAGGCGGATCCCGGCGGCCGCCGCCCACCCACGACCAGTCGTGCGCCCTCTGTGCGGGCCGATTCGATGAAACCCAACGTGCGCTCGTACTGGCGCCGCGAGTTCACCGGCCCCATCTCCGACGCCGGGTCGAGCGGATCCCCGAGGCGCAACGCCCGCAGTCGCGCCGCGACCCGCTCGACGACTTCATCGTGGATGGCCTCGTGTAGCAGCAGCCGGCTGGTCGACCCGCAAGACTGGCCGGCCCAAGAGAAGTTCATACCCGCCACGGCGCCGTCGACGACTTTGTCCAGGTCGGCATCCGGAAACACGATGAACGGGTTCTTGCCGCCGAGCTCGAGCGACACGTGCTTGACGCCGCCCTCGGCTGCTGCGCGCTGGATCGCGAGGCCCGTGGGCACGGAGCCCGTGAAGCCAATCCGGCGCACGGCGGGATGGCGCACCAGCGCATCGCCCACCGGCATGCCGTAGCCGTGCACGATGTTGACGAGACCGGTTGGCAGCAGCTCGCGGCAGATCTCGCCGAGCAGGCTGCCCGACAGCGGACTCGTCTCGGGCGTCTTCACGACGACCGCATTGCCCGCCATCAGCGGCGCGGCCAGATGCGCCGCCGCGAACATGAACGGATGATTGAACGGCACGATGCGCGCCACCACGCCCCAGGGCTCGCGCAGCGTGAAATGCAGCCCCTGCGCAGTGGCGGGCACCGTTTCGCCCTTCATCTCGGAGCCGAGCCCCGCGAAGTACTCGAGGTACCCGGCCGCGATCTGCACGTCCGCGCCGAGCTTGCCGATGGTGTTGCCGGTATCGCGCGCTTCGAGCTGCAGGATCTCGGCGCCGCGCTCGCGGATCCGGGCCGCGACGCGGCGCAGCACCGCAGCGCGTTCCCAGACCGAACGGGCCGCCCAGGCAGGCTGGGCCGCCTGCGCGGCTGCGACCGCTCGCTGCACGTCGGCCACCGTGCCCGCCGGTACGCGGCCGGTCGGTGTTTCGTCGGCCGGGTTGATCGACTCGATCCACTCGCCGCCCGAAGCCGCACACCACTCGCCGCCGATCAGCATGTGCCGCTCGGCGACCGGACCCTGTTCTGTTCGCCCCATGAATAGCGCCCCCGATTCCTGACCGTGCTGCCGCGTGTTCTGGGCAAGATCGCCGGACTCAGCACCATCGCTCTCAGGGAGGAAGGCACGATGTCCGAGAACAAGCTCCGCGGTACACGACGTCAGATGCTGTCGGCCATGGTAGCGGCTCCGCTGGTCGGCGCTGCAATGCCTGCGGCCGCGTCCAAGGGCCGAGCGGCGAAGATCACGGGCCCCATGCCCGAGGGCTTCCGCAACGGGCCGCTCGACCTCGCGAAGCCGCTCGACAACCTGATCGCGCTGCTGAAGCTGCAGGCGGATCTGTCTGGCAAGCCGGTATACAGCGGCTTCCCGGGCAAGGCCTGGGGCTGGGTGCCCGACGAAGGCAACTACCTGCTGTTCAACACCTACGGCATCGGCGCGACGCGCATCGAGTACAGCCCGGCGGACAAGGCGTTCCGTTTCATCCATCGCGAGGCGCTGCTGTACTGCGACCCGCGCACCGGCGACGTGCTCGACGACTGGGTCAATCCGATGACCGGCGCCCGCGTCGAAGTGCTGCACATCCTGAACGACCCCGTGAACCGGCTGTATCCGCTCGCGGGAGGGCCGTTCGCGCCGCCCTACCCCTACATGGTCAACAACGACCGGCTGATCTTCCAGCTCGACGTGCTGCGCTCGACCGAGAAGAGCCCGCTGACGCGCAAGGACTACCCGCTGCACGCGCAGCAGGATCTGTACCAGTCGGGCGAACTGTGGGCGATCACGGGGAGCCTGCGCGAGGTCAACGATCCCGCGGTCACGTCAGCCGCCTGCCACACCTCGTGGAAGCGTGTGTCGATGTGGCTGCCGTTCATGGAGATGGGCAACCGCCCGGGCGTCATGATCTACCACTCGCAGTCATTCAAGTTCATGAACGGCTGGAGCGAACTGCCGGCGAACATCCGCAGCTGGGTCGAGAAGAACCAGCCGAAGTACCTCGAGCCGCCGACCGCGTGGGAGGGTCTCGGCAAGAACGAGACGACCTGGAGCTACTCGAAGAAGGTCATCGACGCACGGCGCGCCGAAGGACGCGTGCGCAACGGCAGCGTCTTCGAGAAGAACTGACCGGGTCCCGGCCGCGCCCTCAACCGGCGGTGCGTGCGCCGGGGCTGCGCTGGATCCACGCGATCAGCACGGCGCCCAGCATGACCGTGATCGTGTCGGCGATCGCGGTCGTGCAGAGCACGCCCGTCGGCAGCCGCAGCCAGCCGGACAGGAACGTGTAGGCGCCGAAGAAGGTCGTCATCGAGACGATGCCGCCCGCCGCCAGCCCGCGCATCAGCCAGCCGCGCGGCTTCTCGAGCCAGGCGCACAGCCAGGCCACCGCGAGCACTGGCAGCGCGAAGCCCGCCGTCAGCACGCCGATCTGCGTGTCGCCCGCGTCGCGCATCAGGTCGCCGAAGCCCGGCTTGATGATCGGGTTCAGGATCTTCTCCGCGACGAACCAGTTGAGCCCGCTGGTGAACACGAAGCCGACACCCAGCGATGCCAGCCAGCGACCGGCACTCATGTCGCCGGCTCGACGATCGTCACGGTGCTGCGCAGCCGCGGCTGCTCCACCACCTGCGTGACGCCGCTGGGCCAGCGCACCTCGATGCGCTCGACGCCCTTGCGGGCGCCCAGTCCGAACGTGATGACCGGATCGTTGGTGGAGTTGTAGCCGTGCGCGTTCGTCGTCTCGTGGTGCTGGACGAGATCGCCCGCCACGACCTTGATGCGCGCGCCTAGGCCGTCACGATTGCTGCGCGTGCCCTGCAGCCGGACCTTGATCCACCCATTGCGGTTGCCGCGGTTCATCAGCAGCTGCGTCTTGCCGGCCACCGGGCTGACCTGCTTGCCCGCCGAGTAGTAGGTGCGGTTCGTGACGTAGATGTCGGGAAAGCCATCGGCGTTGACGTCGGCGGCGCCGACGCCAGAGCCGATGCCCATGCCCTCCGCACCCGAGCCGCGCGTCGCGTCGACGAAAGTCGCATCGCCGTTGTTCAGCAGCAGCACGTTGGCCGCGGGCTCCCAGGCGATGTAGAACTGCACGAACGGCGGAAAATCGCCGATCACGTCGTTGATCAGCGTGTTAGACGGGCCGCCATTGTTGACGTAGAGGTCGATGTCGCCGTCGTTGTCGAAGTCGGCCGCCGTGCAGCCACGCGCGCCGCCCATGTCCCCCGCGCCCGATTTCAGCGTCGTGTCCTCGTAGGTCAGCGCGCCCTTCTCGACCAGCCGGCTCAGGATCAGCCGGTTGGCCTGGTCCGCGAGCGGCAGGTAGACGTCCATGTCGCCGTCGTTGTCGTAATCGGCGATGCAGGCACCCTGCGCGTAGCCCGGGTTGATGAACGGGATACCGCTCGGCGGCCGGCGGCTGCGCGTGATGTCCTCGAACGTGCCGTCGCCCTTGTTGCGCAGCAGGATCTTGCTGTCGCGCTCGTTCGTGATCAGAAGGTCGATGCGCCCATCCTGGTCGACATCGGTCCAGTTCGGCGAGCCCTGCGCGTTCGATTCCTTCAGCTTGGCCTGCACGGCGGCGCCTGCCGAGCTCGTCACATCCGTGAAGGTCCAGTGGCCTTCATTGCGGAACAGCGCGTTCTCGATGTCGCCGTCGGCGTTCTTCCAGAAGATGTCGAGATCACCGTCATTGTCGTAATCGGCGCAGGCCACGCCCCCTGCGGTGTCGCCGATGCCACCGATCTTCTGGTCGTTCTCGTTGCCGGCGCGCATCAGGCCCGCCGCACGAGTGACGTCCGCAAACGTCGCGCTGCCCGATTCCTTGAGCTGGCTGCGATACAGCGTGGTCGGCACGTGGCGCTGCCGCGCCTGGCCAGGCGGCATGTTGGCCGACAGCAGGTCGAGATCGCCGTCGTTGTCGAGGTCGCAGAACACGGCGCCGCGGCTGAAGCTGCCGAGGTTCTGCACGCCGCGCGCGGCGGCCACGTCCGTGAAGCGCCCCTGGCCGTCGTTCTCGAACAAGCGGTCGGCGAGCCCTGCAGCCAGATCCTCTACCGGTACGAACACGTCCAGGTCGCCGTCGTTGTCGTAGTCGCCAAAGGTCGGTCCGGTCGAATTGACGGCCGGATCAGCGACGCCGCGCAGCGCCGCCTCGTCGCTGAAGCGGATCGGCGCAGATGCCCCCCGCGCCCCCGTCAGCAGCGCGACGACCGTCGCGGCGCCCACGATCACCATCGCAAAGCGGTACCCCGTGCTGCGTTCCATGCGCCCCCCTGATGGCAGAAATGCTGCCAACCCCGATTCTAGGCGCCGGGCTGGCGTGCACCAGAAACGAATAGGGCCACGACCCATCGTGCGGTCGTGGCCCCATACGGCACCAGGGGAGGTGCAACCTGCTCAGTTGCCGGCGAAGCGGTACGTGAACCGGATGCCCGCGATGCGCGGATCCGGCAGCGCGGCCCCCGGCGTATCAGCGGGCGTGAAGTTGAACGGATCGACAAGCGCGACTTCGACGTTGCCCGGCGATGATGACGTCGACAGCACGGTGTCGTCATCGAACAGGTTGTTGACGTAGATAAGCGCATCCCAGCGCGGTGACGTGATGCCGATGCGCAGGTTGACCAGCTCGTAGTCGTCCATCTTGCGCGAGTTCCACTGGTCTTCGTAGCGCTCGCCCTGCATCTGGCCATCAGCCTCGATGAACCAGCGAGCCTCGCCGTCCATCAGGCCGGCGAGCGGCCGCGAGTAGCGCGCCAGCAATGCCAGTGAATGCTCCGGGCTGCGCTCGAGACGATTCCCGGCGAGGTTGATCTCGCACAGCCGGTAACCCGTACGCGCGGTACGTGGACAGGATCCGAAGCGCGCCGCATCGGTGGGGGACGCCGAGTCGAACGGGAAGTCGGTGTATTCGGCATCCAGGTAGCTGTAGTTCGCGTAGAGCAACCAGTTCGGCGTGGGCGCCCAGGTCGCGTCGAGTTCGAGCCCACGCACTTCCGCCTCGCCTGCGTTCAGCAGACGCCCAACCGCCGTATTGCCCACGAGCAGCTGCGCACCGACCTGCTTGTCCGTGTAGTCGATGAAGAACAACGAGCCGTTCAGACGCAGGCGACCGTCCAGCCACTCCGTCTTGGCGCCGAGCTCGTACTCGGTGATGCGCTCTTTCTTGAACTCGAACTCTTCGTAGCTGCCATCGAAGTTGGCGTCCTGCCACCCGCCCGCCGTCACGGTCGAGATGCCGCCCGGCTTCACGCCCTGGGCTACCGTCAGGTAGTACAGAGCATCGTCGCTAGCCTTGAACTCGAGGCCGACGCGCGGCGTCAGGAAGCTGTCGGTGGAACTCAATGCGACGGGCCTGCCGGGCGCCTGGCGCATGCGGCCGTTGTTGAAGTAGTAGTCGTAGATGATGACCTGCGACGGCGCCGTGACCGACTGGCCCGGGAAGGTCACATCCGCACAGGGCGTGGGCGGCGCACCCGGGAACGCACCAGGGCCGGCTGGCAGTGCGCAATCGACGCCAAGCACGTCTTCCGTCTCGTCCGAGTAGCGCGCTTCGGCCGTGGCCCGCCAGCGCTCCGAGAGCTCGAATTCGACCAGACCG
The DNA here is from genome assembly GCA_964586725.1 of uncultured Steroidobacteraceae bacterium. Lineage (GTDB taxonomy): Bacteria > Pseudomonadota > Gammaproteobacteria > Steroidobacterales > Steroidobacteraceae > UBA964. Next base: position 4,054 of record CAZPJE010000056.1, on the reverse strand, counting down.
AAGGCGGAGATGCTGGTCGTCTCGCGGCCTGCGAGGCGCGGCACCACATCGACCAGAGCCAGACCCGGCGTACCGGTGTTCGGGCCGCAGCTCGGCGGCAACGCCGGTGACCCCGGTCCGAATGCGCCGGCAGGCACGGCTGGCAGGCAGAACAGGTCGATCGACCGCGATACCTGCTCGGCGTCCTCGCGCCAGTACAGCGCGCCGAGCGAATAGTTGAAGCGGCCATCGAGATCCGACTGCCAACGCAGTTCCTGGCTGAACTGCTTCGTCTTGTTGTCGTAGTCGAAAATGGAGCTGCGCAGCGCGGTATCACGACCGGCGACCGGGATGGCGTCGAAGTCGCTGTCCTGCTTGAACGTGAAGTCGGCGTCGGTGTATCCCGTGTAGGAGGTCAGTGTGCCGCCGTCGAAGTTCCAGGTCACGATCACGGAGCCACGCACCATCTGCCGTTCGCTGCCGGGAAAATCACCGCCCGTCGTCGTGTCTTCGCTCAACCGCGCGACCAGGGTGTCGCCACCGGGGGTGGTGCCAACACCCCGGAACGTCAGTCCACCGGCATACACGCGCACGCCCATCGGATTCGGCGCTCCCGTGACCGGGTCGAGCCGCGCCGAACCGGCCGCCAGCCGCGGCTCGATGCGGTTCGCGCGGATCAACGCCTGCGCTGGCTGGTCATAGGTGTCGTCGGTGAACTCGAGCCGCGCCTTGACGCTGGCTGCTTCACCGATGACCCATTTTCCGGTGAGCGCCGCACCCCAGCCGTCGCCGCCACCGAGCTTGTTGCCCGTGACGACATTGCGGTACACGCCGTCGTCGCTCCAGTAGGTACCGTTGAAGCGCAGGCCGAAGGAGTCGCTGACCGGGCCACTGAGCGAACCGGACAGCGTCTGGCGGCCATACTCGCCGACATCACCGCGGACGCTCGCCGAGAGGTCGTCGGTGGGGTCCTTGGTCACGTACTGGATCGCTCCGGCAAACGCACTGCGGCCGTACAGTGCGCTGTGCGGCCCCTTGACGATCTCCACGCGCTCGAGATCGAGCAAGCGGGAGGTCGCGAGCAGCGAGCCGCCACCGAAGGCGATGCTCTCGCTCGAGGTATCGATGCCGTCGACGAGAATCGCCACGTTGTTGCGGCCGCGAGTCGGGGACAGGCCGCGAATCGTGATGCGGTTGTCCGTGGCACCGTAGCCGCGCTCGAAGATCAGCGACGAATCGAGTGCGGCGACGTCCTGCACGCTGCCGACATTGAGGCGCTCGAGTTCCGTCGCCGAAATTGCCGTGATGCTGAGCGCGACATCCTGCAGGTTCTCCTCGCGCTTGCGCGCCGTGACGACGACCTCATCCAGCGTCGCCTCGGCGGGCGCCTGCGCCAGTGATGGCACGGCAACGGCGACTGAGATTCCGCCCAACAACGCGGCGCGCACGCCCTCTTGCAGCCTTCGGGACCTGTTCATGAACCACCCCTGATTTTGTGACCACCCAGTCACAAAACTGCCACAGCGACACCGGCGACGCATATGGACGTCCGCCCGGATGACCGCGTGGTGCTCGCACGGAGTGACTGAACGGTCACCTTGCGGAGGACCCGGCTACTTTTGAACCATGAGAGGCGATCAACCCAGGCGCCGGCGGCTCGGCCGCGCCGCTACCGAGCAAATCCTGCTGCAAGCGTTCGAGGGCCTGTTCGAGCGCTACGGCGTCTCGGGCGTGGGCGTCAACGCCGTGCTCGACACGGCGGGGGTCGGCAAGCGCCTGCTGTACGATTACTTCGGCGACCTCGACGGCTTGGCACAGGCGTGGGCCAAGAAACGGCCTGACCCGCTCGCGCTCGCTGAACGAGCGCCCCGATTGAAGGAGCGTCTGGGGCAACTGCAGCCGGACGCGCAGATCGCCGCGATTCTCGAGGACTATGCGAGCGCGCTGCGCCGCCACCCATGGGCAGGCGAAGTATTGCTCGCCGACCTGCAACCGCAGCAGAGCATTGCGCGGGCGATCCGCGACATGCGGCGCGCGATCGGTTCAGGCCACGAGCAGCTGCTGCTGAACCCGCGGATCGGCACCGATCGCCGGCTGGTCGAGGTCGCGTTCATCCTGCACGCGGCCGCCAATTACCTCGCGCTGCGCGCCCGCTTCGCGCCGGACTACAACGGCATCAACCTGGATACCGCCGCCGGCTGGCAGGCGGCGATGCGCATGCTGCGCACCACGGCTGAAACGCCGCGCCCGCGCGTCAGGAAGAAGACTTCGGTCGCGCCGACAGCCGCTCCGGGTACTCACGCTCGGCCCGCGCGCGATAGTCGCGCGGCAGGTCGTCGATCGAACGCAGCTTCGCGCCCGAAGCGTGCCAAATGACATGGCCCGGATGGTCCTTCATGTCCATCCACTTGAGCCAGCCCATGAACACCGTCGATGAGAACGCGGCAGGCAGCGCCGCGAGGCGGCGGTTGGCGAAATCACGGCGCGACACGAACATGCTCTGGCGCTGACCGTGCATCGGCGGCATGCCAGGCGGATACACCGTCTGATGCTGCAGCCAGACCTGCTCGCCGGCCGCATGCCATTGGACCCACAGCGGGCGCGGCGCCGGCGTGCCGAAGGCCTCGCCGTTCAGGCGCACCGGCCAGATGCCGTCCTCGCCGTAATGGAACCCGAGGTTGCCGCCCTGCACTGCCGGCTTCACGGTGTCCGTGCGCCCTGTCCACGGATTGCGAAACTCCTGCAGGTACTCGTTCGTTTCGAAATCGCGGAAGAACGTGACCGTGTGCCCGCCCAGCCGGTAGCCCGCTCCGACGTGCTGGAACCAGTAGACCTCGAGACCCTCGAAGCGCACCAGTGGCCGTGGCGTCGCCGCGTCGCCCGTCACGGCAAAGATCACGCCGGTGAACCACCACGGAACATCTTCTTCGCGCAGGCTGCCCTGCATGCGCACCAACTCGCGCAGATGGGCCGCCGGCGTCGCTGGCAAACCCGCGGCATCACGCGGCGCCGCCGCGCTGGCCTCTGCGGATGCCGTGAGCCCTGCGCCAGCCAGGCCGAGCAGCAAGCCCCCCGACGCGAACTCGCGCCGCCCCATCGTCTCACTCATGTCGAGCCTCCGGAAAAGAAACGGGGGCTGCCCGCAGTGTTCAGGCAGCCCCCGGTCATCTATCACTTGATCGCTTCAGAATTTGAAGTTGAAGCGAACCCCCACTACCCGCGGTCGCGGCATATTCGCGAACGTCGTTGTCGGAATGCTCGGCGCAAACACGAACCGCGCAAGCGTTACGGTTGGAGCGACGTTGTAGTTATAGGCCGCGAGACGGAAGTCCGACGCAGCGATCGCGGGGCCCGTGCCCGCCGACTTGACCGTGCGGTCATTGCCTATGTTTTCCACATACGCGGTCGCCGACCAGCGCTCGGTCTCGAGACTCACGCGAAGGTTGGCCAGGATGTACGAATCGAGGTAGGCATTGTTGTCGTCCTCGAGGAATCGTTCGTCCTGCCAGTTGCCGTCCAGATCGACGACCAGCAATGCGCCGTTCGCCCCTACCGGTCGGCGATAAGATGCATTGAAGGCCAGCGCCAATTCAGGCGTGTCCTCGATAAAGTTTCCGGTCCGGTCCAACTGGCAAGTCAGCGAGCGCAGCGTCGTCGTGCCAGGTATGAACGGAATCGGGCTTGTGCCCAAGGCCACGAAAGCCCCATTAGACCCCAGGTAACCGATCGTGCAATTGCCAACACGGGCAATCTCGCCGGCGCCGGCCGACGTCGTCCGATAATCGGTGTACTCATAACGCCCGAAGTACGTCAGACCGCCGCCGATCTGCCAGTTCTCATTGATCTGGAACTGCGCCGCGAGTTCGAGACCTTCGAGCACCGCCGCACCGGCGTTCGTCACGCGATTGCTGATCGTATTTCCGACCAGCACCTGCGTGCCCACCTGCTTGTCGGTGAAGTCGGTCTTGAACAGAGCGCCATCCAATCGCAAGCGCCCCGTCTGGCTGCGCCACTTTGCCCCGAGTTCGTAGGTTTTCAGGCGCTCCGACTCGAAACGGATGTCATCGCCGTTGAG
>CAZPJE010000055.1:0-21529 GCA_964586725.1 uncultured Steroidobacteraceae bacterium | reverse complement strand
ACCTTGCTCTTGCGCAAGCCGCGCAGCAGCGAGGCGAATTGATCCTCGGCGGTGCACTCGCCGACCCCGTCGATAGTGCAGTGCTGCTGTTCGACTGCGACTCCGCGAGCGTCGTCGAGAATTTCGTGCGCAAGGATCCCTACGTGCAGGGCGGCCTCGTCACGCGCTGGCGCATCCGGCCGTGGACGACGGTCGTGGGGGACGCTGCGAAGACGAGTGTGTGAGGGGCGCGACATGGAAAGCAGGCCTCGGCGCGGTTCTCTCTTCCCGTCCCTTTAGCGCAGTGGTCAGATCGGTGAGCAGAGCATAAGTCTTCAGGCAGTGCGATCGATTGTTGCCACATTGCTATTGCTGTCCGCTTTGGCGGAGTGGGCCACTACTTCAGGCGATGACGGCAGTCGAGTTCTGAAACGAACAGTCGTGTCGCAGGAAGTGCGTAGCGTTCGTGAGCGGTGCAGCAGAGGGCGTTGCTGGCTCGTCGTTGAACCAAGCGTGGGAGAGGAGTTGACGGTTAGCAAAACTCTTGTTGGCGACAACGGGTATCGAAGATTCGAGGAGCTCGTTGCCACGAGGCAGGAGTATCGTTTGGAAGCTACACGTGGGTGGAACATTCCCTTGGTAGCGCGCGCCCGCGAACTGATTTACGGGGCGGACTGGTCAGTCAAGTCGATCGAGAGTGGCGGCGCACCCGTTACCGACATAGAACTCGTTCGTACCCAGACAGCCGCCCTTCACAGTAGGCGTATGCGCGACGTTGTGTTCTTGGCCCTCTTCGGTGTCTTGGTGTTTCCGTGGTTTGGGGTCTGGAGTCGATTTCGCCAGTTGCTCAGAAAGTAGCAGAGCGATCATGGTGTCTTCCTCTTCTCAGGCCACCTGCAGCTGCCGTGGATGAGCTAAATCTGTACGCATAGCGCGTCCGCCCAGAACGCCAGGATTCGACACTGGGTAGTTTTCAAACGTCTTGTCGTTTGGCAAAAGCTAGTAGTCAGCGTTGTGAGTCTTCCTCTCACCTACATTGGCGCGCTGGCGATGGCAATTGCCGTATACGGTGACGCGCCCTAACCGGGGAGGGAGGATGACCTTGGTCTCCATGCCCCCGTAGCAATCAACCACGCTCGCCATGAAACTTCTGATCTTCGGCAACTCCGGCTCCGGCAAGAGCACGCTCGCGCAGCGCATGAGCCGGAACCACGATCTCGTGCATCTCGACCTGGACTCTATCGTCTGGGAGCCCGACCGGATCGCGGTCATGCGATCGCCGGATGCGATCGCGGCGTCGCTGTCGGCGTTCCTGGCCGCAAACACGCGTTGGGTCATCGAGGGTTGCTATGGCGAGCTGGTCGAAGAAGCGGCGGGGCAGTGTTCTGAACTGATGTTCCTGAACCCTGGTCTCGAAACCTGTCTGGCCCACAATCGCGAACGCCCGTGGGAGCCTCACAAGTACGCGTCGAAAGAAGTACAGGACGCGATGCTGGATAACCTGCAGGCGTGGGTGGCGGGATACTACGAACGTGACGATCAGTGGTCGTACCGAAGGCATCGCCGCATCTTCGATTCGTTCGCGGGTCGCAAGAGCGAGCGACTCGCGCCGTAACCTGGCGTGTCGCGGCGGTGCCTACTTCGGAAAGTCCGCCCGAATCCTGGCGGTGACGATCCTGCGTATTTCCGCGCGCAGTCGGGTCGAACGCAGGCGCTCGGCCAGTACTTCGCCTGAAGTCATGCGCTGACGTGCGAGCTCGCGCGTGAACGCGAGGTCCTTGGGGCGCCCGGCGACGTACTTCGAGATGGCGAGGTCATGCACTTCGAGACACCAACCAGTGACGCCGCGCGTGTTGTCGTTCCTGATTGGCACCAGGCGCTTCTGCCAGCCGCGCGGCAGCGTGGCCGTCGTTTCATCGACGCCCTGCGCGTAGTAGCCGAACTGGTCGTGAAATGCGGAGCCCTCGCCGATCGCGCCGTCGATCAGATCGGAGCGCGCCGGATCACTCCGCGGATAGACATCCGCTTCCATCGAAACGAGCAGGCTCGCGGGCGAGTCGGGAAACTGGCCGAGCACGGATTGGCTGCCGATCACGACGATGTCGTCGTCTCCAGAGATGGAGCCCGACGCCCGCAGGATGTGCTCAAGCTCGGAACGCTTCATAGATTCGCTTGCGATCTGCGGCTGGCAGCAGCACGGTCAGGGGCGACGACTGCCGCAGGCGCGCTGCATCCTCATCGAGCGCGGTGACGCGCTCGGCAACGATCGGCCAGCCCTGCGCGAGCAGGCGCTGCCACTCGTTCAACCATGCTGGGGCAGGCTTCCCCTTCAGCACCGCCCAGCGCTGCAGCGTTTCTCGCGCGCGATCGAGCAGGCGGGGGTCGCGTTCGATGCGCTGCACCGCTGCGATATGCAGGGCCAGGCTGCGTGCATCCTTGATGCGGTGCGAAGACCAGACGCCGACGTTGTTCTCAGCAGGCTGCCAGGTTGCAACCGCGCGCAGCCCCGCAGCCTTGCGCCGGGCGCGCAGCCGTCGCATGCGCTCGGCAGCCGGCATGGCTTTGCCCGTGGCAGGGCGGCCGCGCTTTGTGACACGGGGCGACTTCATGGAATTAGCGTAACGCGTGACGAAAAATCGCGCAACCGGCCGCCTGGATTCCGTCCTGCTCCTCAGATTCCGCTGATCAACAGATCAAGCGCCGCCATCACGGCGCTGCGCTGTGCCTCCATGTTCGTCACCGGAGCACCCAAGGCCTTGCGCGGGACGCCGGCGAGTTCGGGAGTGACCAGCACGTACTCGCGTCCCTCGACTTCAACGACTGGCGTCAGCGTGCGAAGGATCGCGCCTTTCATGGCGGACACGGGCCGCAGCGGGATGACCACGGTGGTCGCGAGCGTCGACAGCAGATCGTGCTGGACCTCGAGCAGCAGCGGCGTCGCCTGCCGCGTCGCCGGATTGGCGTTCCGGTAGACGACGAACTGCGCCATCAGAAACTGCGAAGCGTGTCGCTGAAGACCCCGTGCTGCGCAACCCGCTCGTTGTAGCGTTCGATCGCGGCGTGGTTCTCCGCGAGCCAGGCCTCGCGCTCCTTGCGGCGCAGCGCTTCGATCAGTGCCTGTTCGAGCGTCGCTGAGAGATTGATGTTGTGCATGCGTGCCCGTGCCAGCAGGTCTTCATTGACGCTGAGGTTGGTCGGCTTGCGTGGGGCGAGCTGATCGTAGGTTCGCGACATGCACCGAAGTATGCGCATATTAATGCGCATGATCAATGCGCATCAAACTGGCCTGAGGCTGGGCTTCCGGGGCGACGCCAGGTCGAGCGAGTGCTTGCGGATGTCCGCGGGCCACGCCTTGATCAACGCGGCGAGGCGAGTGGCGTCGTTGGCGAACAGCGCGCGCGTTGCCTCCTCGTAGTTCGGCAGGTCGCCGGCCATCGTGGTCATGAAGCGGTAGGCCCGCTCCTGCGCGCGACGCCTTGCGTCCGGCCCCTGCTCGGCGGCGGCCGCGCGCAGCGCGGCCTCGACCAGCTTGCGCAGTGCGACCGAAGCGCCGCCGGGCTGTTCCGCGAGCCAGTCCCAGTGGCGGGGCAGCAGCGTGACTTCGCGCGCGACGACCCCGAGCCGTGGCCGGCCGCGACCGCGTGTGTCGCTGGGCTCCGGGGTAGCGGGGTCGATGTCGCTTTCGACGACGGGCTCGGGTTCGAGCGCCTTGCGCGGGTCGAGATCGACGACAGCGCCGCTGCGGTCATCGAAGATCAGCACCGGGCCTTCGGGATCGCCGGCCAGCGCGCGCTGGGCCAGGCGGGTGGCCTGGGGCAGGGAGCCGCTGCCAATCAGGCGGGTGCCGTCGAAAACCGTATAGGAATCAACGCTTAATGGCATTAGGATTATTTAAATCCGGGTGATTATCGATAGATAATATCACCCAGATGAAAATAAACCCAGCGGCTCGGTCCGTCACTGCACCAGCCGACCCACCCGATCATCGACCGTGATCGTGGCCGTGATCCCGGCATTGAACTGCAGGTAATCGTTCTCGAGGCCATCGCTGAAGATCACGCCGTTCTCGGCCATCCGCGAATGCAGCACGAGCGGGTGCGCGGCGTCGACGTCGCCGTACACCAGCGACGCGCCGGTCGACACGCTCGGAAACGGTTCACGTACCGCGAAGCGCAATCGGGGCGAATCCCAGGCGAGGGGCCGATAAGGTTCGGCGGAGACGCCTGCGATGGCGCGCGATCCCGTCACGATGCTGCGCAGCCAGGCCGTCGAACCCAATCCGGTGGAGATGATCAGCCCGCTCGAGGACTGCACCTCACGCTGGTCGCCGAGCTGGATCTCGTAGCGCGCCGACGTGTGCGACTTCGGGCCCACGAACAGGTCGTTGACGGCTCGCAGGGTCTGGCCGTCCGAGAGCCTGGCCACGGCGAGCGTCACCGCTTTGGTGGGCCGTCGATCGGCCAGGACGGCATCGATGACGCGCTCGACGTCGTCCGGCCGGAACGGCAGCAGCACGCCGTCATGGCGGGCCGGGTCCGGGTTCACACCCAGCAGCGGCTGCTGGTCGAGGTACTTCAGCGTGTTCGCGACCACGCCATCCTGGCCGAGCGCGACGATCACGTCGTCCGGCGCGAACAGGTAGTTCGGCAGGTAGCTGCGCTCGAGCTTCTGCATGCGGAGGCGGCGCGTCAGCGCCGCCTCCACGACCTGCCGCGCCGACAGATACGCCGCGTGCTCGGCCTCGTAGTCGGCGAAGGATGCGCCGAGATGCTCGACGTAAAACTTCGCCTGACCCACCGTATGGAAGCGCGCGATCAGCTCTTCGAGGCGGGTGCGCCGGGTCACGAGCACCGCCTTGCGTTCAACGGCCATGGCTGCTCTCCACCGGCGCCGGTGCGCGCATCAGTGTCTGCAGCAGATCGGGCGACACGTTGAGCTGCCCGATGCTCTGCGCGCGCTCGGCGATGCCGCCGAAGGCCTGCGCGATCAGCTGGCCCGCATCCATGCCGGTTGCCGCCAGTGCCTGCACCAGGCGCGGATCCGCGCTCGACAGCGCCTGCACGCTCGCGGCCACGCGGTAGGCGGCGGCCTCGGCTTCGGTGCGCGTGTTCTGCGCGGCGGCCGCGACCAGTTCCTTGCGCTGTTGCTCGAGCTCGATGCTGGCGGCCATCTGCTGCTCGCGCAGTTCGGCCTTGCGCTGCTGGACCGACGCTTCCGCGTCGAGCTGGGTCTCGCGGATCGTGCGCTTCTTCTGCTCCATCGCGACTTCGGTGTCGAGCTCGCTTTCCTTGATGGCGCGTTCGTTCTCGACCGCCGCATTGCGTCGCGCGTAGATCGCATCATCGGCTTCGCGCAGGATCGCCTCGCGCGCGCGGGCTTCGAGCGCCCGCGCGGTCTCCGGCGTCGGCTTGATCGCGAGAATCGACAGGCCGTGCACTTCGACGCCGAGCTCGAGCAACTCGGCGCTGTCCCGCAACTCATGCAGGGCCGCGGCCTCGATCTCGCCCGAACCGCGGATCGCATCCGTCAGCACGCTCGCGTGCACGCGCCGCTGGATAGCCGCCTGCGCGACGGCGACGATGCGCTCCGGCAGCTTCTCCGGCTCGTCGCTCTCGTAGGCCTGGGCCGACGGCGCCAGCGTGAAGTTGACGCGGCGCGCCGTCCGCTCGGGGTTCGCGATCCGGTAGCTGAGCTGACCCTGCACGGTCACCGACTGGAAGTCCGCGGTGACCTTCTCGAACAGGAAGGGCACCTCGCGACTGTCGAGCGGCACGGCGATCAGGCTCGTGACCGGCTGGTAGTACAGCAGCGACAGCCCCGCGCCCTGCCGGACGACCTTGCCATTGCGGTAGACGATCAGGTGGGTGGTCGGGTTGACCTTGATGAAATTGAGTCCGAGCATGGTGCGTCTCCTTCAGTTAGTGGGCCATACCCACTTAGTAAGTGGCATAGTCCCACCAACCAAGTTAGGATGTCAACACCCTGGAGGAGCCGCAGATGCAAGTCGTTGAATTCGAGCGACCTTTGACGACCGTAGACGTCGTGATCCTGAGCGTCCGGGATGCCCGCCTGCAGGTGCTGCTGGTGCGACGCCCGGCTGCTCCGTCCGAGCCCTTCCCGGGCCTGTGGGCGCTGCCGGGCGGCTTCATCGACACCCGTAAGGACGCCGACCTTGCGGCCTGCGCGCGGCGCAAGCTGCGCGAGAAGACGGGATTCGATGCGCCCTATCTCGAGCAGCTGGGCAGCTTCGGCAACGCCACCCGCGATCCGCGCGGCTGGTCAGCGACGCACGTCTACTTCGCCCTCGTGCCTTCTGTCGATACCGAGCTGCAGCCCGGTGGCAATGCCGCCGACGTACGCTGGACGGACGTCCTCGGTGAGCGCGTCGCCGAACGCCTGGCGTTCGATCACGCCGACCTCCTGCGCGCCGCGCTGCAGCGGCTGCGTGCCAAGGTGGAATACACGTCGCTGCCGGTCTACCTGCTGCCCGTCGAGTTCACGCTGTCGCAACTGCAGCAGATGTACGAGCTCGTGCTGGGTAGGGAACTCGAAAAGAAAGCCTTCAGGACCCGGTTGCTCGCGGCAGACCTGCTGGAGCCGTTGCCGCGCACCAAGGGCGGCGCCAACCGACCCGCGCAGCTGTACCGCCTCAAGCGCCGGCGCGGCCTGCACGTCTTCGCGCGGCCGTTCGGGTCGGCTGATCCGCCCGCCTGATTCGGCTCTGCCGCGCAGGCCGATCAGTACGGTGTGCCATCCTTGTGCTGATACGCACCGCCGCCCGAATAGCGCCCGGCAGTGAATTTCAGGTCGATGTCCGGATACTCGCCATGGTCGGCATCATCGCGCCCGCCGACGACGAGCAGCACCGCCTCGCTGCCGCTGCGGTTCTGCAGGTGATGCCCGTCGCGGGACCCGGCCTTGAAGCCGGCGCTGTCGCCAGCGCGCAGGAGCGCCTCGCCGGCATCCGTGACCAGCACGACTTCCCCGGAAACCACGAACACGAACTCGTCTTCGTGTGAATGCCAATGCCGCTGGCTCGACCACCCGCCCGCAGGCAAGGTCAGCAGGTTGACGCCGAACTGCGTGAGGCCCGCGGCATCGCCGAGCCGCAGCCACTGGCGCGTGCGGCATGGGATGTCGAACGGTGTTGGATAACGAGTGCCGGCAGCGCGCGGCGCCGTCGCGTGATCAATCTTCGCCATGGCCGTCCCCCACAAGCTGCTTTGGCTGCTGCAAGCCGGCTACACCGTGATCGCGAGACCTCGATAGATCCGCGCGCGATAGCGGCTTTCCTGCGCCTCGACGATCGGTGCGGCGGCGAGCAGCACGGCGTGTGCGAAGCGCGTGTACTCTTCTGCCTGCTCGACAGCATCGCGCGGCTCTTCGCTGCGCATGCGGCGCGTCAGGTTGACCTGGTTCACGGGCACGGTGGTTGGCAGGCGCTCGTTCTCGACGCCGAGCGTCGCGGTGAACGCGTGCAGCGTCGTCTTGACGAAGTTCGCCATCGCGAACTGCGCCAGCGAACCGCCGACAGGCACGTCCGGCGACACAAGGATCAGGCGCGCGCCCTTGTACAGCGACACCTTGCGCGCGATACGGAAGTGATGCGTCAGGTTGGTCTCGACGAGACCGGCGAAACCGGCAGCGTCCAGGTGGGCAGCCGCACCGCTGCCGAACATGCCCGGGGGCAGTGGCGCGCAGGGCGTCGAAATCACGGCCGCGGGTGGTCCGCCGCTAGCGACCGCCGCATCCATGCTGTCCTCGAGCGCATCGCCCGCCGTCACGTAGACCATGCGGTCGTGGCCGAGCGCGCGGCCGAGCGTCCGCTTGATCGCCTCGCCGGCCTCGGCGGTGCGCGTCAGCGTGACGATGCTGCCAACATGACCTTCGGCGAGGAAGAGCCGCGCGACCGCCGCGAGCGGCTCGGTCATGTGCTCGCCGATCAACCAGATCGTCTCGCCTTCCATGCGCCGCACGCGTTCGGGTTTGGCACGGCCGAACAGTTCGCGCTCGGTGATCGTGCGCTCCTGCTGCAGGCCGCCGGATGGCTCGAACGTCTCGCCCGAAATCGCGCGATCCGCCATGAAGAACACCGTGGCGAGCGCGACGTCAGTCTCGGTCGGCATCTTGTTAAGATGCAGCATGCCGATCACGCCGACGCGGATCTTCTCGGCTTCGTCCTGGATGCGCGCGGGATCGATGAACGGCTCCGGCGGATCCGGCAGTTCGCCGACCCATTTGTCGGCCTTGATGCGCTGCTTGCTGTCGAGGATCAGGCCGCCATTGGCGAGCCGATCGACGAGCTTCTGCGCCATCGTGCGCGTCATCGCGAAGTGGAACGACGAGTGCGTGGCCTCTTCCTTGCCGCGCGCCTCGCCCTTGATGCGGGTGGCGATCTGGCGCAGCGGCTCGGGCACGCCATCGGCCTGCAACAGCCCGAGGTCATTCGAGGCGAGGGCCATCAGGACATCGCCCAGCGCGACGCCGGCTTCCAGCGTCTTCAGCACCGCGCCATGCAGCTGGTTCAGCCGCTTGTTCTCGAGGATCAGCTTGGCGCGACGGTCGAACAGGCCCGCCTTGCCATCCTTGCCCTTCAGGCGCTGGCCCTCGACCGGGCCGGGCGCGATCGCGTTGATCTGGATCTCAGGGCCGACGAAGCGCGCCAGGTTCTCCACGAGTGCCCGCTGGCCTGCCTTCGACACGGCGTAATCGGAACGATTGGGATAGGGCACGGCGATGTACTTCTCGCCGCCGAAATAGGAACTGACGTTCAGAATGTAGCCCGAGCCCTGCTGCTTCATCAGGCCCACGACCTTCTCGATCAGCGAGTAGTTCGAGACCAGGTTCGCGTTCAGCGTGTTCCGCCAGGCATCGAGCGGCAGGTCGACGGCCATCTGCTCGGCGCCGGACACGCCTGCATTGTTGATCAGGTAGTCGAGCCGGCCGAAGGTCTTCAGCGTAACCTCGAGCGAGCGGGCGAGGCCGGCCTCGTCGGCAACATCGATGTCGGCGAGGATGTGCACGCGGTCTTGCGGCCGGTTGTAGCCGATCTCCTCGAGCTCGGCGACGATGCTGTCGCGCAGCTCGCGCAACTGGCTCTCGCGCCGCGCGGTCAGCATCACGCGCGCACCGGCGATCGCGAGGAGTCGCCCGAGCTGGCCGCCGATGCCGGCGGACCCGCCGGTGATCAGCACGGTCTTGCCGAGATGCAGCCCCATCAGCGATTCGATCCAGCCGAAATTCGGCCGCGTCGACCCGGTCGCATCGACGATGGCGGACGGCATGTACAGGCTGACCTGTGGCACGCGGCGCTTGGTGAACAACAGGCGGGCCGCCTGGCTGGATGCGAACAGCAGGCCGTGCTCTTCGGAGTTCGTCCAACGCAGGATCTGGTTCGACCACTCCGCCGCAGGCCGGTCGCCGGCCTCGCAGCGCGACTGGCTCTCGTCGCGCCAGACGCGCACCAGCTCTTCGACGCCCGAGCGCAGGATGTCGGCGTAGGCGTTGCCCGCCGCATCGCTGCCGTTCGACATGAACAGCGTGCGCGGGTTGCTGCCCTTCGGCGCGTACTTGTGCCAGACGCGCGCGAGTTCGCGCGCGATGCTGATCGCCCCTGTCAGTTCGGCACCGAGGAAGGTATCGACGTCGGTATCGCTGGCTTCGGCGAGCGGCGACTGGAAGCGCCAGGAGCCGAAGGCGGGCAGCACGATGGCGCCCGCGAGGCCTTCGCCCGGTTGCAGGCGCGCCAGCAGCGCTGCCAGCGTGTCGCTGCGCCGCCGATCGAACAGTACCGCATCGATGCGCGCATCGGCGCCGTCGCTGCCGAGCGTGCTGCGCGCCGCGTTGACGGCCTCTTCCGAGCCGAGCCCGAGCAGCACGCGCGCACCGCAGTTCGCCTGCGTGCGTGCGATCACCAGCGCGTCGGCGATCTGGTCGCCGGCGGCGACCAGCACCGTGGAGCCCGTGCCGTCGACGGTCCGCAACTCTGGCCGCGAAACCCAGGTCGAGCGCGACTCCTGCCAGACCTGCATGCCGTTCGTGACTTCGAAGCCCTGCGTGCTGAACGCCCGCGACTCGTCGCTGCCGAGGAACACCATGGTGTTGGCGACATCCTCGACGGTCGGCAGCGTGCGGGTCGGCGGACCCTTCTCTTCCGGTTGCGCCAGCGCCATCGTCGACAGGAACTCGTCGGCCGTCGTGCCAGCGGGGGCCTTGCGCAGCTTGTCCATCGCGCTGAACACGGTGCGGATGCGCTGGCTCTCGATCGGGCCCGGGTAGACGATGTTGACGCGGATGCCGCGACTGCCGATCTGCAGCGCGAGCTGGCGCGAGAACGCGTTCATCGCCGCCTTCGGCACCACATAGGCCGCGCGGCCGAAATACTTCGTGCGCGAGAAGATGGTCGAGACATTGATGATGCTGGCGCCCGGCTGCAGGTGCGGCAGCGCGGCGCGCACCATGTTCCAGGTCAGGCCGAGCAGGTTGCCGGCGGCGTCGCGCACGGTTTCGGTGTCGGTCGAGCCCTGGGCGCGGTGAGCGTCGAGTTCCTCGCGCGTCAGCGGCAGGTTCTCGATGATCTGCTTCGGGCCGGCGGAGCCGGCGTTGTTGACGAGGATGTCGAGCCGCCCATAGTGCTGGATCGCCGCTTCGACGCCGAAACGCGCCTGCCCCGGATCGGAAGCATCGAACGGGATCACGACCGCGTTGTCGGCCGGCGCGCCCGTGGCCTTCAGCAGCGCGGCACGCGTCGCCTCGAGCTTGTCGCGGTTGCGGCCGACCATGACGACGCGCGCGCCTTCCTCGAGATAGCGGCGCACGATCACTTCGCCGATGTTGCCGCCCGCGCCCGTGACGAGCGCGACCTTGCCGATCAGGCGACCCGGCCGCATCGCGACCCGGCCGGCGGCGCGGCGCGGGCTGCTCGTCGTCGCGGCGCTCTTCTTCGCAGCACCAGGCTTCGCAATCGTGGCCTGCTTGCTGCTCGCGGCGCGCTTCTTCGTCGGCGTCTTGCGGGTGGTCACTTCGTGGCTCCCCATTCCTGGAACAGCTCATCGCGGCTGCGCAGCCCCTCGCGGGGCAGCGCGTGGTTGACGACATAGTTGGCGCCTGCATGCGTGTTGTCCCACATGCTCTGGTGCGCGCGCGGCAGGTCCTGCCAGGGCACGACCGTGGGCGGGCTCACTTCGAGCTGGCCTGCAGCGATCATCTCGTTCATGCGCGCGACTTCGTAGGCATTGCACAGGTGCGTGCCGGCGATGTTCGCAGTCGGCATCAGGATGCGACGCTGGCGCATCCAGACCTGCGGTGCATAGAAGGTGTAGCGGCGCCCGGCGAGCTCTTCGCAGTAGACGACTCGGCCGGTGAACGGCTTGACCAGCGACGTCGACGCGGCGAGCGCATCGTGGCCGGCGCGTTCGATGATCAGGTCAGGGTAACCGCGCGGATTGTCGGCGCTGCGCAGCCAGCGGCCGATCGCGCCACCGAAGGGCTTCATCGTGCGTTCCTGGAACTGCCGCACGGCTTCCTTGAACTTCGACGTGTCGCGCTTGGAATCCGGCATCGCGGGCAGCGCATCGGGCCAGTCGAAGTCGGCGCCTTCCTTGCGGCGGATTTCCTCGATCGAGACGACGCCGCGCACGGCATCGCCGAAGCCCAGCGACTGCACGAACTCGCGCTGTGCATCGCTTGCGGTCGCGACGACGAGCCGACCGCCCGCGGCGCGCACGGCTTCGATGGCTTCGAGTCCGACGCGATCCTGCAGCTCGGCGCTGCCGACACCGTAGTACAGCAGCACCGCTTCACCGGCGCGCAACCGCGCGCGGCGCAGCATGGTTTCGGGCGAGGCCGAGCCGCGCTTGCCGACGAACGAGAACCAGTAGCCGCTGGTCGCACCGTAGAACGTCAGCGTGCCGTTTTCGGCGAGCAGCTGGAACGAGCGCGGGAAGGACTCCTGGCCCGCGTGCGAGACCACGTAGTCTGCGAGCCGGCCGCCAGTCTGGCGCCGCATCTCGTCGAGGATGGGTTCGCCGGCCGCTTCCCACTGCGCGATCGCGGCCGGGTCTTTCGGCACCAGCGTGTAGGCCTGGGCCCAGCGCGGGTCGCGGCGGTTGATCGCACCCGCGGCACCATGCTGGCCGATGAACGCGGCACGATCGGCGCTCGAGACGCCGCCGACGGTGACGAGGCCATTGCGCGACGCGCTCTTCATCGCCTCGAAGCCGGTGCCGGTGGCCGCGCCTTCGACGAACAGCGTGCGGCCGGATTCGATCTGCAGCGTCGTGAACAGCGCGCGCACGACGGTGCCGAGGTTCAGCACATAGGAACCCGCGGCCTCGAGCGTGAGGTCTGGCGGCACGCTGTGCAGCTGCGGTCCCTGCACGAGCAGGAACTGCTGGTGACTGCCGGTATCCGTCTCGTAACCCTGGATCGAGAAGCCGGCGTACATCGGATCGCGCGCGGCATACGGTGACAGCAGGTCGCTCTGGCCCGAGTACACGGTGACGAGGTCGCCGACCTTCACTCGGCCCTCGCGCTTGATCTCGCTGCCGATCGCGGCGACTAGCGCCACGCCACCCGACCCGGTGACCTGGTAGTCGAGGTCGTGATTCTCGAACGGCGACACCGGGATGCCGGTGATCGCCCAGATGTCGTTGAAATTCACTTCGGACGCGAGCACGTAGACCACCGCTTCGTTCGGCCCCGGCGTCGGCACCGGCACGAGGATCTCGCGCTCGGCATCCTTCGGCAGGCCGTGCGCGGGCGCGCCGGTGGCCGGGTCCTTCACGACGGCGTGGCCGTACTGCCAGCGCGGCATCGGCGTCAGGCCCGGGAAGAACGGCGCGCCGACGGGCAGCAGCTCGCCGCCGCGCAGCAGCGCCGGCACGCGATCGGCGGCCGGCGTGACATCGCGCCGCGTCGGCAGCGGTGCGGCCTGCTTGTCGAGGAAGGCGCGGATGCCGGCCTTGCCGCCAGCGGGGTCGACGATGGCTTCGGCGAACAGCTGCGCCTCGCGCGCGAGACCCGCGGGCACGCCTTGCGTCCAGCCCGTGCGCACTGCGTCGAGGATGCGCTCGGCCGTGGGGCCACGTCCGACGCGGCGCGCCTGCGCGAGCAGCCGCTGCACTTCGGCGTCCGCCAGCGCGGTATCGAGTCGATCGGCGCCCGCGCCCTGCCAAGCGACCGTCGCCGCGTTGCGCGCCGCGAAGGTCTTCGCGACGAGGTTGCGGCCCTGCGGTGCCGCGGCGTACTCGAGCGCGAGCCGCGTCGCGAGCTGCACGACGTCTTCGTCGGCCGCATCGCCGCGGCCGGCGAGCGCGTGCACGAGGCCGTCGTCCTGCATCTCCTCGGCCTCGAAGGTGCGGCCGCCCATGATGATCTCGAGCGCGCGCACGAGAGGCTGTGCATGATCCGCCTGCTCGAGCAGTCGTGGCAGGCGCTGCGTGCCGCCATAACCCGGCAGCAGGTTGAGCCGCACTTCCGGCTGGCCGAAAGTCGCGGTCGCCTCGGCGACGCGCACGTGGCAGGCCATCGCGAACTCCATGCCACCGCCGAGCGCGACGCCGTTGATCGCGGCGATGCAGGGCTTCTGCATGGCTTCGATCTTGCGGAACGCAAGGTGCGCGTTGTTCGGCAGCGGCAGCGCCTCTTCCAGCGTGTGCACGTCCTCGAGCAGCTGACGGATGTCGGCGCCGGCCACGAACGCGGCCGTGCCCTGGCCGGTGAAGATCACGGCCTTGACGTCGTCGCGGCGCGCGACGTGGTCGATCACGATGTTGAGCTCGTCGAGCGCGCGTTCGTTCAGCGCGTTGACGGGCGGATTCGTGACCGTGACCAGCGCGATGCGATCCGCGGCCTTGCCGCGCCGCTTGCGGATCGCGTGATAGTGGATGCGGAAGTAGCGGAAGTCCTCGAACAGCTGCTGCTCGTCGGCAACGCGCTGGCGTTCCTGCCAGGCGTCGATCGCGCGGCGCAGTTCATCGATGGATTCGGGATTGCGCAGCGTCGACTTGTCGCCGACGTCCTGGCCTTCGACGAGCGCGCGCACCATGCGGCGCATGTATTTGCCGCTGCGCGTCTCGGGGAACTGCGTGACCTCGACGAAATCCTCGGGGATCGCGACCTGGCCCTTCTCCTGGCGCACGGTCTCGATGAGCCGACGGCGATCGTCGGCGGAGAGCTTGCGGCCCGGCGCGGGTTTGACGAACGCGAGCGGCGTCAGGCCCTTCTGCGCGTGCGGCGCGCCGACGACGATGACGTTGCCTACCGGTGAATCCGGGTTGATCTGCTTGTCGCGCAGGATCGCGCCTTGGATTTCTTCGGTGCCGAGCCGGTGGCCCGACACGTTGATGACGTCGTCGGAGCGGCCGTGCAGCGAGAAGCCGCCGTCGTCGTACTTCACGGCAAAGTCGCCCTGCGTGTACGCGTAGCGACCCTGCCAGCGCGTCCAGTAGGTCTTGCGGTAGCGGTCGAAGTCGCCGCGCCAGCCGCGCGCGACGCGCCGGCCTTCGACGCGGAAGTTCGCCTCGTCGCCCCAGATCGTGCGGCACAGGTAGGGATACGGCGCGGCGATCACGATCTCGCCTTTCTCGCCGAGCTCGGCCGGGCGCGCGACGACGCGGCCTTCGGCATCCGGTTCGCTGTCCGGTACCCAGACGTCGCCGATCACCCAGGGCAGCGGATAGCTGTGCGCATCGGCGCGCAGCGGGAAATCGGCGTTGCCGTACAGGTGGGTCCAGACGATGCCGCCGTGCTCGGTCGCCCAGTACGAGTTGATGTACCAGGGCGTGACGAGTTCCATGCCGAACTTCTGCACGACGGGCGACGTGGGCTCGGCGCAGAACGTCGCGACGCGCAGCGAGTCGCGCGAATAGGCGCGCACGTCGAGCGCGCTCTGCGGGTCGGTCATGACCGTCTTCAGGAAGGTGACGCCGGCCTTGAAGATGCTGACGTGCAGCCGCTCGATGATGCTCGCGAAGCGCCCGGCGCTCGGGAACACCGGCGCGCCCTCGGCGATGACGGTCGTGACGCGCGTCGTCAGCGCGCCGCTGATCATGTAGCTCTGGCCGGTGATCCAGCCCGGGTCGGCGACGACGTACATCACCTCGCCCGGCTGCGCGTCGAACGCGACGCGCATCGTGTGCGCGACGCCGCTGACGTAACCGCCGTGCACGTGCACGACGCCCTTCGGCTTGCCGGTGGAGCCCGACGTATAGATGAAGAACAGCGGGAACTCGGCGTCGAGCGGTTCGGGCGGCGCTGCCGCCCAGATCGCGCGCACGAAGTCCGCGTCGGCCAGCGCGAGCAGTTCACGCTCGGAATGCACGGCGAAGCCCGCGCCACGAGCTGCCGCCAGCAGGTCGACCATGGCAGCGTCGGTGAGCTCGTGGCCCCAGCGATCGCGCTCGGCGCGCCACAGCAGATCAGGCTGCGCGGCATGACGCACGACGATGACGGTATCGACGCGGGGCGGCGTCGCGACCAGCGCTTCGGCAATGGCGGTGCGGATGCGGCTCGCCTCGGCCGAGCCGAGGCCGCCGATCTGTTCGAGCGCGCGGCCGACGCCGCGCATGACGTCCGAACGCTCGAGGGTGATCTCGCTGGCGACGGCGTTGCGCGCGCCGGCGAGGATCGAGGCGGAATGCGCGGCGGGCAGCGACAGCGAGGCGAGCGCCTGCTCGACCGCGGCCACGGCGACTTCCGCGGGCACGTAGCCATCGAGCGCCGGATCGGTGTAGGCCTCCTTGAAGGGCACGATCTGCGCGTTGCGATAGCCGCCATCGGCGGTGATCACGATGCGCGCGCCGGCGTTGTGGATGCGATCCGACAGCGTCTTGTCGCTGAAGCCGCCGAACACGGGCGTGTAGACGATGCCGAGCCGCTTGCAGGCTTCCGTCCAGTAGAGCTGCTCCGGGATGTTCGGCATGTTGATCGCGATGCGATCGCCGGTGCCGAGACCCAGCCGGCGCAGCGCGAGCGCGCAGCGCGCGGTCTCGAGCAGCAGCTGCTTGCGCGACACGCTGTAGGAGACGACCGGGCCGCCACGCCCGCCGTCGAGCGATTGATCCCAGCGGTCGCCCTCGAACCACAGCGCCGCTTCGTCGCCATGGCCCGCGAGCACGTGGCGATCGACTTCATTGAAGCAGGCGTTGGTCAGGCCGCCGCTGAACCAGCGATAGAACGGCGCCTCGCTGTCGTCGAAGGCGCGCTGCCACGGACGCCATTCCGCAGGCAGCTGCGGCCCGACCGGCGCTCCGCTGCGCGCGTCGTAGCCGCGCCAGCCGCGGGCGGCGTCGTCCCAGGTCAGCCACGCGCCGTGGGTGGCGACCGACGGCTCGAACCAGTGGATCTCGCGGCGCGCGATGTCGCCGTGGTAGCGGCCAGGGTCTGCCACGCAGGCACTGCGCGCAGCATCCCACGCGCTGCGAGTGGTCAGCGTGTTGACCCGCGCTGCTGGAGCGGCCACCGGAGCAGGGATCGGCTCATGCCGAGTGTTGTTGTTGTTCG
Organism: uncultured Steroidobacteraceae bacterium; assembly: GCA_964586725.1. GTDB lineage: Bacteria > Pseudomonadota > Gammaproteobacteria > Steroidobacterales > Steroidobacteraceae > UBA964. The sequence continues at coordinate 5,047 of CAZPJE010000055.1, read as the reverse complement.
AGCTCGACATCGACGCGGCCTCCGCGCTGCAACAACGAAGCTAACACGCACGCGCGTTGACTGGAAACCTCGCGTCCCAAGAAAAAGGGGCCTTGCGGCCCCTTTCTCCTTCCCCCGTCGTCCCCCTCATCAAAACTTGAAGCGGAACTCCACGCCGTACGTCCGCGGCGGGTTGATCGTGCCGAAGGTCCACAGACCCGCGACCGGCACCGGCGTGTTGTTCGGGCCGGCATTGTAGTTCGTGCCGACGTCGAGCACGTGCGTGAAGTAGGCCTCATCCGTCAGGTTCTTGCCCCACAGCGACACCGACCAGGCGTCGGTTTCGTAGCTGATCGACGCATCGAGCAGACCGAACGCATCGACGAGACCCGAGTCCTGCGCCTGCGGGCGCTGCACCGTGTTCGCGATGACGTAGTAGTCGTCCTTGTACGAGTAGTTCAGGCCGTACACCAGGAACGCATCGTTGCCGAGCGCCTGCTCGTACTGCACATTGAAGGCTGCGGTGAACTCCGGCGCGCGGCGCAGTTCCAGGCCGCTCTTGTCGACCGTGCCGCCGCTGAGGCCGGGCACCAGCCATTCGTCGAACTTCGCGTCGAGCAAGCCCACGTTCAGGCCGAGCGTCAGGCCCTCGGTCGGGATCGCGAGAAGCTCGACCTCGGCGCCGCGGATCGTCGCCGAGGCGGCGTTCTGGACCAGCGTTATCGTGCTGCCGACTACGACCGGATCAGGGAACACGACGTCCTCCTGCTTGTCGAGGTAGTCAGACGAAAACGCGGTCAGGTTCATGCGCAGGCGGTTGTCGAGCCACTGCGACTTGAAGCCGAGTTCGAACGACTCGATGCTTTCCGGCGCGTAGGGGCCCAGTGTGTCCGCGTTGGTGGAGCGACCGTTGAAGCCGCCCGAGCGGAAGCCTTCCGAGTAGGTCACGTAGGCCAGCTTCGCGTCATCGATCTGCCACGAAACGTTGACGCGCGGGTTGAACTTCGACCAGGACTCCTTGCCGGTGGTCGTCACGGTCCGACCGGTCACGACATCGACATAGGTGTTGTCCAGGTTGTCGGCCGAGCGACCGGCAATGCCGCAGCTGCCGAAGCTCAGCAGGGCCGGACCCGCAACGTTGGCCGGATTCTGGAGAATGCCGCAGGCTTCCTTCTCTTCGTCGTTGTAGCGACCGCCGAGGCTCAGCGTGATCGCGTCCGTGACGCTCCAGTCGACCTGGCCGAACAGCGCCGTCGAGGTCGTCTCCTGGCGGAAGAACGGCCGCGCGGCCAGCGCGCCGAAGACGTTGGTCGACTGGTCGAGTTCGTAGGCGCCGTCGAAGTAGTACAGGCCCAGCGTCGAGCGGACGCGGTCGTTCCAGTCGGACTCGAGTCGCAGCTCCTCGCTGATCTGGTCGGCCTGCTGCGGCCGCTGCGTCCAGAAGATGTTGGCGGCGACGCCGTCGAACTCCTGCACGGCGTCGTCTTCGACATCGCGCCAGCCGGTCACCGAAACGATGCGGTGCGCATCGTTCAGCTGCCACGCCGCGTTCAGCGTGATGGCCTTGCTCTTGACGAACGCAGCCTGGTCGAGTGTCGTCAGCGCGTTGCGGTGGTACTCGATATCGGTGCGCGGCGCGCCCGTCACGCCGAAGCCGAAGAAGAACTCGCCGGGCTGCGTCAGCGACGTCACCGGACGCGTCGGCGTCTTGTCGTCGAACCAGTCCAGCGTCAGCGTCGCTTCGAAGGCATCGCTCGGCGTCCACAAGCTCGTCAGCGAGATGCCGGTGAAGGCCGTGTCGCCCTCGGTGACGCCGCGCGACGAGTTGGTGAAGTAGCCGCCGCCGTCCTGGCGCACGACCGACAGCTTCGTCGCGAGCGTGCCATCGAGGGCGGCGTCGAAGTTGAGGACCGCGCGCGCGTCGAGCTGCTCGAAGCGGCCGAAGTTCACGGCGAACTTGCCGCCGAACTCACCCGTCGGCTTGGTGCGACGGATGTGGATCAGACCGCCGATCGTGTTGCGACCGAACAGCGTGCCCTGCGGGCCGCGCAGCACTTCGACGGCTTCGGCGTCGAACATCTGCAGCAGTGCGCCGGTGGTGTTCGCGAGGTAGATGCCATCGAGGTACACGGCGACGGCCGGATCGAACGACTTCTCGACGTCGTTGAGCTGCAGACCACGGATCGAGATCGAGGCCGTGCCATTGCCCAGCGTCGGATCGATGATCAGGTTCGGCGCGAGGTTCTCGACATCCTGGATGTCGCGCGCGTAGCTTTTCTCGATCTGCGCGGCGTCGAGCGCCGTGACCGCGATCGGCACGCTCTGCATGCTTTCTTCACGCTTCTGCGCCGTGATGATCACCTCTTCGAGCGCGCTGGTGGCTTCGCGGCCAGCGTCCTGCGCGAAGGCCGGAGCGATCGCGCCGGCGCCGATCAATATGAGACCCGCGCGCGCCGCGCGCGACGACAGACGATTCGTCATGGATTCCCCTCTGATATGAAAAACTGGCGGCTGCTGCGAAATGGCAACACGCCGACCTGTGGAATATACGTAGAGAAAACGCACCTCGCTAGAGCAGTGCGCCACACAAGTGTTGCGTTTTCGCACCAATGCGGTGCAGCACGCTGTCAGCGCGGCTGGGCGGCCCGGGTCTGCTGGCGCAGGTAGGTGTAGACGTCACGCAGCTCGGATTCGCTGAGGTCGTTGAACATCGGCATGCCCAACGGGAGCGCGGCACCGTCGGCCACGACAGCGCGGAACGACGCGTAGTCCATCGCCAGCTTCGATTCGCGCAGATCCGGCCCGCCGGCGCCGTTCGAGACCGCGCCGCCGCCGTGGCAGACCGCGCACGACGACAGGTGGTACAGCAGGAAGCCGCGGCTCGCGGCGGCCTCGTCGATGGGCTCGGGGCCCGCGTCGGCCGGCACGAAGCGATTCGCGTCGGCCGACACGGGCGGCAACGTGGCCTTGCCGTCGAGGCTGAAGCTCAGCAGCCGGATGCCCGGGCCCTTGTACTTCCAGACGTTCTTCTGGAACGCGGCATTGCCGAACGCGGCGAGGCCGCCCCAGCCCACCAGCACCGCGACGTGCTGGCGGCCATCGACGCTGTAGCTGATGGGTGCCGAGCTGATGCCGCGCTGCACATCGCTGCGCCACAGTTCACGGCCGTTGCGTGCATCGAAGGCGCGGAACAGTCCATCCGCAGTGCCATGGAACACGAGATCGCCGCCGGTCACGAGCGTGCCGCCATTCCAGACCGGCGCGTAGTCGACCTTCCACCGCGCCTTGCGCGCGACCGGATCCCACGCCAGCAATCCGCCCGAGGTCTCGTTCGGATCGGTCTGGTGCTCGATGTTCATTCCAATAGTGAAAAACTTGTCGCGGAACGGCGCGGCGGGCACGCGCGAGTAGGTGCCCGACATGTGCATGGTCGGGATGTAGGCGAGCCCGGTGCGCGGGCTGTATGACATCGCATGCCAGTTGTGGGCGCCCCAGGGGCCGGGCCACTGCGTGAATCTCTCATCGCCCTTCGGCCGCGCCTTGGGGTTCTCGACCGGACGCCCGGTGGTCATGTCGATGCGCTCGGCCCAGTTGACCTGCGCGTACTTCTCTGCCGACAGCAGCTTGCCTGTGGCGCGGTCGAGCACGTAGTAGAAGCCGTTGGTCGGCGCCTGCATCAACACCTTGCGCGGCGTGCCGTTGATCTTCAGGTCGGCGAGGATGATGTCCGCCGTGGCCTTGTAATCCCACTGCTCGCCAGGGTTCATCTGGTAGTGCCAGACGTATTCGCCGGTGTCGGCCTTCAGCGCGACGATCGACGTCAGGAACAGGTTGTCGCCCTTGCCTTCGCTGCGCCGGTCGTAATCCCACGGGTCGCCGTTGCCGACGCCGAGGTAGACCTGGTCGAACTCTGGGTCGTACACGATCGCGTGCCAGACCGTGCCGCCGCCGCCGTACTTCCACCACTGGCCGTGCCACGTTTTCGCAGCCATCTCCATCGCGGCGTTCTCGAAGCCGTCCGACGGATCGCCCGGCACCGTGTGGAAGCGCCACAGCCGCTCGCCCGACTTTGCATCGAATGCGTCGACATAGCCGCGGCTGCCGAACTCGGCGCCGCCATGACCGATGAACACCTTGCCGTCGGCGGCACGTGGCGGCCCCGTGATCGAGCGCTTTTCCTCGGCGGCGAAATGACGATTGGCCCAGACGACCGCCCCTGATTTCGAATCGAGCGCGATCAGGCGACCGTCGGTCGCGCCGACATAGATGCGCCCATCGAGATACGCGATGCCGCGGTTCGTGTTCCAGCCCATCGCCATGTGACGCGGCGCGTGCTTCCAGATCTGCGGATCGAAGGTCCAAAGGAGTTCGCCGCTGCGCGCATCGACGGCGCGGACGATCGCGCGATCGCCGGAGAAATACAGCACCCCATCGACGGCGAGCGGCGTGCTGTTGAAGGCGATGGCATCGGGGATATCGAGGGCCCAGTCGAGGCCCAGCCGTCCAACGTTGCGGCGGTTGATCTGCTCGAGCGGCACGAAGCGCTGTTCGTCGTCGGTGCGGCCGTAGCCTTGCCAGTCCGCGGCGGCCGCAGCCGGTTCGCGCGCCGTGGCGCCGCCAGACCAAACGATCGGTAGGGCCGCGGCGGCCAGTATGACAATGCGGTGCAGGAAAGCAGGAAACATCGATCCCCCTCTTGAGTCGACGCCGCCCGATAATGGCAGAATGCCCTGCACGTTTCACTCGGCCGAGGGGGCTACACGGTGTCTCAGTCAACGTCTGCGCGTCAGCTCGATGTCATGGTGGTCGGGGCCGGCTTCTCCGGCATGTATCTGCTGCACCTGCTGCGCGGCATGGGGTTGTCAGTCAAGGTGATCGAAGCGGGCGACGGCGTCGGCGGCACCTGGTTCTGGAACCGCTACCCCGGCGCGCGCTGCGACGTCGAGAGCATGAGCTACTGCTACACGTTCGACGCCGCGCTGCAGCGCGAGTGGCAGTGGAGCGAGAAGTATCCGGCGCAGCCCGAGATCCTGCGCTATTTGAACCACGTCGCCGATCGCTACGACCT
>CAZPJE010000054.1:0-28552 GCA_964586725.1 uncultured Steroidobacteraceae bacterium | reverse complement strand
GTCTTCTCGAGGTTGATGATGTGGATCTTGTTGCGCTCACCGAAAATGTACTCAGCCATCTTCGGGTTCCAGAAGCGGGTTTGGTGTCCGAAATGAACACCCGCTTCCAGCATCTGTCGCATGGACACGCTGGGCATATCGACTCCTGTCGGGTTAAGCCTCCGCGCATCCCGCTGGCCATCCCGAAATTGTTCCGCGAGGAACGTGGTTTCAGGACACCCAACCAGCGGTGTTCAGATGCGCGTGTGGTTTCGTTGCCAAAAAAGGCCGCGCTTTATACCATGAACTTCCCGTACAAACAACGCCTTACGCCACCCCCCGGCCAGAGGCCCTGCGCGAGCCCCCGACACCCATGCCAGTGACCATCAAGACCCCGGAAGACCAGCAGAAAATGCGCGAAGCCGGGCGCCTCGCGGCCGAGGTCCTGGACCTGATCGGCGAGCACGTCGTGCCCGGCATCACGACCGAGGAACTCGACCGGATCTGCAATGACCATATCGTCCGGGTGCAGAAGGCCATCCCGGCGAACGTCAACTACCGCGGCTTCCCGAAGACGATCTGCGCCTCGGTCAATCATGTCGTCTGCCACGGCATTCCGAACGACAAGCGGCTCAAGTCCGGCGACATCCTCAACGTCGACGTCACCGTGATCCGCGACGGCTACCACGGCGACACGAGCCGCATGTACTTCGTCGGCAAGCCGGCCGCGCACGCGAAGCGCCTGGTCGAGGTCACGTTCGAGGCGATGTGGCGCGGCATCGAGCAGGTGCGCCCGGGCGCGAGGCTGGGCGACATCGGCCACGCGATCCAGAGCCTCGTCGAGTCGCACAACTATTCGGTCGTGCGCGAGTACTGCGGCCACGGCATCGGACGGATCTACCACGAAGACCCGCAGGTGCTGCACTATGGCGAGCCCGGCATGGGCTATGAGCTGAAGCCCGGCATGACTTTCACGATCGAACCCATGGTCAACGCCGGCAAGCGGCATGTCCGCCTGCTGCCCGATGGCTGGACCGTGGTCACGCGCGACCAATCCCTGTCGGCGCAGTGGGAACACACGATCCTGGTGACGGCGACCGGCGTCGAGGTGCTGACCCTCGGCGGCGCGGCTCGGCAACCCGTCGGCCGCACCGCGTCCGCTGCGACCGGACCCGCCTGATGGCGTCGTTCGAGGTCGATTCGTTCGCGCCCGGTCCGATCGAGTCCGGCGGCGGCTTCTCCTGGCCGTTGCTCGAGCGCCTGCCCGCGGTGCTCGCGGCGGCGGGTCACGCCGCCGATGCGTATCGCAGCGCGGTGCGCGAGGCGCAGGACGACCTGAAGGCCAAGTTCCTGGCCGAAGAGCCGGTAGAAACGCTGGTGCATGCGCGCGCCCGGCTGATCGACGTCGTGTTGCGCGAGGTCTGGCACGAGCAGATCGGGCGCGACCCGGCGTCGCCGCTCGGCGGCGCGGCACTGGTCGCGGTGGGCGGCTATGGCCGCGGCGAACTGCACCCCTGCTCCGACGTCGACATCCTGGTCCTCGTGCCGCAGGCGCTGGACGCGCCCGGCCAGGGCGCGATCGAACGGCTGGTGACCTTCCTGTGGGACATCGGCCTCGAGGTCGGCCACAGCGTGCGCACACTCGAGGAGTGCCGCGCGGAAAGCGCGGCGGATGTCAGCGTCATGACGACGCTGATCGAGGCGCGCCTGATCGCCGGCAACCAGGCGCTGTGCCAGGCGATGAGCGCGGCGCTCTCGCCGGATCGGCTCTGGCCGGTCAAGGAATTCTTCGAGGCGAAGGTCGAGGAGCAGGCCGAGCGGCATCGCAAGGCGCACGACACCGCTTACAACCTCGAGCCGAACGTCAAGACGGGCCCCGGCGGGCTGCGCGACATCCAGACCATCGCCTGGGTCGCCAAACGCCATTTCGGCGCCGCGACGCTCGATGAACTGTCGTCGCTGGGCTTCCTGACACCGGGCGAGCTGCGGCGGCTGAAGTCGGCGCAGTCGCTGCTGTGGCGCGTGCGCTTCGGCCTGCACGTGCTGACGGGCCGGCGCGAAGACCGGCTGCTGTTCGACCACCAGACCAGACTCGCCAAGACCTTCGGCTACGAGGACGCGAGCTACACGCTCGCCGTCGAGCAGCTGATGCAGCGCTATTACCGCACCGTCATGGACGTCATGCTGCTGAACGAGCTGCTGCTGCAGGTGTTCCGCGAAGCGATCCTCGACGGCGACGCGCCTGCGACGCCGCTCAACGCCCGTTTCCAGGTCCGCAACGGCTACCTCGAGGCGGTCAGCGAGGACATGTTCGCGCGCAATCCGCCCGCGCTGCTCGAACTGTTCGCGCTGCTGCAGCAGCATCCGGACATCCGCGGCGTGCGCGCTTCGACGATCCGCGCGGTCGGCCGCCACCTGTGGCTGATCGACGAGGAGTTCCGCCAGAACCCGCGCAACCACCGGCTGTTCCTCGACATCCTGCGCGCGCCGGCGGGCGTCACGCACGAGCTGCGCCGCATGAACACCTACGGCGTGCTCGGGCGCTACATCCCGTCGTTCGGGCGCATCGTCGGACGCATGCAGTACGATCTGTTCCATGCGTACACGGTCGATGCGCACACGCTGTTCGTCGTCAGCAACCTGCGCCGGCTCGCGATCGAGCGCTTCAACCACGAGCTGCCGCAGCTCTCGGCGATCATGCAGCAGCTGCCGAAGCCCGAGATCATCTACCTTGCGGCGCTGTTCCACGACATCGCAAAGGGCCGCGGCGGCGATCACTCGGAGCTGGGCGCGGTCGATGCCGAGGCCTTCTGCCTTGAGCAGGGCCTGTCGCGCTATGACGCCCGCACGGTCGCGTGGCTGGTCAAGAACCACCTGCAGCTGTCTGTGACGGCGCAGAAGCAGGACATCTCCGACCCGGAAGTCATCAACGCGTTCGCGCGCCGCGTCGGCGACGAGTCGCACCTCGATTACCTCTATGTGCTGACGGCCGCCGACGTGCGCGGCACGAACCCGAAGCTGTGGAACTCCTGGAAGGCCTCGCTGTTCCACGACGTGTACCTGAAGGTCAAGCGCGCGCTGCGCCGCGGCCTCGAAAGCCCGATCGACGAGGACGAACTGCGGCGCGAGACCCAGCAGGCCGCGCGCGCGCTGCTCGCTGCACGCCCGGTCACGCCCGCGCAGATCGATAGCACCTGGGCGCGGCTGTCCGGCGCCTACTTCCTGCGGCACACGCCGGAGGAAGTCGCCTGGCACACCGAAGTGCTCGCCACGCGCGAGGCAGAGGAACAGCGCGCCGAGGTCGAGGCGCCGGTCGTCTCAGTGCAGGCCAAGAGCGAGCGCGGCACGACGGCGCTGCTGACGTTCGCGCCGCTGCGGCGGCACGGCTTTGCGCGCGCCACGGCAGTGCTCGATCAGCTCGGCCTCAACATCGTCGACGCGCGCATCACGCCCACCGAAGACGGCCACAGCCTCGACCTCTACCACGTGCTCGAGGACGACGGCACGCCGATCGAAGACGAGGAGCGTCGTCGCGAAATCGAACTCGCGCTGCTCGCGTCGCTGCAGGCTCCCGCGGACGACACGCCCGTCGTCTCGCGTCGCGCGCCGCGGCAGGTGCGGATGTTCAACACGCCTACGCAGATCTCGATCAGCGTCGACGATCGCAACCAGCGCTCGGTGCTCGAGCTGACCGCCGGCGACCGGCCAGGCCTGCTGTGCGACGTCGGCAAGGTGCTGGTCGAGCAGCGCGCCGAGCTGCTTGCCGCCAAGATCATGACGGTCGGCGAGCGCGCCGAAGACGTCTTCTACCTGCAGGACGAGCGCAGCCGTCCGCTCGACGACGAAGCGGCGCAGCGACTTGTCGCCCGCCTGACGCAGGCGCTCGAGCAGCGCCGCGCGGCCTGACGCCCGTGCCGATGAATCCCCGGCTGGATCGACTGCAGGCCTACCCGTTCGAACGGCTCGCGCGCCTGAAGTCGGGCGTGACGCCGCCCGCGAACCTGCCGCACATCGCGATGTCGATCGGCGAACCCAAGCACCCGGTGCCGCAGTTCGTCGCCGACGCGCTCGCGGCGCACCTCGGCGAACTCGGCAGCTACCCGACGACTGCGGGCAGCGCCGAGCTGCGACGGGCGTGCGCGGGCTGGCTCGAGCGCCGCTTCGGCCTGGGCGCCGGTCGGGTCGACGCCGAGACGATGGTGCTGCCGGTCAACGGGACGCGCGAGGCGCTGTTCTCTTTCGTGCAGGCGGCGACGGATGGCAGCAACGCGCCGCTGGTCGTGATGCCGAACCCGTTCTACCAGATCTATGAAGGCGCGGCCCTGCTGGCCGGCGCAGAGCCCTATTTCCTCGACACGACGCCGGCGACGCGGCTGGTGCCGGATCTCGACGCCGTGCCGGAGTCTGTCTGGCGCCGCTGCGCGGTGCTGTTCCTGTGCAGCCCCGGCAATCCGACCGGAGCGATCCTGTCGCAACGCTACCTGCAGCACGCGCTCGAACTCGCCGAATGCCACGACTTCATCATCGCGGCCGATGAGTGCTACGCGGACCTGTACCTCGACGAGGCCCGACCCGCGCCGTCGCTGCTGCAGGCGGCGCTGGCGAGCGGTCGCGACCGCTTCCAGCGCTGCGTGGTGTTCCACAGCCTGTCGAAGCGCTCGAGCCTGCCCGGCCTGCGGTCGGGCTTCGTCGCCGGCGACCCGGCGCTGCTCGCGCGCTACCTGCTCTATCGGACCTATCACGGCTGCGCGATGTCGCTGCCGGTGCAGCGCGCGAGCGTGGTGGCGTGGAATGACGACGCGCACGCGGCCGTCAATCGCGCGCTGTACCGCGAGAAGTTCGAGCGAGTGCTGCCAGTGCTTGCGCCAGTGCTCGACGTCGCCCGGCCGGACGGCGCGTTCTACCTCTGGCCCGCCGTCGGCGACGACGACGAGCGCTTCACGCGCGACCTGTTCGCGCACCAGAACATCACGATCCTGCCCGGCAGCTATCTCGCGCGCGAGGGCGCCGCCGGCAATCCCGGCCGCGGCAGGGTCCGACTGTCGCTGGTCGCGGGTGTCGACGAGTGCGTCGAAGCCGCGCGCCGCATCCGCCATTTCATCGAAACCCGCTGAGTCTTGCCGAGGAGTTCCATGACCGACCACGCTGCCGCCCGCGCCACGATCGAAGCCGCCTTCGAGCGCCGCGCCGACATCAATCCCCGCAGCATCGAGCCGGCGCTGCGCGACCTGCTCGACGCCACGCTGGAGCGGCTCGACCGGGGCGAACTGCGCGTCGCCGAAAAGATCGACGGCCAGTGGACCGTGCACCAGTGGGTCAAGAAGGCCGTACTGCTGTACTTCCGCGCCTGGGACAACCAGCCGATCGACGCCGGCTACACCCGCTTCTTCGACAAGGTGCCGCTGAAGTACGCGAGCATGGACGACGCGGCGCTGCGTGCCACCGGCACGCGCATCGTGCCCGACGCCGTCGTGCGCAAGGGCGCGCACATCGGCCGCGACGTGGTGCTGATGCCCTCGTTCGTCAACATCGGCGCCTACGTCGATTCCGGCACCATGGTCGACACCTGGGCCACCGTCGGCTCCTGCGCGCAGATCGGCCGCAACGTGCACCTGTCGGGTGGCGTCGGCATCGGCGGCGTGCTCGAGCCGCTGCAGGCCAACCCGACCATCATCGAGGACAACTGCTTCATCGGCGCGCGCTCGGAAGTCGTCGAGGGCGTGATCGTCGAAGAAGGCTCCGTGATTTCCATGGGCGTGTTCCTCGGCCAGAGCACGCGGATCTACGACCGCGAGAGCGGCCAGATCCTGCAGGGTCGCGTGCCGGCCGGGTCTGTCGTCGTGCCCGGCACGCTGCCGTCGAAGGACGGTCGCTACGGGCTCTACTGCGCGGTCATCGTCAAGCGCGTCGACGCGCAGACCCGCGCCAAGACGTCGATCAACGAGCTGCTGCGTTCAGCCGACTGACGGCATGCGCGTGCTGTCGGCGACGCCGGTGGCACGCCCGATCGACAGCGCGACGCGGGCGAGGTTTCGGGCGTGGTCGCCGATGCGCTCGAGCGACTTCAGCACGAACGCTGCCTCGAGCGCGACCGAGAAGTGGCGGCTGTCCTCCATCGCGCGGGTCAGCAGGCGGCGCAGGCCGGCCGCGTACTCGGCATCGAGCTCGACATCGCGCATCACGACGATGCGCGCAGTCGGATGATCGAGCCCATCCAGCGCGTCGAGGGCGAGGCGCAGCAGGCTGACCGCGAGCTGCGCGAGGTGACGCGCATCGCGCGCCGTCGCCGGTCCGGGCCGTTCGCCGCAGCGGCCCGCCGTGCCGACCACCGTCAGCGCGATCTTCTTGGATTCATCGCCGGCCCGCTCGAGCTCCGCGACGGCGCGCGTCATCCCGAGGATCGCTCGCAGGTCCGCGGCGACGGGCTGGCGCCGCGCGATGAGCTGCAAGGCCTCGGCTTCGAGCGCCGCCGCGTCGGCGTTGACCGCCGGCTCGCTCTCGAGCACCGAACGCGCGGCTGCCTGATCCCAATCGGTATAGGCGCGGGCCGCCTCGCGCGCCTGCAGCAGCACGCGGCCGCCCATCTCGACGACGCGTACGTGCAGGGCGGACAGCGCGTCGTCGAAGGCGCGGCTCGTATGCCCCTCGATGTCGACACTCATGCGCACCCCGCCCTGCGCGCCGCCGCGCGCCTCAGCCGAAGCGACCGGTGATGTAGTCTTCGGTCAGCTTGTGCGTCGGGTTCGTGAAGATCTTGTCGGTCGGCCCGACTTCGATCAGGTCGCCGAGGTGGAAGTAGGCCGTGCGCTGCGACACGCGCGCCGCCTGCTGCATCGAGTGCGTGACGATGACGATCGCATAGCTCTCGCGCAGCTCATCCATGAGGTCCTCGATGCGCGCGGTCGCGATCGGATCGAGGGCCGAGCAGGGTTCGTCCATCAGGATGACCTCAGGACTCACCGCGATCGCCCGCGCGATGCAAAGGCGCTGCTGCTGGCCACCCGAAAGGCTGGTGCCCGGCTGCTGCAGACGATCCTTGACCTCTTCCCACAGGCCAGCGCGTCGCAGGCTGATGTTGACGATCTCGTCGAGCTCGGCGCGGTCGCCCGCCAGCCCATGGATGCGCGGACCGTAGGCGACGTTTTCGTAGATCGACTTCGGGAACGGATTGGGCTTCTGGAACACCATGCCGATGCGGGCCCGCAGCTGCACGACGTCCACTTTGCGATCGTGGATGTCCTGGCCTTCGATCGCGATCAAGCCCTGCACGCGCGCTCCGGGGATCGTGTCGTTCATCCGGTTGATGCAGCGCAGGAAGGTCGACTTGCCGCAGCCGGACGGGCCGATCATCGCCAGCACCTGCTTGCGGGCGATGTCGATGCTGACGTTCTTGATGGCCTGCTTCCCGCCGTAGAACACGTCGACGCCGCGACAGGTGATCAGCGGATCGTCGGTGGTCACCGTGCCGACCGTGGCGGTGCCGGGCGGCAGCGGCACTGCCGGACGGATCGCAGCAGCGGTCGTCGCGGTGGCAGACGGCGTCGTGGCGGCGTTGTCAGTCACGGTTTCCATGTTCTTCACCAGCGTTTCTCGAACTTGTTGCGCAGGATCACCGCGGTCGCGTTCATCAGCAGCAGCACGGCGAGCAGCACGATGATCGCGCCCGAAGTGCGCTCGACGAAGCCGCGCTCCGGCATGTCGGACCACAGGAAGACCTGGACCGGCAGCGCCGTGGCCGAATCGAACACGCCCTGCGGCACGTCGACGATGAAGGCCACCATGCCGATCATCAACAGCGGCGCACTCTCGCCGAGCGCGCGCGCCATGCCGATGATCGTGCCGGTCAGCATGCCGGGCAGCGCGAGCGGCATGACATGGTGGGCGACGGTCTGGATGCGCGATGCGCCCATGCCGAGCGCGGCCTCGCGAATCGACGGCGGCACCGACTTCAGCGCCGCTCGCGAGGCGATGATGATGGTCGGCAGCGTCAGCAAGGTCAGCACGAACCCGCCGACCAGCGGCGCCGAGCGCGGCAGCCCGAAGAAGATGATGAACACCGCGAGGCCCAGCAGGCCGAACACGATCGACGGCACGGCCGCGAGGTTGTTGATGTTCACCTCGATGATGTCCGTGATGCGATTGCGCGGCGCGAACTCCTCGAGATAGACCGCCGCGGCCACGCCGATCGGGAACGACAGCACCAGCGTGATCAGCAAGGTCAGCAGGGAGCCCGTCAGCGCACCGCGGATGCCGGCCTGCTCGGGATCGCGCGAGTCGCCATTGCTGAAGAACTCGCGATTGAAGCGCAGCGACAACGCACCGTCGGCTGCCAGCGCATCGATCCAGGCCACTTGCTGGTCAGACAGGCGCCGCTCTTCCTCGTTGGCGTCACGCGAGACCTTGCCTTTCAGCAGCGAGTCGACGTTGTCGTCGACCAGCAGCGTGAACGGCAATGTGCGCCCGAGCAGCGCGGGTTCCGCGACCACGCGGCGCTGCAGGTCGATGGACGCCGCGCTGCTGACGATCGCGTAGAGCTGGCGCAGGTTCGCCCGGCCCTCGACGTCCGGAAAGCGTTCGCGCAGCGAGGCGCGAATCAATGCCTGGTAATCGGCGCTGAGCAGCACTTCAGGATCGCGCGTCCCGTCTGGATCGACGACCGCGGGGTCGAGGAACACCGGCAGCTGCAGGTAGGCCTGACGGAATACGGACGCGCCCTGCCCGATGATCGTGCCGAACAGGAACACGACGAAGGTGATGCCGGCGAGCACCGCCAGCAACCCATAGGAGCGGAAGCGGGTCTCGGCGCGGTTGCGCCGCCGGATGCTCGCGGCGACCAGTGACTGGGCCTCGGCGGCGGTGCGCAGCGCGCGCGGGCCGGCCGGCGTCGCGTCACTCGTACTGTTCACGGTACTTCCTCACGACGTACAGCGCGATGACGTTCAACACGAGCGTGACGACGAACAGCATCAGCCCGAGCGCGAACGCGGCCAGCGTCTTCGGGCTGTCGAACTCCTGGTCGCCCACCAGCAACGTGACGATCTGCACCGTGACCGTGGTGACGGCCTCGAGCGGATTGATGGTCAGATTGGCGGACAGGCCCGCGGCCATCACGACGATCATCGTCTCGCCGATGGCGCGCGAGATCGCCAGCAGCACGCCGCCGACGATGCCCGGCAGCGCCGCCCGCAGCACGACCTGCTTGATCGTCTCGGAGCGCGTCGCGCCGAGCGCGTAGGCGCCATCGCGCAGGCTCTGCGGCACGGCCGTGATCATGTCGTCGGCGAGCGAGGACACGAACGGGATGATCATGATGCCCATCACGAGACCGGCCGCGAGCGCGCTCTCGCCGCTGACCGACAGGCCCATCGATTCGCCGAGGGTGCGCAGCATCGGACCCACCGTGATCACGGCGAAGAAGCCGTAGACGACGGTCGGCACGCCGGCCAGCACTTCGAGCAGCGGCTTGACCACCTTGCGCACGGCGGGCTGGGCATACTCGGCGAGGTAGATCGCCGAAAACAGGCCGATCGGCACGGCCACCAGCATCGCGATCGCCGAGATCAGCAGCGTGCCTGCGAACAGCGGCACCGCGCCGAAAGCACCCGATGAGCCGATCTGGTCGGCGCGGATCGCCATCTGCGGGCTCCAGTCGAGCCCGAACAGGAACTGGTGCGCTGGCACGATCGCGAAGAAGCGCGCCGCCTCGAACACGACCGACAGCACGATCCCGATCGTGGTCAGCACCGCGATGCTCGACGCGCCGAACAGCAGCCACTCGACGACCCGTTCAACCTGGTTGCGCGCCCGCAATTGCGGCGTCATGCGCGACCGGACCCAGAAGATCGCAGCGGCGGCGACGATCAACACGAGCGCGGTCAGCGCCAGCCGTGCAATGCCTTGCAGCCGCAGGTACTGGTCGGCCGCATCGGCTGTCGACGGCGCAACGAAACTCGCTGGCACGTTGCCGGCGATGACATTGCGCATGTCGTTGAGCACCAGGCCAAGCTTCGCTTCCGGCAGCGTGCGCACCTCGGGTGGCAACTGCGCCGTGACGATCCCGACCAGGATGCTGTCCTGGAACATCAGCCAGACCAGCGCGATCAGCAGTGTCGGCAGGCCACACCACAGCGCCGCCAGGAAGCCGTAATGCCCCGGCAGCGAGTGCAGGTTGCGCACGCCGCGCGTGCCGCCGACCAGCGCCAGCGAACGGGCCTTGCCGACCCAGAACGCGACGATGGAGAGCGCGACGATCGCGACCAGGAGCAGTGTCGGTGTCATGCCTTGCCTTGTTACCGCCGCCGATGCGGCAGCGGCTCCGTGGCCCCGCTCGGGCGGGGGCTGTTCTAGTGGCGAAATTGTGCCTGAAGTCCCGCCGGGGGCACACTGCGAATTTGTGACAGCTCGGCGCTCGCGTGGCCGCGGATCAGAAGATCATGTTCAAGTCCAGCATC
The DNA here is from genome assembly GCA_964586725.1 of uncultured Steroidobacteraceae bacterium. Lineage (GTDB taxonomy): Bacteria > Pseudomonadota > Gammaproteobacteria > Steroidobacterales > Steroidobacteraceae > UBA964. Next base: position 18,122 of record CAZPJE010000054.1, on the reverse strand, counting down.
AGGCGCTGGTATTCCCGGTTCGAGACGATCCGCGTCGTCGGCACCGTGACCTGCACCGGCACGCCCACGTTCGTCTCGCTCATGATATAGGTCGCGTTCAGGCGCCAGTTGCGACCGAACATGTAGGCAATCCGGAGCGTGCCGCCTTCGTTGTCGGTGTTGCCGGCGCCGAAGTTGGAATCCAGCCACTGGCCGTAGACCGCGTCCTTCTCGACCTTCTGCCACATGTAGCCCACCTCCCAACTGCCGGGCGCGCTCGCGCGGCCGTAGTTGAAGCCGACGACGTAGGCCGTGTCGAGGCCGCCCGGCGCGTTCGCCGCCGGGTTGCTCGATGGGCTGCGGTAATCCGCCGCGGTGTTGCGGGCAACATCGGCGAACAGGAGCAGCGGTCGCTCCGCGACCTGCGTGACGACCTCGCCAGCTGCGTAAACCACGTTGTAGTCATTGGCGAGGCAGGTGGTGATGCCGCGCCGGCACAGCGCCGGGCTGCTGACGACGGTGTTGCCATAGGCGTTGGCGGCGTTGCCGTCGAAGAAAGCGTTGTACCCCTCGACGGCGCCATGGTCGAAATAGCTCGCCGACAGCGTCGCGCGCCAGCCATCTGCGACATCGCCGCGCCAGCCTGCCTGGGCCGCCAAGACATTCGAATCCGCCTGCGTCGAGCGCTCGCCGAGGTGCAGGTAATAGATGCCGCCGAAGAAGCCCGTGCTGCCCTGCTGCCAGTTGGCGGCAATGCCTTCCGGGTTGACGTCGTTGTCCCAGAGGTAACCGGTTGAGCGGACCCACGGAAAGCGCATTTTGCCGGCCGTCAGCCGCCAGCCGGCACCCGGGTTCCACTCGACGTAGCCGAGATCGAGGTCCAGAGCCTTGCGCGCGTTGGCATTGCTCAGCGTCTGGTTCGCCGAGCGCGCATCGAAACCCTCGGTGGTCGTGGCACGCACTTCGACGCGCACCGTGTCGTTGACCTTGGCGATGAACCCGACGCGGGCCCGGATCCGGTCGCGATGCCGTGTCGCCAGCGCGAACTCCTGGTCGATCGTCTCGTTCCGGTAACGCAGGTCGCCGCGCCATTCGAAGCGGCCAACCCAGTCGCCGATGCCGGCGCGCGTCTGCGCGAGCGCGTCGGTGGTCCGATCGATTGCTTCCTGCTGCTCGGCATTCGCGGCGACCTGCTCGGCGGCCGCCTGCGTCGCCGCGGCGACCTGCTGCGCCTGCCCCTGCTGGGCAGCCTCGAGCGCCGCGAGGCGCTCCTGCAGCAGCGCCAGCTGCGTCTTCAGCGCTTCGACTTCGGCGGCACTGATCGCAGGCGCGCGGTCCTGCGCCAGCGTTTGCACCGGCCAGGCCGATCCCACCGTCAGCGCGAGGGCAATTGCAAAGGTCAGGTTTCTTGTCGTGTTCACGTCTGTCCTTTTCAAAGCCGGAAGGGCTTCTGCGCGCGGACATCCGCGCGGACCTTGGCCAGCTCAGCCTTGGGCAGCGCGACCAGGCCGCGATCGGTCAGGTAACCCTCGGCGCCGATCGCCTTGTCGCTGACGTACTCGTTCATGAACTCGGCCAGACCCGGAATCACGCCGATGTGCGCCTTCTTGACGTAGACGTACATCGCGCGCGCCGCGGGGTACTGACCCGACGCGATGCTTTCGAAAGTCGGCTCGACGCCCTCGATCCGAAGGCCGCGCAGCTTGTCGAGGTTCTCCTCGAGGAAGCTGAAGCCGAAGATGCCGATCGCGCGCGGGTTGGCTTCGAGCTTCTGCACGATCAGGTTGTCGTTCTCGCCGGCCTCGACGAAGGCGCCATCCTCGCGGATCGTGTAGCAGAGGCGCTTGAAGCGCTTCTCATCGACCTTGCGCAGCTGGTCAATCCAGGCGTACTTGCGGCAGCCCGGCTCGAGATACAGCTCGTGGAAGGAGTCGCGCGTGCCCGAGGTGGGCGGCGGACCCAGCACCTCGATCCGCGTCGCCGGCAGCTTGGGATCAATGTCCTTCCAGGTCTTGTACGGGTTGTTGATCAGCTGCGTCGGGTCGCGCCGGTCAGGCACCTGCTTGGCGAGCGCCAGGTAGACCTGCTCGCGCGTCAGCGGAAAGGACTGTCCGCGCCGGTTCTCGGACAGCGTCAGGCCGTCGAAACCGATCTTGATCTCGATGATCTCGGCGACGCCGTTCTTGCGGCAGGTCTCGAGCTCGCTCGCGTTCATGCGGCGCGACGCGTTGACGACATCGGCATGCTGGACACCGACGCCGTTGCAGAACAGCTTGATGCCGCCACCCGTGCCGGTGCTCTCGACCTTGGGCGTCTTGAAGCGCCCCTGCCGTCCCAGCTGTTCGGCGACCGTGGTCGTGAACGGGTAGACGGTCGAGGAGCCGACGACACTGATGGTGTCGCGCGCGGCCTGGGCGTGCAGGGCCGGGCTGGCGCCAAGCGCCGCGCACAGGGCAAGGATCGCGAGGGTCATCCGAGTCATCAGCGCTACTCCAAAGAGCCTGCCGGGTTGGCGGGGCGCACTGTATGACAGATATGTGACAGTCTTGTGACAGTGCCCAGGCGCGGGCGCGGGTGGCCAGACCCGCCCCTCCTGCACCCCCGCCGACGCTGCCGGCGGGGGCGATCCCGGCTCAGAAGCTGGTGCTGACCGAGGCCGAGAAACTCGTGCCGATGTCGTAGCGGTTGTAGAAGACGCGGTTCGCGCCGCGCTCCTGGAACTCTCGATAGCCACGGCCGAACAGGTTGCGGGCCTCGAGTTTCATCTCGAGATCACGACCGAACAGGTTCAGCCCCTGGCGCAGCACGAAATCGACCGTCAGGCCCGGCGACTCGAAGATGTCCGGCAGGCCGGCGGCGCCGCGGCTCGTGACCCGGTCGCTGACATAGCTCAGCAGCAGCGTCTGCTGAGACAGGGAGTCGATGTTCTCGAACCCCAGCTGCAGGTTCGCGACGTTGTCGGACTGACCCGTCAGCGGCGCGCCATCGATGAAGAAATTGGTGGCGGGCTGCGTGCTCGTGCCGAACACGTCGACCGTGTCGCCCGCCGCCACGTCGATGCTGGAGCGCGTGAAGGTGTAGTTTCCGATCACGACCGCGCGACGGGCCGCAAAGAAGTCGCCCTCGAAGAAGGCGTCCATGTCGAAGTACTTCTGCGCTTCCAGCTCGACGCCGTACAGCGTGGCGCGCGGCGCATTCGCGAAGCTCGTCACCGGGTTGTTGTCGTTGAAACCCGTGAAGGCCTCGATCGGGCGATCGATGTCCTTGTAGAACGCGGCGACGGAGAAACGCTGCTCGGGCGCGAAGTACCACTCGTACCGGGCTTCGGCGTTGAAGAACTCGCTGTCGACGAGCAGCGGGTTGCCGCGATACGCGCGGTTCGACTCCGGGTCGAAGAACGCCTGGAAGATCAGCTCGCGGAACTGCGGGCGCGCGATCGTCTTGGAGGCATGCAGGCGCAACTGCATGTTGTCGGCGAACTTGTATGTCAGCGTCGCGGCCGGCAACACGTAGTCGTTGTCGATCCGCGTCGACGCATTCAGGCCGCCCGCCGTGTTGAACACCTGCACGGCGTTCACGGACTGCAGGCCGCGTTCGAAGCGCGCGCCGAGATTTAGCTCGAGGCCATCGAGGATCTCAGCCTGCACCTGGGCATAGCCCGCTTCGGTGCGCAGCGACGCCGAGAACGCCGGATCGGACTCGGTCGTCTCGATCAGCCCGATGTCGTAGAAGTCGATGACGGTCGAGCCCAGCAGGTAGTCGGGCCGGAACAAGGCGACGGCGTTCGGGAAGCTGGACGGCGCAATGATCTGGAACTCGCGCCGCTCCGAATCGCGCTGGGTGTCGGAGTAATCGAGGCCAGCCGTCACGACGAGCCCGGGCCGGACATCCCAGCTGAGGTCGGCGCCGGCGGAGACGAGATCCTCGCTGAGGTCAGAGAACGCGATCCGGGCGAAGCCCGACTGGCCATTGTCGAGCCGGTTGATGAACAGGTTACCGAACGGGCTGGCGGCCTGGTTCGTCCGGATGTAGCCGAGGCCCAGCTCGAACGGCGCTTCGCGTTCGGAGGTCTTGTACGCGGCGCGGGCGCTGAGCGTGACCGGCCCCAGTTCGAACGCACCGGTCAGCTGCGTGCCGGCGAGCTGACGCTCGTACCAGGCCGTGGTCTGCTCGCGGAAGTCCGCGCCGAAGCGCTGGTTGTTCTGCTTGCCCTCGGCGAGGCTCGTGCGCTTCAGCGTGTCATGGATGTAGATGTTGGTCCAGCGCAGCTTGTTGCCATCGCCGAACTCGTAGCCCAGCGACACCAGCGCGTTCGCGACGACCCGATTGTCGGTGGCGACGCTGCGGTAGTCCTTGTCCACCGCCGACAGGTCGAAACTGGCAGGCGTCTGCTCGATGTTGTCACGCGTGCGCCACTTGTTGCTGAAGCCCGCGGTCGCGATCAGGCCGAGTTCCGACTCGCCGATCAGCCAGGAGGTGCCGCCGGTGATCGACCCGGAGTAGTTTGCCGGCACTTCCTCGATCCGCTGCACCAGCGCGTTGTTGACGTTGGCGAACTGCTTGGCGATCTCGCCCGAATCGACGTTGCCGGAGCTGATGCGATTGCCGCTGGCGATGAACGCCCGCAGCGCCGCCGGGCGATCCCGGTTGCCGTTGTCGTAGCCGGTCCAGTCGGTGCGGCTGCCATAGTGGTCGTAGCCGATGCTGGCCGTCGACTCGCTGTCGCCGGAGACGCCGACGCCGATCGACAGGAACGGCTCGCGCGGCGTGGTCAGCGTCGTCAGGTTGATCACACCACCACCGAACTCGCCCGGGTAGTTGGCGGAATAGGTCTTCTGCACCAGCGACGAGGCAATGACGTCCGTCGGGAACAGGTCGAGCGGCACCGCGCGCCGCAGCGGCTCGGGACTCGGCAACGGCAGGCCGTTCAGCAGCGCGAGCGAGTAGCGCTCGCCCAGGCCACGCACGTAGACGAAACCGCCGCCAGCCACCGTCAGGCCGGTCACGCGGCTCAGCGCGCCGGCGATGTCGCCCTCGCCGGTGCGCGCGATGTCCTCGTTGGACAGCACCGACAGCACTTCGGTCGTGTCGCGCTGGACGTTGCCACCGCGCCGTCCGACGATGACGATCGTGCCGCCGGGCGCGTCGACGTCGATGACCTCCTCGGCCACCTCCTCCGCCACGGCGTCCGGCGCTGGCGCATCCTGCTGCCCCGCCGCAGGAGCAGCCGCGGGGGCTGCCTCCTGCGCCGGCGCAAGCTGCGAAGTCAGCAGTGTCGCGAGCAGCAGCGAGCCTGCGCGCGTGAGCCGCTTGTCCATGTCTTGCCCCTGCCGTATCAGATCGTCGGCAACGACGTGCAGGCCGTGCCCGTCGAACCGAAGTTCGCGGTCGCGGAGTTGCAGGTCCAGCCCTCGTACCAGGTGTCCGTGGCGTCGCGGACGGCGCCGATGTAGTTCGTCGTCGTGAACGCCGGGTCGACCGTCTGCGGATCGGTGGCGGTGCGGGCCGCCTCGTTCGCGCCGTTGACGAAGCCGTTGCTCAGCGTCGCCGTGAACGTCGAGGTGTTGTTCGTGCCGGCGTTGAAGACATCGGCGACCTGCTGGTCCGTGACGCTGCCCGTTCCGAGGAAGGCGCTGGTCGCGCACTGCATCGCCACCGAGCGGAACACCGGCGGACCGAGCTTCTCGATCGCCGCGTTCGCCGTCAGGATGTTGGCGCCGTTCAGGCGCAGGCAGGGCATCGTCGAGGTCACCACGCCGTTCACGAGCGACGCATCGGCACCGCCGCGGAACAGCATCGCGGCGCGATTGCCGGACGCCGGATTGCGGTGCACGAACGTGAAGTTCGCGAGCTTCAGGTTGGTGCGCGGCGTCTGGCTCTCGAGCGCATTGGCCGAATCGAGCTCGATCATCGAGTCTGCCGCACCACTGGTCTTCTGCACGCCGATCACGAACTGGATCGTGCCCTGCCAGCCGGTGTCGACGTCGATATTGTCGTCGTCCGCGCCGGTCAGCACGAGGTTGCGCATGTTGACGCGACCGCCAAAGTTCTCGAACGCGTCATCTGAGCTGTTGTGCGAGTGGATGTGGCTGATGGTCGTGCCGCTGCCGACGCCGCCCAGCGTCAGCGACTGCAGCTCGCTGTCGCCCGACAGCACGTAGCCCGAGTAGCGGATCTGCACGTAGCGCATCGTGCCGCTGTTGTCGTTCGGCGTGGCGCCGCCGAAGAAGGCCGGGTCCACTGCGCCTTCGGTCTGGCGCTCGCAGTTGACGGTGCCGGGCGTGGCCGCGGGCGCGACCGTGCAGTCCGTGATCGGTGCGCGCCCGAGCAGCACGACGCCGCCCCACTGGCCCTGCGAGTCGCTGTTCGCCAGCCCGAGCACGTTGTCACGGCTCGTGAACACGATCGGCGCCGTCGGCGTGCCGACCGCGTTGATGCGGTTTCCGCGATTGACGGCGAGCCACGACACACCCGTCGACGCATAGATCACGACGCCGGCCTGGATGTTCAGCACGACCGGCGTGTCGCTGGTCGGCGCCGCGCCGCGATCCAGACCGACATCGACGCGACCGCCCAGCGAATACAGCAGGCCGGGAATGCGCGTCAGCGTCGAGCTGCGCGTGAAGCGCGCCGGCAGTTCGCAGACGCGGTAGGTGCCGGTCGGGCCGGTGATCGTGCCGCGGTCGGTCAGGCCGGCGGAGTCGTCGATCGTCGGACAGCCCGTGGCCGGCGTCACCAGGGCCGGACCGCTCGGCGGCGGCGGCGGCGGCGGCGGAGCGGCGGGCGGGTTGTTGATCGTGATGTTGCCTCCGCTGCCCGGCGAAGCAATCTGGTCAGCGCCGCAGGCGGCCAGGGCTGCGCAGGCACTCAACAACGGGACGAGCCGTCCATACGATGACCGAGTCATGGTTTCTCCGCTCCGGCTCTGCCGGGAATTGATGTTCTGGGCGCCGTGCGTTTGCGGCGGCGTCTGCGACGTAGTCGCTGGACACGGGCGCGATCCTAAAAGCCGTTCTTGACGTTCTCGTGACAGACAGATGACGGTCTGGCTAAGAGTGCGCAGCCGCGCGCAGCCACTTGGTCGCGATCCATTTCTCGCCCGCATGCACCGGCGCACCGCCATGCAGCGTCCCGGTCATCGGATGCGGTCGGTCGTAGCTGAAGAACACCGCGTTGCCGCAGATCGGTGCGACCTCGAAGCGCGCCTCGGGAAAGGTCGTCGCCCCGCCGGCGCGCGGCGTGTTGAGGTACATCACGAGTGTCGCCACGCGCTGGCCGCCACGCGCGAGCGGCACGGCGTTGCCTGGATCGGCCGGGTCGAAGTAGTCGTGATGCGGCTTGTACTCGGCACCCGGCGCATAGCGCAGGACCTGCAGCCCCTCGCCGTTCTCGATGGGCCAGTCCAGCAGCCGCGCGATGCGCTGCTCGATGCGCCGGCACAGCGGGGTTTCACCGCGCTGGAAGCTCGCGCCCTCGCTGGTGCGCGCCGCGTGCAGCTGGTCGCCCCCGCTCGCCGGATCGACGACGGTCGACGGCCGCAGCCTGCCGCGCGCCTCGGCCATCAGCGCGGCGCACTCGCGGGCGCTCAGCAGGTCGCCAAAGACTATGACGCGCGGATGCAGCAGGCTCGCCAGCACTTGCACGCGGCGGTCACCCGCGTCGACGAGTGGTTCGGCGTTCAACGCCGCCGGTCCCGGCACCCGCGCTGGGGGCGGCAGCGAGTGCGTGGCGGCATGCTGCGCAAGATGTGCACGCAGCAGCGCTTCGATCGCATCGACCGCGGCATCCGGCTCCCAGCCGAGCGCCAGCAGCGGCTCGACCAGGGCCTCCGGCGGGCTGCCCGCCAGCGCCTGCTGCAGCAGCTGCGCTCGCAGCGGCGGCGGGAGCAGCGCCTCGCTCAGGGGGTAAACACCTTCTGCGCCTTGATGGCGGCGCGGACCTTGGCCAGCTCCGCCTTCGGCAGCGGCACGAGGCCACGGTCACCGAGATAGCCTTCCTCGCCGATGGCCTTCTCGCTGACGTACTCGTTCATGAACTCCGGCAGCCCCGGGATCACGCCGATGTGCGCCTTCTTGAGATAGACGAACAACGGCCGCGCAGCCGGGTACTTGCCCGACGCGATGCTTTCGAAGTCGGGCGCGACGCCCTCGATCTTCAGGCCGCGCAGCTTGTCCTGGTTCTCCTCGAGGAAGCTGTAGCCGAAGATGCCGATGGCATTCGGATTCGCCTCGAGCTTCTGCACGATCAGGTTGTCGTTCTCGCCCGCTTCGACGAAGGCGCCATCCTCGCGGATCGTGTAGCAGATGCGCTGGAAGCGCTTCGCATCGATGCTGCGCAGCTGGTTGAGCCACGCGAAGCTGCGGCAACCGGGCTCGAGGTACAGCTCGTGGAACGAATCACGCGTGCCCGAGGTGGGCGGCGGCCCGAGCACCTCGATGCGGATCGCCGGCAGGCGCGCATCCACGTCCTTCCAGGTCTTGTGCGGATTGGCGATCAGCGCGGTCGGGTTCGCCGGATCCGGAATCTGCTTCGCGAGCGCGAGGAACACATCGCGGCGCGTCAGCGCGAACGACGGGCCACGCTTGTTCTCCGACAGCGTCAAGCCGTCGTAGCCGATCTTGAGCTCGATGATCTCCGTGACGCCATTGCGCTTGCAGGTGTCGAACTCGCTTGCATTCATGCGGCGCGAGGCATTGGCGACGTCCGGATGCTGCGCGCCGACGCCGTTGCAGAACAGCTTGATGCCGCCGCCCGTGCCGGTGCTCTCGACCTTAGGGGTCTTGAAGCGACCCTGCCGCCCGAGCTGTTCCGCGACCGTGGTCGTGAACGGATACACGGTCGAGGATCCGACCACCGACACGGTGTCGCGGCCGGCCTGGGCGCTGGCGACGGTGCCGGCCACGGCCAACGCGATGGCGACGCAGAGGGCATGCTGAGTGGAGGCTTTCATGAGGTGTTCCCGCGCAGGTAGTTCGCCCGCATCCTGGCCACACTTGATGACGTTCGGATGACGCTCACGTGACGGTCCCGTGACAGGAACGGCCGCCAGCGGCGCAAAAACCGCTTGCGGTAGCGCCCCGTGCGCCCTATAAACGCGCCAACTTCAACGCCCCGACTGCTGGAGCACTCGCACCCAAGATGTCCGCCACGCTAGACCTGACGCTCGACCTGATCGCGCGCAACTCCGTCACCCCGGCCGACGCCGGCTGCCAGCAGGTCATGTGCGACAGGCTCGCCGCGGCCGGGTTCACGATCGAGCCGCTGCGCTTCGGCAACGTCGAGAACTTCTGGGCCAAGCGCGGCAACGAGGGACCGGTGCTGTGCTTCGCCGGGCACACCGACGTCGTGCCGACCGGCCCGCTCGAGGAATGGCGCAGCAACCCGTTCGTGCCGACCGTCCGCGACGGCCTGCTGTATGGCCGCGGAGCCGCGGACATGAAGAGCGGGCTGGCAGCGATGGTGACCGCCAGCGAGGCCTTCGTCGCAGAGTGCCCCCGCCATCGCGGCGCGATCGCGTTCCTGATCACGAGCGACGAGGAAGGCCCGTCGGTCGACGGCACCAAGCGGGTCGTCGAGCACTTGAGCGCGCGCGGCGAGCGCATCGACTGGTGCATCGTCGGCGAACCTTCGAGCGAGACGGACCTCGGCGACACGATCAAGATCGGCCGTCGCGGCTCGTTCTCGGGCCGGCTGACGGTGCACGGCGTGCAGGGGCACGTCGCGTATCCGCAGCTCGCCGAGAACCCGGTGCATACGCTCGCGCCCGCGCTCGCGGAACTGACCGCGCGGCGTTGGGACGAGGGCAACGAGCACTTCCAGCCGACGACCTTCCAGATCTCGAACCTGAATGCCGGCACCGGCGCGCCGAACGTGATCCCGGGCGAGCTCAAGGCGCGCTTCAACCTGCGCTACTCGCCGGTGCAGACGCTCGACGGGCTCAAGGAGACGGTCGAAACGATCCTGCGCAAGCACGGCATCCGCTACACGCTCGAGTGGTATCTGTCCGGCGAGCCGTTCTACACGCCGCCCGGACCGCTGTCGGACGGCGCGGTTGCCGCGGTCGAGCGGGTCACCGGCCGCAGGCCCAAGCTGTCGACCGGCGGCGGCACGTCGGACGGTCGCTTCATCGCGCCGATGGGCGCGCAGGTCGTCGAGATCGGGGTCGTGAACTCGACGATTCACAAGGTCAACGAGTGCGTGCGCGTGGCCGACATCGACACGCTGCACGCTATCTACCTGCAGACGTTGCGCAACCTGCTGGGCTAGTGCCCGGCTACCAGAACAGCGCGTTGCTGCCGATCGCGAGCGCCGCGCCGAGCAGCGCGCCGACGAGCACGTCTGACGGATAGTGCAGGCCCAGCACGACCCGGGACATCGCGACCAGCAGCGCGAACGGCACCAGCACCGCGACCAGCGCCGGCACCTGCGACACGGCGAGCACGGTGAACAGCACCGCGTGCAACGTGTGCCCGGACGGGAAGCTGTAGCGATCGAGCGGCGGCATCACGCATTCGATGCCGATCAGGCCGATGAATGGCCGCTCGCGCACCAGCTTCTTCTTCAGCAGCTTGTAGAGACCGAGTCCGATGCCGCCCGTCAGCAGCATCTGCGCCGGCACCAGCAGGCCACGATCCGGCCGCAGCAGCGGCATCAGCGCCATCAGCGCATACCAGAAGGCGCCGTCGCCCAGGCGGCTGACCGTGCGGAACAAGCCCCGGATCGCGCGGCGCTGCGCGGCGGCGTTGGCGAACAGGCAGAGCCGCCCCTCGAAACGATCAGCCCGATGGAACAGGGTGGCGAGTGTCATGCGGCCCCAGTGTCGGCTCGCGCGACGACGCTGGCGTGACCGGCAGATGAAGGCTGCGTGACCGCGCGCGCAGCCGCGACCGATTCATAGAAGCCCACCAGGCGCTGCGCCAGCACGGCGGACGACCAGCGCGCGGCGTCGTTGCGGGCGTGGCTGGCGAGTTCGGCGCGCAGCGCCGGCTCGGTCAGCACGCGCGTCAGCGCGGCGACGAACGCGTCGCGCTGCTCGGGCACGATGAGCGCACCCTGCGCACCCGCCAGCACTTCGGCCGTGCCCATGACCGCGGTCGACACCACCGGCGTGCCCTGCGCCAGTGCCTCGATCAGCACCAGACCCTGCGTTTCGGTGCGCGAAGCGAACGCGAACACATCGGCGGCGGCGTAGCAGTCGAGCAGCTCGGTATCGCGGTTCATGTTGCCGACGAACAGCACCTGGCTGGCGAGCCCGAGCTTATGCACGAGCTGGCGGCAATGGCCGGCGGCAGGCCCCTCGCCCGCCAGCACGAACAGCACATCGGGCACGCGCTCGCGCAGCGCCGGCAGCAGTTCGATCAGGAAATCGATGTTCTTTTCGTGCGCGACGCGGCCGACGAACAGCATGACCGGCCGGTCTGGCGCGATGCCGTGCTGCGCGCGAAAGCGCGCGCGATCGCCGGCGCGGAAGCGCCCGGCATCGAGGCCGGTCGGCAGCACTTCGATCCGCGTGCGCACGCCATAGGCCTGCAGCGCTTCGGCCATTGCGCGCGACGGCGAGATCACCGCATCGACCGCGTGGCACTGCGAGACCGTGAAGCGCCGCGCCAGGGCCTTGAGCCAGGCGGCGGGCAGCGCCGGCACGTAGTGATAAAGATAGTGCTCGAAATAGGTGTGGTAGGACTCCACCACCGGCGCGCGCAGGCGCCGCGCCAGTTCGAGGCCGGCGTAATGAGCGACGAACGGAGTCTGGATGTGCACGACATCGATGTCGCCCGGCCGGAGACCAGCGGTCGCCCGCCGCAGTGCCGCCCGACTCATCATCCGGTCTTCGGGATCACGCGGCACGGCGCGCGAGGCCACCCGCAGCAACCGGGGGTCGTCATGGAAGGGTAGCGCGCCGGCGGGATATTCAGGAGCGACCAGCGTGCAGGCATGGCCGAGCTGCTCGAGGTCATCGCGATAGGTCCGGATGGACGTCGACACGCCGTTGACGCGCGGGAAGTAGACATCCGACACCATCAGAATTCGCATCATGTCCCTCGTGCAAACCCCTGTTCTGAATAAAGTAACCGTCAATTGTTACAGCGTGATGTCGACCGTGAAGCCAGCACGGTGACGGCCGCCGCAACCGACTCGGGCTGCCGCGCCGTACCGCCCTGGGGCAGGATCTGGCCGCGCATCGCCGCGAAACGTCCGGCGGCGTCGAACTCGAGCTGGGCCCGGGGGATCAACGGCCGCAGCCAGACCTGCGCCGCATCGACAGCGACCACGGTGGCCGCCGCAGTCGACTTCATGGCGCGCAGCCGGAGCTTCACGTCCTGACCGGACTCGGCGATCAGGTAGCGCACCTCCAGCGTGCGACCCGCCCGCAATGCCGGCAGCTCACGGGTCGCGAAATCGATCAGCATCGGCCCGGCGAGAAACGGCACGTCGCCCGCCTCGCCGCGACCACCGCCGCCAGCGGCTGCCTGCTGCCGAAAGTCCTGCCCCAGATTCGGCCGCACCAGCCGGTAACTGCGCCAGCGCGAGGCGTCAAACTCGACTTCGTCCCAGGCCAGCAGGTCGCCACTGGCAGAGCGCCATTCGGAGCGGATCCGCGCCTCGCACCGATCCACCTTGAACCGGTAGCGCAGCGCCGGCGCAGCGGCGCGGCCCGCCTGCGGCAACGCGACCGCCTCGCCTTCCACGCTGAGCGCGAGCGCTCCCGCCCAGGCTGGCGGAAACAACAGCAACGCCGCACACATCCAGCCCGACCACCCGCGCCAACGGCCCGGACACGGGGCAGCGGCCGGTGTCATGCGGCGGTCGGCATCGACACCGCCGCCGCAACCCGGCCGGAAGCGGAGTCGGCCAGGGCGTTCCAGTCCCACAGCGCGAGCCGGCCATTGCGATCCTCGACGATCGCGGAGCAGCTTTCGACCCAGTCGCCATCGTTGCAGTAGAGCAACCCATCGATGGACCGCAGTCGCGGCCGGTGGATGTGGCCGCAGACGACACCGTCGAGGCCGCGGCGTCGGGCCTCATGCACGGCCGCGTGCTCGAACGCATCGATGTAGGCCTGGGCATTCGGCACGCGCATCTTCAGGTAGCTGGCAAGCGACCAGTAGGAATAGCCCAACGCACTGCGCAGCCGGTTGAAGTGGCGGTTGAGCTCCAGCGTGACTTCGTACATGTGCGATCCCAGCGTCGCGAGCCAGGGCGCGCACTTGACGATGCCGTCGAACTCGTCACCGTGCAGCACCAGCAGGCGCTCGCCGCGGGCCGTGCGATGAACGTGATCGCGGTGGATCTCGACGCGCCCGAACGTGCTGCCGACGAACTCGCGCAGTTCCGCGTCGTGATTGCCGGGCACGTAGATGACGCGCGCACCCTCGCACGCATGCGCGAGCAGGCGATGCAGCACGGCGGTGTGCGCCGCGGGCCAGTGAAACGAACGACGCAGCGACCAGAAGTCGATCAGGTCACCGATGATCACCAGTTGCTCGACGCGCACGCGCTCGAGCAGTCCCAGCAACGCGTCGGCACGGCAGCCGCGCGATCCGAGGTGAACGTCAGAGATGAACAGCGTGCGCAGCGGCCAGCGGGGTGTGCCGGCGTCGTCAGGCAGGGGTTGCGGGGCAAGGATGGCGGGAAGCAGGCGACTGACCGTGGCGTGCAAGGGCGCTCCCTGAGGTAGCTGAACTGCACGGCATCGTGAACGATGCTTATTACACCATCATTAAAATCATCAACTTATATTGCAAACCTCGGGCCTGTATCACGCGCGACGCGCCAGTTGGCCAGGCCGCCGATCAAAGCCAGCGCCAGCGCGGCGAGAAACACCCAGCCGGGCATCGAGATGCCGAACAGCGCCCAGTCGATCTTCGCGCATTCGCCGCCGCCAGTGAGCACCTGCCGGACCACCTCGAGGAGCGGAAACACGTCGAGCATGTAGTCGAGTGTCGCACCACAGGCCGGCACGCTGCCTGGCGGCGCATTCTGGATGTACAGATGGCGCAGCGCGATCCCCGCGGGCACGGCCGCGGCCAGCACGATCAGCACCGCATAAGTGCGCGCACCCCACTGCCCACGCGGATGATGCAGCGCGGCCAGCAGGAATACGCTACCGAGCAGCGCCACGCCGAACCGCTGGAACATGCACAGCGGACAGGGCTCGAGGCCCAGCACCTTCTCGGCATACAGCGCATACGCGAGCAGACCGACGCAGGCCAGCAGGCCCGCGATGTTTATGCTGCGACGGCTGAAACCCAGCATGCGCCTGCGGCGTCCGGCTCAGCCGCCGGCCGCGGGCCTGGTCGCGCCCGCCGCGGCTGCGCCGCGCAGTTCGCTCTCGATGTCCTCGAGCCGCGTATGCCGGACGTCCTTGCCGTGCACCATGTAGATCACGTACTCGCACATGTTCTTCGCATGGTCGCCGATGCGTTCGAGCGCGCGCACGATCCACATGACATCGAGCGCGCGGCGGATCGCGCGCGGATCTTCCATCATGAAGGTGATCGCCTGGCGCTGGATGGACTCGTACTCTTCGTCGACGAGCCGGTCCTGGCGCGCCACGCGCAGCGCGGTCTCGGCATCCATGCGGGCGAACGCGTCGAGCGCTTCGTGGACCATGTCCTGCACGATGCGGCCCAGGTGCTTGACCTCACGGTACTTGTCGGCCGGCCGCTCCTGGGAGGCTAGACGCGAGGCGATGTAGCCGATCTTCTCGCACTCGTCGCCCATGCGCTCGAGGTCGGTGATCGCCTTGATGATCGCGACGATCACGCGCAGGTCGCCGGCGGCGGGTGCGCGCGTCGCGAGGATGCGCGAGCACTCCTCGTCGATCGACACTTCCATGCTGTTGACCTGGTAGTCATCGCGCGCCACGGTTTCGCCCATGACGCTGTCGCCCTCGATCAGCGACGTCACGGCCTTGGCGAGCTGCTGCTCGACCAGCCCGCCCATCGACAGCACCTTGTTGCGCACGCGCTCGAGGTCTTCGTTGAAGCGGCGCGAGATGTGTTGCGACAGGTCCGCCTTTTCCATGCTGCTTTCCGCAAACGTCAGTTGGTACCCGATCATAGCCGATCGGCCGCGTGCGACCTACGGCTGCGCCGTCGGTAACGGGCGACGCTCAGGCGCGGATGCGCTGCTCGGCGGGGCCCGCGAGGCGCCGCGGCGGGAAATTGCAGGTGAACGTGCTGCCGCGACCCTCGACGCTGTCGACGACCAGCGTCGCGCCGTGGTTCTGCAGCGCGTGCTTGACGATCGCGAGCCCCAGCCCCGAGCCACCGGTCGCGCGGGCCCGTCCGGCATCGACCCGGTAGAACCGCTCGGTCAGCCGCGGCAGGTGTTCGGCCGCGATGCCAATGCCGGAGTCGGTCACGGACACGTGGCCGCCATCGTCGTCGACCCACCAGCGCAGCGCGACCCGGCCGCCGGCCGGCGTGTACTTGACCGCATTGTCGACCAGGTTGCCGAACGCCGACTGCAGCTGCCCCTCATCGCCGATCAGCTGCAGGCCGGATTCGACCGACAGCGTGACCTCGGCCGGGCGCTGCGGCCGCGCCTCGGCATCCTTGCGCAGCATCGCCAGCATCGCCGCGACGTCGACCGGCGCACCGCCGACCTCGCCCTCGTCCGCCTCGAGCCGCGACAGCACCAGCAGGTCATTGACGATCGCCGTCATGCGCTCGGCCTGGCGGCGCATCTCGCGCAGCGGCGGCGCGAGCTCCGGGTCGATGTCGGCGTCGGAAGCGAGCGTCTCGAGGTAACCGGAAATCACGGTCAGCGGCGAGCGCAGCTCGTGCGACGCGTTGGCCACGAAGTCACGCCGCATGGTCTCGAGCCGGTTCTGGCGCGTGACGTCGCGGACGAAAAGCAGCTTCTGTCCCTCCCCGTAGGGCACGAGCTGCATCGCGAGCCACTGGTCGACCGCCGTGACCGGCTGGATCACCACGGGCTGGCTGTGCTGCTCGGCCGCCAGGTAGCGCTGGAACTCCGGGTGGCGGATCAGGTTGCCGATCCGCAGGCCGGCATCGCCGCGCCGCCGCAGGCCCAGCAGTTCGCCGGCCATGCGGTTCATCCAGATGATCTCGTTCTCGGCGTTGAGCGTCACGACGCCATCGGGCATCGACGCAGTCGAGCGGCGCAGCTCGCGGAACGTCTCGATCAGGCGCTGCTTGTGGTACTTCTTGCGCCGGTGCAGCCGCACGACCAGCGCGACGACGTCGCCCCACAGGCCGTTCGCATCGGGCGGATCGATACGGCTGCGGTTGCGCAGCCAGTGATCGAGCTGGTGCAGCCGCAGCAGCTGCAGCGCGAGGTAGACGGCCAGCACGGCGACGATGCCGGCCCAGACGCTGCCGGTGAGCAGGCCCAGCAACGCGCCCGCGGCAACGCACCCCGCCACCCGCGCGATGATGAACCACGTCGCCGCAACGCTGCCGGAGGATTCCGCCATCCGGCAAGCTTACTCGGTGCGGGTCGAAAACCGGTAGCCGGCGCCCCGCACGGTCTGCACCATCCAGTCGCAACCGAAGGGTTCCAGCGCCTTGCGCAGCCGGCGGATGTGCACGTCTATCGTCCGTTCTTCGACATAAACATTGCCGCCCCAGATGCGGTCGAGCAGCTGCTCGCGGGAGTACACCCGCTCGGCATGGGTCATGAAGAATTCGAGCATGCGGTACTCGGTCGGGCCCAGCGGCACGGTGCGTTCGCCGTAGGCGACGCGGTGGCCGGCCTGGTCGAGCACGAGGCCTTCCGCAGCGATCTGCTCGCCCGATCCGGCCGGCGCAGCACGCCGTAGCACCGCCTGGATGCGCGCGACCAGCTCGCGCGGCGAAAACGGCTTGACGACATAGTCGTCGGCGCCGCCCTCGAGGCCGGCGACCTTGTCGCCCTCCTCGGCCCGGGCGGTCAGCATGATCACGGGCAGCTCGCGCGTGTCCCGGTCGCGCTTCAGCTGCCGGGTCAGCTCGAGCCCGCTCATGTCGGGCAGCATCCAGTCCACCAGGATCAGATCCGGCCGCCGATCGGCGAGCTGCGAGCGGGCGGAGCGCACATCCTCGGCCTCGCGCACCTCGTAACCGGCGCGGCGCAGCCCGAACGCGATCATCTCGCGGATCGCGCGCTCGTCTTCGACGACGAGGATTTGCTTAGTGGCCATGATGAACGCTGTATTGCACGCGCAGCATTACAGCGGCAGTGTATTGCAGTTTCGTGAATGCGCCGCAAAGACGGCGGCGCGCTGCGCCCATTTGTCAGATTCGCGTCGGCAACGCGGCAACCCGGTCGCGCAGGTAGACCGGCTGCAGCAGCTCGGCCGGCTGCGCACCGCCGGCCAGCGCGTCCGCGGCGGCGAGCCGCGCGATCTGCGCAGCGCCGGGCAGCAACGCGTCGAACAGAGGCAGGCCGGTGGCCAGCGCCCGCTCGCGCAGCTCGTCCGATGCGCGAAAACCGCGCCCCGCGAGCACGAGGCCAGCGCGCGTCGCCAGGCTGACGTCGGCGGGGGCCAGCACGGCTTCGGGCACGATCGCAGTGCCGCCTGCGCCGGTGGCCGGCGCGGCCGCGAGGCCGGCGGCATCGCGCACGAACCCGCCACAGTAGACCTCGCGCATGCGCGCATCGGCGCAGACGAGACAATCGCGAGCATCGGGTTGCAGTTCGAACGCGCGCTGCGCGATGGCACGCAGGTCCGAGACCGCAACGACAGGCTTGCCGGCGCCGAACGCGAGGCCTTGCGCCACGCCGATGCCGAGACGCACGCCGGTGAAGCCGCCCGGACCGCGCCCGACCGCAAGCGCATCGAGATCGGCGAGCCGCCACTGCGCCGCGGCAAGCAGCGATTCGATCATCGGCAGGATCTGCTCGGCATGGCCGCGACCGATCTCCTGCTCGACGACCTCGACTTCGCCATCGAACCACAGCGCCGCCGAACAGTTCTCGGTGGCGGTGTCGAATGCGAGCAGTCGTCGCACCTGCAGCAGGACGCCTGTCATCTATTGCAACCTGCGCAGGAAGCGCTTGGCGTCGGCGGCGTCCTGCGTGACCGGCAGCTGCGGCAGGCTCGCGAGAAAGGTGCGGCCGTAACTCTTGCCGGTCACGCGCGGGTCGCAGATCGCGATCAGGCCACGATCGTCTTCGCTGCGGATCAGGCGGCC
>CAZPJE010000053.1:0-4196 GCA_964586725.1 uncultured Steroidobacteraceae bacterium | reverse complement strand
CAGGAACTGATGCATCACTCGGACCAGGGCAGCCAGTACACGAGCGAGGCGTTCCAGCGACTGCTGTCCGAACATGGCATCACCTGCAGCATGAGCCGTTCGGGCAATGTGTGGGATAACTCGGCGATGGAGAGCTTCTTCTCGAGCCTGAAGACTGAGCGAGTGCATCGCAAGACCTACAGCACTCGGGACGAAGCCAAAGCAGACGTGTTCGATTACGTGGAGAGGTTCTACAATCTGCGGCGTCGGCACTCGACACTTGGATATCTGAGTCCTGCGGAATACGAAAAGACCGCAGACTCAGCTTAGGACGGTGCCAGTGGAAGCGGGGGAATCCCAGTCGACGCCGACGACGAAGGCAGCGCGGATGACCTCGAGCACCGGCGCTTCCGTCTCGGAATGGATGTCGGCTTGACGAGTGCGCTAAAGCTTTCGTTCGACCTGAACATGGATCGCGACGGAGTCGGCCCGCTGGTCGACAACTTCGACTATGTGTCGTTGGAATGGAAGCTCGACGATGCGACCACGTTTCAGTTCGGCAAGCTGCGTCGCCACCCCCTGACACGCGAGGACGGCACGAGCTCGAACAACATCCCCACGATCGAGCGCTCGCTGGTCGCGGCCCGCTACCTGATCGACAACCTGGGCGGCGTCTATGTCGAGCACGAGCGCGGCGCGTCGACGCACTGGCTGGCGATCGCGGCGATGACTACCAGACCTGGTACGCGGGACTGAACTACTACATCTACGGGCACAAGCTCAAGCTGATGGCCGGTGTCGAACACACCACCCTGAGCCGCCCGACCGGGCGCTACAGCGGCATGACCGCTGCAACGTCGCTGCGGCTCTACTTCTGAGGCGCGCCCTGCGGTGACTCGCTGCGGCGCACGGTCAGTATCCTGACGGGCGCCGCGAGCATCTGGCCCTTCATGACCGCGTCGCCCGCATTCGGATCGCGCGGCAGATCCAGCATCTGGCGGATCACGTCCATGCCCTCCGTGACTCGCCCGAACACCGCGTAGCCCGGGTCCGCGCCGTCGGCCGTGCCGTCGAGCGAGACCAGATCGCCGATCACGACGAAGAAATCCGCCGTTGCCGTGCCCGGCGCAAGGCGCGCCATCGAGATTGCGCCGTCGACGTGGCTCAAGCCCGTGGCCGCGGGCGACTCATGCGCAATCGGCTTGAAAGTGCGCTTGCGATCGCCACGGAGCCCCGCCTGCACGAGTCCGTACTTCCCCTCGGCGTCCAGCTTCATGGCCCGGTACCAATTGATGCCATCGAAGCGCTTCGTGTCGACATAGCGCAGGAAGTTTGCCGCAGTCACGGGCGCGCGCTCGACCTCGACGGCGACGCGGATGTCCCCGAGACTGGTGCTGAGGATGACGCCCACCGTTGCCGCGGCAGCAACTGGCGTGACCGCCGCTTCGATCGGGATTGCAGCCGCTTCGGTCGCGGTCGCGATCGGCGGCGACTCCTGTGCCTGCAGGGGCAGCGCGATCAGTGCGCCGATCGCCAGCAGCAGCCGGCACGGAATTCGTTGCATGCGAGATCCCTGTTCCATGGGCTCACTGTAGTTCAAGGCGCCCGGCCGACGCGAGGCCGACCGTGGCCGGCCGATGGCACGGTGACGATCGGGATGCGTAACACAGGCCGGAATGAACATGACCCATCAACCCAAGCACCTGTCGATTCTGGACTCGAGCCTGCTCCTGGGCCTCGCGCAGAACCTGCTGCCCATGCGCGGCCATGCACATCACGCGCTCGAACCGCATCGTCGCGCGCGGTGCCTGACAGCACGAATCTGAGCGCTACAGCAGACCGAGCGGCCGCGCCCGGGTGCGGATGTAGTCGCCCAGCCAGTCGAGGTTGCGGAAGCGAAGCGTGCCGCGCCCTACACTGATGGAACTGTGGGCCATACCGGCGACCAGCCGGAAGGTCTTGGCGAGCAGGAACAACTCGCCATGCGCGATCTCGGCCGCCGTGAAGGGCCGCACCGACTGGTAGCCGCGCTCGAAGGCCTCGCCATAGGCCGGCGAGAAGCCGTAGAACAGGTTGCCCCAGACGAAGTTCTTGACGTCCTGCATCAGGTAATCCTCGCCCGCGGCGTCGAAGTCAAGGAAGGTGATGCGACCGCCCTCGTCGACATGCACGTTGCTGGGGTGGAAGTCACGGTGGCAGATGCCCATCGGCACGTATTCCGAGCGGATGTCCTGCAGCCGGCGCGCGAGCCGCTCCGCGATGACCGCGTAATCACGGACATCGTCCGGACGGTCGTAAAGGAAATCCAGCAGCGTCGGCACGTTGACCAGAAAGCCGACGACGTCTTCCGTCGTGAACACATGATCGCCGGCGTACTCGAGCCCGAGCAGGTGCATGCGCGCGAACTCGGCACCGATCCGCGCCGCCATCGTTTCATCCAGGCATTCGCCGAACTTGCGACCCGGCGCCCAGTCGTACAACGCCACGGCGCGCTCGCCCTCCGGCGCGTCAACCTTGAAGTACAGGCTGCCGTCGCGCGCGCGAATCGGCGTCGAGGCGGGGAAGCCGCGTTGGCGCAGGAAATCGAGGAAGTCGAGTTCGTATGAAACGATGTCGACATCGCGCCAGGTCCGACGCCAGACGCGCAGCGCATGCTTTCCGGCGTCATCCTTGATCAGGTAGACATCGTTCATGCCGCGATACAGCAGGAAGCCGCTGACGGCACCGCGCATCGCGTAGCGGGCCGCGACTTCCTCGGCCAGCCAGTCCGGATGCAGCACCGAGTGGGAGACGCGCGGCACGCGCGCTGCAGGTGTGGCCGTCACTGCGTTCATGCACCCTTCTCTTGAAAAGAAAACGCCCGGGGCCGGAGGGGGGATCCGACCCCGGGCGTGATCACGCTCAACCGTCAGAACTTGTACGCGAGACGCAAGCCATAGGTGCGCAGCTCGGGCAGGCCGACGATCACATAGCTTTCGGCAGGAGCGACAGGCGTGGGGACCGGGGCGATGATGCCGCCCTGGAAGCCGGCAACATAGTTGTCGTCGTCGAACGCATTCAGGACGAACGCGTCGACCGACAGCGGGCCACGCGTGATGCCGGCGCGGAAGTTGACGACAGTGCGCGCCTTGATCCACGTGATGTTGGCGGGATTCAGGAACTGCTTGTCCTTCCACGACAGGTCGCCGCGCACGAACCAGGAGCCGTCGTCCCAGGCGCTGATCGGCGTGCCGTACTGCGCGCTCAGGTTGGCCGAGTACTTCGACGTGAGCGGCAGTTGATTGCCGGAGAAGCCGTCGCCGATGACGCCGGACAGCTGCGACACCAGCGGATTCGAGAAGCTCTGGATGTCCGAGTCGTTCATCGCGCCGGCGATGCCGAGTTCGAGGTTATCGGTCGGCCTGGCGCTGATCTCCAGCTCGATACCCTTCAGCTTGGTTTCACCGGTGTTCGCGAAGCCGGTGATCTGCAGCGGCACGATGGTGCCGTTGCCGCCCTGCGCGACCGGACGGTCCGGCTCGGTACGGCTGCGGTTGTTGAGCTGGTCTTTCCAGATTGCGTAGTAGATGGCGTTCTGGAACTGGACCTTGCCGTCGAAGAGCCTGCCCTTGAAGCCGATCTCGTAGTTCGTCAGCTTCTCGGGCTTCTGCACCACCGACAAGGCAAGTTCGTTGATGGCTATATCGATCGCGAAAGGCGGCAGCGACAGGAAGGCCGTGTTGAACGTGTTCGCGCCGACGTTGACGCCCTTCGAGTACGAAGCGTAGCCCATCAGATCGTCGTTGAAGTCGTACTGCACGATCAGGCGCGGCAGGAATTCCTTGTAGGTTTCGTCGACCAGCCGCGCGAGCGGGCCGTAAGTGCCCGCCGGGATGCCGAAGGCGGCCGCCGAGGCGGTGCTGACGACCGGGCCCATCGGGGCCGAGCTCGCCCGGCCGATGACGAGGTCCTCCTGATAGCGGCCTTCGAGGCTGACCTTCAGCGCATCGGTGAACTCGTAGGTCGCGCCGAAGAACACACCCTTGGTCTCGATCTCGTTCTTGCCGGCGCTGCTGGTGGCATTGCGGGCGCCAAGCGCCGTGCGCAGTTCACCGCCCAGGTTGACCAGATCGTTCCAGATCGTGGTCTTCAGGTAGCTGATGCCGAAGATGCCGCTGAAGGGGCCTTCGTTGTCATATGCGAGTCGGACCTCCTGCGAGAAGTCATAAGTCTCGCGC
>CAZPJE010000052.1:0-1731 GCA_964586725.1 uncultured Steroidobacteraceae bacterium | reverse complement strand
TTATGGCTGTGCTGGAGGGGACTTGTCCGGAAGTCCAGCCTTGCGCAGGGCGTCACTAGACTTATCCACTACCGATCGATCTTTAAGTGTTGTTGTCTTGGCAAACCACTCCACTGGGAACTTGGGGTTGATCTGCAGGACTTCAGCGGCCTCGGCACGAGCTTCCTCATCGCGGCCCATCATAATGTAGATTATCGCCAAGTGCGCATGAAACCAAAAATCTTTCGGAGCACGCTCGATTGCCTTTTTATAAAACACAACCGCTTCTTCAAATCGTCCAGTGAGTCGGAGTGAGAGGCCGAGGTCTCCATAGAAAGGTGCCGGGCCAAGGGGATTGAGGCGAATTGCTTTCTCCTGAAGCGGAATGGCTTCCTCCGGCCTACCGCTGAAGGTCAGAACCCTGGCATAGCGCCAAAGGCACCACGATGAACCCGGATCGAGGGTTAGAGACTTTTCTGCTTCAGCAAGCGCCTTATCGTAATCCTTTTTAATCATATGGAGTTGGCTCAAATTCCCGTAGGCATCTGAATTGTTTTCATCCATGGCCAGAGTTTTCTGCAAGAACTCTTCTGCCTTCTCGATATACCCCTGGGGTGACTTGGAAGAGTCAAACCAATAGTAATTGATGTTCACAACTCCCAGGAGTCGATAAAAAATCGACATCTCTGGGCACATCTCAAGGCCCTCTTCCGCGATCTGCTGAGCCTTGCGGGTGTCAGCCATTGTGTTACGTTGCAGGGTACTAACCGCCTCCTGAAATTTTAAAAAGCAATCAAGACCATGTGTGCCTTTATATTTACTTAACCACTTTGATCCTCCCAGGCCTTCCAACTTTATTCTAATGACACCTAAGACCTTCATGGTAATATCATCTTGCAGGGTAAATAAGTCCTTCGTTTCTCCATCATAACGGTCTGATAAGAGCTGATTCCCAGTGAGGGCATCGACCAGTTGCACTGAGATCCGGACACGGTCCCCTGACCTTTGAAGGCTGCCCTCCAGCACATATCGTACACCGAGTTCCTCGCTCACCTGCTTTGCCTTGACGGCTTTTCCCTTGTAGGTAAAGGTCGAATTGCGGGCGATGACAAAAAGCTGCGGCGTCTTGGAAAAGGCATTGATAATGTTATCGGTGATCCCGTCGCACAGAAGTTGCTGTTTCGGGTCCTCACTCAAGTTAGTGAAAGGCAGCACGGCAATCGAGGGCAATTCGGGCAGAGGCAAGGCCATCTGCTTGGGGTCGGCCTTTTCTACGGTTGGCGCAGAAGGCCGGATAAAAAATTGCCAAAGTGCCCCTCCGGCAACTATCACCAGCACGGCGGCCAAGCCAATAAATGCCACCCTTCGCCTTGTGCTCTGCGCCTTGAACCCTGCACCTCTCTCCTTTGTTACTCGCGGCTCCAGGAGCACTTTGTAGGCTCCCACCGGCTTGGCAATATTCTTGACCGTCTGCTCCCCAAGATAATGGTAGCCGAATGGCAGCTTCGTTTCGATTTGGTCGAAGGCTGTCTTTGACACACAGATCCCTCCGGGCTCGGCTATGGATTCAAGTCGAGCGGCGATATTCACTCCGTCACCGTAGATTCGTGATTCCTCCTCGATCACGTCCCCGAGGTTGACGCCGATGCGGAACTGCATTTTCCGGTTGTCGGGCAACTCAGCGTTGCGAGCTTGCAACTCCTTCTGCGTCGCAACCGCGCACTGCACCGCATCCACCACGCTGGCAAAATC
>CAZPJE010000051.1:0-6563 GCA_964586725.1 uncultured Steroidobacteraceae bacterium | reverse complement strand
GGTCATCGTGGTCGGCCCGACGCTGCGCCTGCACCAGTGCGGCCTGCCGAAGAAGATGGCGCTCGAGCTGTTCAAGCCGTTCATCTTCCAGAAGCTGCAGCTGCGCGGCGAAGCCTCGACGATCAAGGCCGCCAAGCGCCTGGTCGAGCGCGAAGGTCCCGAGGTGTTCGACATCCTCGAGGAAGTGATCCGCGAGCATCCGGTGCTGCTGAACCGCGCACCGACGCTGCACCGTCTCGGCATCCAGGCGTTCGAGCCGGTGCTGATCGAGGGCAAGGCGATCCAGCTGCACCCGCTCGTCTGCACCGCGTTCAACGCGGACTTCGACGGCGACCAGATGGCCGTGCACGTGCCGCTGTCGCTGGAAGCGCAGCTCGAAGCGCGCGCGCTGATGATGTCGTCGAACAACATCCTGTCGCCCGCCAACGGCGACCCGATCATCGTGCCGTCGCAGGACGTCGTCCTCGGCCTCTATTACATGACGCGCGAGCGCGTCGGTGCGAAGGGCGAAGGCATGATGTTCTCGGACGTGCGCGAGGCGCACCGCGCCTACGAAACGCGCGAAGTCGAGCTGCAGGCCCGCGTCAAGGTGCGCATCCAGGAGCACCAGCTCGTCGACGGCCAGAAGGTCGCCCGCACGCGCCTGATGCAGACCACGGTGGGTCGCGCGCTGCTGTCGGAGATCCTGCCGGCCGGCCTGTCGTTCGACATCATCAACCAGGACATGACCAAGAAGGCCATCTCCGCGACGATCAACGCGTGCTACCGCACGCTCGGCGTCAAGGAAACGGTCATCTTCGCCGACCAGCTGATGTACACGGGTTTCCACTACGCGACCCGCGCCGCCGTCTCGTTCGGCGTCGACGACATCGTGATCCCGGAACAGAAGGTCAAGATCGTCGCCTCGGCCGAGCGTGAAGTGAAGGAGATCCAGGAGCAGTACTCCTCCGGTCTCGTCACGAACGGCGAGCGCTACAACAAGGTCGTCGACATCTGGTCGCGCGCGAACGACCAGGTCGCGAAGGCGATGATGGAGAAGCTCGGCAGCGAGGAAGCGACCGACGTGCGCGGCCAGAAGCAGCGCCAGAAGTCGTTCAACTCGATCTTCATGATGGCCGACTCGGGCGCGCGCGGCAGCGCGGCCCAGATCCGCCAGCTCGCCGGCATGCGCGGCCTGATGGCCAAGCCGGACGGCTCGATCATCGAGACGCCGATCACGGCGAACTTCCGCGAAGGCCTGAACGTCCTGCAGTACTTCATCTCGACGCACGGCGCCCGCAAGGGTCTGGCCGACACGGCGCTGAAGACCGCGAACTCGGGTTACCTGACGCGCCGTCTCGTCGACGTCGCCCAGGATCTCGTGGTCACCGAAGTCGACTGCGGCACGAAGCAGGGCCTGACCATGACCCCGCTCGTCGAAGGCGGCGACGTCGTCGAAGGCCTCGGCGAGCGCGTGCTCGGTCGCGTGCTGGTCGAAGACGTGCTCAAGCCGGGCGGCAAGGGCGCGGTGCTGATCGAATCCGGCACGATCATCGACGAGGCGCTGGTGCGCGTGCTCGAGCAGAACGGCGTGGACCAGGTGCTGGTCCGCTCGCCGATCAGCTGCGAGACGCGCTATGGCGTCTGCGCGCAGTGCTACGGGCGCGACCTCGCGCGCGGCCGCATCATCAACATCGGCGAAGCGGTCGGCGTCATGGCCGCGCAGTCGATCGGCGAGCCGGGCACGCAGCTGACGATGCGCACGTTCCACATCGGTGGCGCCGCCTCGCGCGCCGCGGCGGCCTCGTCGGTCGAAGTGCGCAACAAGGGCACGCTGCGCTTCCACAACATCAAGACGGTCGAGCACGAGAAGGGTCACCTGGTCGCGGTGTCGCGTTCGGGCGAGATCGGCGTCGTCGACGAGTTCGGTCGCGAGCGCGAGCGCTACAAGATCCCCTACGGCGCGCAGATCAACTCCAAGGAAGGTACGGCCGTTGCGGCCGGCCAGATCGTCGCGACCTGGGATCCGCACACCCATCCGGTCGTCACCGAGGTCGCGGGCTTCCTGAAGTTCCAGGACTTCGTCGACGGCCTGACGGTCACGACCCAGGTCGACGAGGTCACGGGCCTGTCGTCGATCGTCGTGCAGGATTCCAAGCAGCGCGGCGGCAAGGAACTGCGTCCGACCATCAAGCTCGTCAACGCCAAGGGCAAGGAAGTGCCGTTCGCGAACACCGAGATCCCGGCGGTCTACACGCTGCCGGCCGGTGCACTGATCAACCTCGGCGACGGCGCCAAGGTATCGGTCGGTGACGTGATCGCGCGCATCCCGCAGGAATCCTCGAAGACCCGCGACATCACCGGCGGTCTGCCGCGCGTCGCCGACCTGTTCGAAGCGCGCAAGCCGAAGGACCAGGCGATCCTGGCCGAGAAGAGCGGCACCGTCAGTTTCGGCAAGGAGACCAAGGGCAAGCGTCGTCTCGTCATCACCGACGAGAAGGGCGAGAAGTACGAGGAGCTGATCCCGAGGTGGCGCCAGCTGAACGTCTTCGAGGGCGAGCAGGTGGAGCGTGGCGAGGTCATCGCCGATGGCGAGCCGAACCCGCATGACATCCTGCGCCTGCAGGGTGTCGAGTCGCTGGCCAACTACCTGGTTCGCGAGATCCAGGACGTCTATCGCCTGCAGGGCGTGAAGATCAACGACAAGCACATCGAGGTGATCATTCGCCAGATGCTGCGCAAGGTCGAAGTGTCGAAGGCGGGCGAGACCAGCCTGCTGAAGGGCGAACAGCTCGATCGTTCGCGCGCGCTCGACATCAACGATCGCGCCAGCCAGGACGCGAAGCAGGCGGCGGCGCTCGAGCCGGTGCTGCTCGGCATCACCAAGGCTTCGCTCGCGACCGAGTCGTTCATTTCGGCGGCCTCGTTCCAGGAGACCACCCGCGTCCTCACCGAGGCGGCGGTTCGCGGTCTCAAGGACGATCTGCGCGGGCTGAAGGAGAACGTCATCGTCGGCCGGCTGATCCCGGCGGGCACGGGCTTCGCGGCCCACGCCCACCGTCGCCGCAGCGCGGACGACCCGGCACGTCGCAGCTATATGGATGTCGGTGGCGCTGGCGTGGAGACCGACGACGTCAGCGTCGGCGAGGAAGAGGGCGCGCCGCGCTGAGGGCGCACCCTGCTGGCAAGCCTGGGGAGGGGTTCTGTGGCGTCTGCGCAACGCAGGTTGCGTTGACAGTCCCAGTGCCCCTACCTAGAATGCGCGGCCTCCTCAGGACCCCCCAACCGGTCCTGCGGAAACCGCGATTTAAATCGAACCGGGCTGTCCCCTCGCGGGCTGCCCGGTTCTTGTTCTGAAAGAGACCTTGGAGTTCGCATGGCCACAACCGGTCAGCTCATCCGCTCACCCCGACGCACCCGCGCCGAGAAGACCAATGTTCCGGCGTTGAATGCGTCGCCGCAGAAGCGCGGCGTCTGCACGCGCGTCTACACGACGACGCCGAAGAAGCCGAACTCGGCACTGCGCAAGGTGGCGCGCGTTCGCCTGACCAATGGCTACGAAGTCAGTTCGTACATCGGCGGCGAGGGCCACAACCTGCAGGAGCACTCGGTGGTGCTGATCCGCGGCGGCCGCGTCAAGGACCTCCCGGGCGTGCGCTATCACACCGTTCGCGGCACGCTCGACTGTGCAGGCGTCAACGGCCGCAAGCAGAGCCGTTCCAAGTACGGCGCCAAGCGCCCGAAGAAGTAACGGCGCCCCCGACCGCGGCCTTCAGATTTCGGAGAAGTACACATGTCCCGTCGTGCGCAAGCCCCTGTCCGCGAGATCCTGCCGGACCCCAAGTTCAAGAGCGACATGCTCGCCAAGTTCATGAACGTCGTGATGAAGAGCGGCAAGAAGTCCGCTGCCGAGCGCATCATCTACGGCGCGATCGACCGCATCCAGGAAAAGACCGGCAAGCAGGGCGAGGACGCCCTCGGCGTGCTCTCGCAGGCGCTCGACAACGTCAAGCCGGTCGTCGAAGTGAAGTCGCGTCGCGTCGGCGGCGCCACCTACCAGGTGCCGGTCGAAGTGCGCTCCACCCGCCGCCAGACGCTGGCCATGCGCTGGGTCATCGAGGCCGCGCGCGCGCGTTCGGAGAAGTCGATGGCGCATCGCCTCGCGCACGAGCTGCTCGATGCGTCCGAGAACCGCGGTTCGGCAGTGCGCAAGCGCGAAGACACGCATCGCATGGCGGAAGCCAACAAGGCCTTTGCGCACTATCGATGGTGAGCGACAGCGTCGGCGCGCAGGCGCGGACGCTGCTCCCTGAATGGATCTGCTGAGACCGCATGGCCCGCACCACCCCCATAGAGCGATACCGGAATATCGGTATCTCCGCTCATATCGACGCCGGTAAAACGACGACGACCGAGCGGATCCTTTTCTATACGGGTGTCTCGCACAAGATCGGCGAAGTCCACGACGGCGCTGCCGTCATGGATTACATGGAGCAGGAGCAGGAGCGTGGCATCACGATCACCTCCGCGGCCACGACCTGCTTCTGGAAGGGGATGGACAAGACCTTCCCCGAGCATCGCATCAACATCATCGATACGCCCGGGCACGTCGACTTCACGATCGAAGTCGAGCGCTCGCTGCGCGTGCTGGACTCGGCCGTGGCGCTGTTCTGCGCCGTATCGGGCGTGCAGCCGCAGTCGGAGACGGTCTGGCGGCAGATGAACCGCTACGGCGTACCGCGCATCGCCTTCGTCAACAAGATGGATCGCGCCGGTGCGAACTTCCTGCGCTGCATCGACCAGATCCGGTCGCGCCTGCGCGGCAACCCCGTGCCGATCCAGCTGCCCATCGGCGCCGAGGATGATTTCGAAGGCGTCATCGACCTCATCAAGATGAAGTCCATCCTCTGGGACATGGGCACCCAGGGCATGAAGTTCGAGTACGGCGAGATCCCTGAGACGCTGCGGCCGCAGGCCGAAGAGTACCGGGCCAAGATGATCGAAGCGGCCGCCGAAGGCGACGAAGCGCTGCTGAACAAGTACCTCGAAGGCGAGACCCTCAGCGACGACGAGATCAAGAAGGGTCTCAAGGCCCGCGCGCTGAAGAACGACATCGTGCTGTGCATGTGCGGCACTGCGTTCAAGAACAAGGGCGTGCAGGCGCTGCTCGATGCCGTCATCGAATTCATGCCGTCGCCGATCGAGATGCCGGCGACCAAGGGCATGGACTCTGACGGCGAGCCCATCACGCGCCGCGCCGACGACGCCCAGCCGTTCTCTGCGCTCGCATTCAAGATCCTGAATGATCCGTTCGTCGGCAACCTGACGTTCTTCCGCGTCTACTCGGGCACGCTGAATTCCGGCGACACCGTGTTCGTGCCGACGAAGGACAAGAAAGAGCGCATCGGCCGCCTGCTGCAGATGCACGCGTCCGAGCGCACCGAGATCAAGGAAGTGCGCGCGGGCGACATCGCTGCGGCGGTCGGCCTCAAGGACGTCACGACCGGCGACACGCTGTGCGACCTCGACAAGGTCATCACGCTCGAGAAGATGGTGATCCCGATCCCCGTGATCTCGGTCGCCGTGGAGCCGAAGACGCAGGCCGACCAGGAAAAGATGGGCATGGCGCTGCAGCGGCTCGCGAAGGAAGACCCTTCGTTCCGCGTGCACACGGACGAGGAATCCGGCCAGACCATCATCTCCGGCATGGGCGAGCTGCACCTCGAGATCATCGTCGACCGCATGAAGCGCGAGTTCAAGGTCGAGGCGAACGTCGGCAAGCCGCAGGTCGCCTACCGCGAGACGATCAAGGCGTCGGTCGAGTCTGAAGGCAAGCACGTCAAGCAGTCCGGCGGCCGCGGCCAGTACGGCCATGTCTGGCTCAAGATCGAGCCGAACGTCGCCGGCAAGGGCATCGAATTCGTCAACGGCGTCGTCGGCGGCACCGTGCCGCGCGAGTTCATCCCGGCCGTCGAGAAGGGCGTCAAGGAAGCCTGCGACACGGGTGTCATGGCCGGCTACCCGGTCGTCGACGTCAAGGTCACGCTGTTCGACGGCTCGTACCACGACGTCGACTCCGACGAAATTTCGTTCCGCATGGCTTCGATCTTCGGTTTCAAGGATGGCTTCCGCAAAGCGAAGCCGGTGATCCTCGAGCCGATCATGAAGGTCGAAGTCGTGACGCCCGAGGACTACATGGGTGACGTGATCGGCGACCTGAATCGCCGCCGCGGCCAGATCCAGGGCATGGAAGACACGCCCGCCGGCAAGACCGTGACGGCCGAAGTGCCGCTCGCGGAAATGTTCGGCTATGCGACCAATGTTCGCTCGATGAGCCAGGGACGCGCGACCTTCACGATGGAGTTCGCGAAGTACATGGAAGTCCCGAACAATGTTGCCGAGACCATCATCAAGAAGTAATCACCTTTTCAGGGAATCACGATCATGTCTAAGGAAAAGTTCGAACGCACCAAGCCGCACGTGAACGTCGGGACGATTGGCCACGTTGACCACGGCAAGACGACGTTGACGGCTGCGCTGACGAAGGTGATGGCGGAGACGCACGGCGGCGCCTTCATGGCGTA
>CAZPJE010000050.1:0-11147 GCA_964586725.1 uncultured Steroidobacteraceae bacterium | reverse complement strand
CTGCCCACCGGCGGGCTGGTCCCAGCCGGCAAAATTCGTGCCCAGCAGCAAGCGCTCGCGGCCGACGATGCCCTCGAGCAGCGCGAGCGATGCCGCGCTGTGCACGTGGTTGTCGAACCAGAGCCGCTTCAAACGATCTTCGAACGCGCCCGGCGTGCGCAGCGTGTCGTTAGACCACGGCCGCTTGTGCGCGGCTTCGGCAAAGCGGCCGCACAGGTAAGCGATGGCGCCGCCGCCGTGGCTGACGCAGATGTCGAGATCGGGGTGGCGATCGAGCACGCCACCGTAGATCAGCGTGCCGACCGCGATCGTCTCCTGCGCGGCGAAGCCGATCAGCAGATCGAGATCGTAGCGGTCGACCGGCGGAAACGCCTTCGGACCGTCGATGCCGGCCGGCGCCGGGTGGAAGAACAGCGGCACATTGAGTTCGACGAACCGACGGTACAGCGGATCGAGTTCCGGCGCGTCGAGGCGGATGCCGAACTCGGTCCCGACATACGCGCCCCAGAGCCCGAGCTCCTGCACGGCGCGGGTGAGTTCCGCGGCCGCATCGACGGGCGACTGCATCGGCAGCGCCGCCAGGCCCGCGAGGCGCTG
The DNA here is from genome assembly GCA_964586725.1 of uncultured Steroidobacteraceae bacterium. Taxonomy (GTDB): domain Bacteria; phylum Pseudomonadota; class Gammaproteobacteria; order Steroidobacterales; family Steroidobacteraceae; genus UBA964. The sequence continues at coordinate 10,550 of CAZPJE010000050.1, read as the reverse complement.
CGGGTAGCGCGCGACCAGCGCGGCGAGCACGTCGTTGTGGCGGCGACAGAACGCCACTGCCGATGGCGCATCGACGAAGTGGAAGTAGGTCAACGGGTTCGGCGACAGCACCTGGAAATCGACGCCGGCGCGGTCCATCGCGGCGACGCGCAGGTCGACATCCATGAACGGGCTGCCGCGATAGCGCACGCCGTGCAGCTTGTAACCGCCGACGCGGAACAGCGGCCGGCCATCGTCGCCCGTGGTGAGGTCGGGCCCGTGCTCGCCCGCAGCGCCCAGCGTTTCCTCGAGCACCGCGTGGGCGTGGATGTCGATCGTGCGTGCGGTGGTAATGCTCATGTGGGGCTCTGCACGACGCCGCCGTCGACGGCGAGGAAGGTGCCGGTGACGAAGCTCGCGCGTTCGGAAGCGAGGAAAGCGATGACGTCAGCGATCTCGGCCGGTTCGCCGAGCCGACCGATCGGCACGTTGCGGACGATCGCGGCTTCGGCGTCGGCCGCGGTGATGGCGGCTGAGCCTGCGCTGCCCGATGCGCGCGCGCGCGACTCGAGCATCTGCGTGACGCGATCAGTGCGGGTCCAGCCGGGGCCGACGGTGTTGATCAGCACGTTGTCGCAGGCGACTTCGGTCGCCAGCGTCTTGGCCCAGCCTGCGACGCCGAGTCGCAGCGCGTTCGACAGCAGGATGTCGGGGATCGGTTGCTTGACCGAGCACGACGACACATTGACGACGCGGCCCCAGCGCTGGCGCCGCATGTGCGGCAGTACGGCGCGGGTCGTGCGCACGGCCGACATCAGCGTGAGGTCGAAGGCGCGCTGCCAGTCTGCATCGGTGACCTGGTCGGAGCGACCGGGCGGCGGGCCGCCCGCGTTGTTGACGAGCACGTGCACCGTGCCGTAGTGCGCGACGACGCGCGCGACCATGGCATCGATCTGTGCCGCATCGGCGACGTCGCAGGGCAGGGCCAGCACCTCGGTGCCGTGCTGCGCGCGCAGCGCCGCGGCCGTGGCTTCCAGTGCATCGGCGCGGCGCGCACACAGCGCAAGCTTCGCGCCTTCGCGCGCGAAAGCGGCTGCCGCAGCGCTGCCAATGCCGGCGCTGCCGGCGGTCACGAGGACGATCTTGTCGCGCAGTCCGAGGTCCATGTTGCAGTGCTCAGCGACGCGGCGGCTGCTCGAGCTGGCGCCGGTAAATCGCCAGGTCGAAGTAATCACGCCAGGCGCGAATCAGGCCGCCCTCGATTTCGAAGATGCCCATCAGCGGCAGGCTGATGTCGCGACCGCCGATGCCGAAATCGTCGATGCGCTCGGTCAGCACCTTGTTGCCCGTCTCGGCGAGCGCGAGCAGCTTCCAGTCGACCCACTCGAAGCCGCCCTTGCCGAACAGATAGGCCCGCACGGCTTCGCGACCGAGGATCGGGTCGACCGGCACGTTGTGATAGAAGACCTCGGGATGCAGGTGCGCGACCACCTGCTCGAGGTCGTTCGCATTCCACGCCGCGATGAACGAACGCACCACCTCGCCCGGTGACAGCGCCGGATCCGGTATCGCGCGAGCCGCGCCGCCCATCAGCCGAGCAGGACTGGATAGGTGGCCCAGGCCTCGCGCGCGACGTTCGCTTCGCGGGTCGGCGGATTCGCCGGATCCGGGCGCACGTTCGCGGCGATCAGCGCGCGCGCGATCAGCGTGATCGTGCCGTACTGGTGCGTCGCCGGATCGGTGTTGGCCTTGGCAAGGTCGCCGGCCGCGAGATTGCGACCGAGGCAGGTGTGGATGCCGACGCCGAACGTGATGCCGTAGGGCGGCAGAATGCCGGGCAGTTGGCGATAGGGGTTGAAGTCCGCCGCGTCGGGACCGAACGTCGCGACCTGACGGTTCGCGTTGTACAGGTCGATGATCACCTCGTCGTCACCCTGCACGGTTTCGCCGGTCGGGATATGCACCGGGCACATCGGCTTGCGCTTCGCGACCGGGCTCGACGGATGCAGCCGCAGGCTCTCGTGCACGCAGCGCTGCACGAACAGCGGGTCGTTCTTGATCTTGGCCGCATCCTCGGGATGCTTGGCCGCCCACGTGAACATCTCGTGCATCGCATGCGTCAGCGAGTGCACGGACGTGTGTGCGCCGGCGAGGTAGTAGAACGCCGTCTCGCGCAGGATCATGTCGCGCGGCAGGTCGATCTCGTCCTCGTTGCGCAGGAGCACGGTCAGGATGTCGCGCGGCAGGTCGCTCTCGGCGATCTCGCCCTTGCGGAAGCGGTCGATCAGGGCCTGGCGACGAGCCGCCGACGGCGTGAAGAAGCGCTCGTCGAACTGCTTGAGCGTGCGGCGGACCAGCTCGCGCACGGGTTCGCGGTCGCCCGAGTACTGGCCCAGCGTGGCAGCGGCGCCGAGTCCGTGGATGATGCCGACGAGTTCGTCGCGCTCGGCGTCGCTGTTCTGCGGCCGGTCGATGCCGGCGAAATCGGCCGTAAGGTCGAGCATCGCGCGGCGGCCGAAGTCCGGCAGGTCGGCGCGGCCGGTGGGCAGGAACTTCGCCAGCGTGCGCTCGACGACGGGCGGCAGGACCTGCTTCTCGTAGTAGTTGAAGAAATCCTTCTTGAAGATCTTCATCTCGAGCAGCCGGCGCTGGCGATGGTCTTCGCCGTGCAGCGTGACGAGCACGCGATCGAACATGATCCGCCCCTCGTCGTAGAGGGACTGCTTGAGGTCGGCCAGGGCCAGCGTCTGGTTGGCTTCCTTGTAACCGGTGACGGTGACTGTGCTCATCGCTTCTCCCCCTCAGAGAAGGGCCGCACGCGGCGGCTCATTATGAATTCATGACCGTACGATGATACGCTGCGTTCGCGGTCGATCAAGCGCTAAACTGCCTGCAGCAGACGCAAGGCGGGCGCAAAAAAGATCCGGGAGGGGCGATGAGCCGGACAGAATCATCCGCGGCCAGTCTCGACGACACCGACCGCGCGATCCTGCGTGTGCTGCAGGACAACGCCGACCGGTCCGTGGCCGAGGTCGCCGAGCGTGTTGCGCTACCCTATACGCCCTGCTGGCGCCGCATCCAGCGGCTTGAGCGCAGCGGCATCATCGCACGCCGCGTCGCGCTGCTGGACCAGCACACGATGGGGCTGGGGGTCTCCGTGCTCGTGGCGGTCACCCTGAAGCGGCATGACGAGGCGACGCTGAAGCGATTCGAACGTGCGGTGCAGGAGATCGACGAGATCATGGAGTGCTACGCGATCGCCGGCGACAAGGACTTCCACCTGCGCGTCGTCGTGCCGGACGTCGAGGCCTACAACCAGCTGCTCAAGACCAAGCTGGTCCACCTGCCTGGCGCCACCGCCGTCAGTTCCTCGTTCGCGCTTTCCTGCGTGAAGTACACGACCAAGCTGCCAATCTGAGGGCGCATGCAGAGCGAAATCCGCCTGGGCTGGAAACTGCTGCTCGCTTCGAGCATGGGTGTGATCTGCAGTTCCATCGTGTTGCCGTTCTACACCATGGGTGCATTGGTCAAGCCGCTGACCGCCGAGTTCGGCTGGGATCGCGCCGACGTGCAGCTCGGCATCCTGTTCAGTTCCGGGCTCGGCGCGCTGACGGCGCCGCTGATCGGCGCGCTCAGCGATCGTTACGGACCGCGCGCGCTGGTGTTGCCGGGCCTCGTCGGGCTGTCGCTGAGTTTCTTCTTCGCCGCGACGATGAACGGCGAGCTGTGGATGTTCTTCCTTGCATACGCCGCGATGGCGTTGCTCGGGGCTGGGACGACGCCCGTGACCTGGACGCGCGCGATCGCGCAGAGCTTCGACAAGCAGCGCGGCTTTGCGCTCGGACTGACGCTGACCGGTACCGGCATCTGCGCGATGTTCGCACCGGCATACACCGTGTGGCTCGTCAACGAATTCGGCTGGCGCGGCGCGTATATCGGCATCGGCCTGCTGCCGCTGCTGCTGGCCGGGCCGTTCGTCTGGGCGTGGTTCCGGCCACGCCGCCCGGGCGACCCTGAGCCGGGATCCGCCGCCGAGGGTGGCGTGACGCCTGCGGCACCGGTGGCGCACTGGGGCCTTACGCTGGGCGAGGCCGTGCGCGGCCATCGCTTCTGGGTGCTGTGCGTGTCGATCTTCGCAATCTACCTGGCCGTGTCGGGCATCAGCCCGAACCTGATCGCCGCGCTGACTGACCAGGGCTTCACGGCCGCGAGCGCAGCCACCGTGCAGGGCGTCTACGGGTTCTCGATCATGCTCGGCCGACTCGTCGTCGGCTGGCTGATCGATCGCTTCTGGGCGCCGGGCGTCGCGGTCGTGTCGCTGTCATTGCCGGCGATCGGCTGCCTGATTCTCACCGGAGCGCCGGATTTCACTTGGGCGGTCGTCGCTGCACTGCTGATCGGCTTTGCCGCCGGTGCCGAACTCGACCTGATGGCGTTCTTCGCGGCGCGCTATTTCGGCCTCGCGCACTACGCGAAGATCTACGCGATCCTGTACGCCATCCTCGCCGTTGCCGGCGGCCTGGCACCGATGCTGTTCGCGCGCGTGTTCGACGTCACGGCGAGCTATGACATCAGCTTCCTGATCGCCACCGGACTGTTCCTGTTCGGTGCCGTCATCCTGCTGGCGCTCGGCCGCTATCCGCAGCCGCCCGCCACCGCCTCTGCCGCACACGGAGCTGCCTGATGAACTTCCGCCATCGCACGATCCAGAACGCCTACTACGTCAACGACCTCGACGCCGCGATCCAGCGCTGGCACCGGCTCTGGGGCATCGGGCCGTTCATGGTCCGCAGGCATATTGCGCTGCCGTCGGTCAGCTATCGTGGTGAGCCCGCGCAGCTCGACATCTCCGCGGCCTACGTGCAAGCCGGGCCGATCATGGTCGAGCTCGTCACCCAGCACGACGCATCGCCTTCGGCGTTCCACGACATGTTCGCGCCTGGCGAGGAGGGGTTTCATCACGTCGCGGTGATCCCCGATGACTATGACCGCGTGCTCGCCGACTACGCGCGCGCGGGATTCCCCGTAGTCACGGAGCTGCGCACCGCATCCGGCCGCGGCGCGGCCTATGTCGATGCGCGCGCGATGCTCGGCCACTTCGTCGAGGTCTACTGGCCGAGCGAAGGCCTCAACGCGCTGTATCGCGACGTCGCCGCACTCGCTGCGAACTGGGACGGGCGCGAGCTCGTGATCGAGGTTGATCCACGCGCCTGAGCGCGCCGCTGCACCTACTGACGCAGTCCGGCCTGCTTCATCAGCGGCAGGATCTCCTCGCCGAACTGCTTGAGGCCCGCTTCGTAGTCGACCCAGCTCAGCGTCAGTCCGTCGAGACCGGCATCGGCGAACTTGATCAGGCCGTCGACGATCTGCTCTTTCGTGCCGACCAGCGGGATCGCGCCATAACCCGCGATCAGGTTGGCGGCGAACGCCTCCCAGCCGGGGCCGAGCGCGCTCTGCGAGTTCGGAATCAGCGTGTCGAGCAGGTTGCGCACGCCTTGCCAGTCGCCGCGCTTCTGCACGTAATCGTCGTGGAACTCGCGCGCTTCCTTCTCGGTCTCGCGGCAGACGATGTAGGCCTGGCCGAACACGCGCATCTGCCGGCCGAACTTGTCGCGCGCCAGCGCCTTGCCCTTGGCCGCGATTTGCCCGGCAGCATCGGCACTCTGCGCGATCACGAAATTCAGGTCCGCGTTCTTCGCCGCAAACTCCTGGCCACGCGCGCTGTTGCCGGCGCTCATGATCACGGGCCCGCCCGGCTGGATCGGCTTGGGTTCGGAGTAGCAGCCCGGCGACTTGAAGAACGGACCGTCGTAGTCGAACTCGCCTTTGCGCGTCCACAGCTCGCGGCACAGGTTGATCCAGTCATCCGCGTAGTCGTAGCGCGTGTCGTGCTCCTTCTGCGGGATGCCGAACATCGCGATTTCCTTCTCGTTCCAGCCCGCGACGATGTTGAGGCCAAAACGACCGCCGGCGATGTGATCGATCGTCGCCACTTCCTTGGCTGCTCGTACCGGGTGCACCGTGGGGACGTGGAAGGTCGCGAAAATGGAGATCCGCTCGGTGACAGCGGAGAGGCCCGCGGCCCAGGTGAAGGTCTCGAAGTTGCGGTGGTTGAAGTTGACGTTGCCGCCCATGCCCTTCCAGCGCGCGACCGGGATCAGCGCCTCGAAGCCGAGCTTGTCGGCCGCCTGCGCGATGCGCTTCGATTCAGCCCACTCGACCTTGAGCACATCCGGCCTGTCGGTCATCGAGCAGCCGTGGCTGACGTTCAGGCCGAAGATCGCCAGTTTCAGACGGTGCGGGCTGGTGTGCAGCGGATGCGTGGTGTTCAGCGTCGACATCATCAGGACCCCCTCAACGTGATGTTCGTGCGGCCCGCGGCAGGCATCGCCCTAGCGATGAACTTGTCCGGACAGGCCGGGCGTCACTATCATGCTTTCGTTAGCTGACAGCAACCGGGGGGGATGCGTGATGCGTGATGGACAGGTCTGGAAGTTTTCGGTGGCCGCGCTGACGGCCGTGGTCCTGTCTGCCTGCAGCCTGGTGCAGCCGCCGGATCTGCCTGCGACGCCCGCAGAGCCCGCTGCGCCGCCAGCGGCGCCGGCATCGGCAGCGCCTCAGCCCACGACGCTCAAGTCCACCGACGACATGGTCGCGAAGACGGTCGACTTCGGTCCGCGCGACCAGATGCCGGGCGCCGCGCTGTACGCCGAACAATGCGCGGCCTGCCACAACGGTGCCGTGCCCAAGGCGCCGCACCTGACCTGGCTCGAGATGATGAGCCCGCGCGCGATCGTGCGCTCGCTCGAGAACGGCCTGATGCAGGCGCAGGGCGTCGCGCTCAGCGCCGAGGAAAAGCGCCACATCGCCGAGTACATCACGCGCGAGCCGGCCGATGCCGACCCCCGAGCTGTCGCGAGCGCGCCGCAGTGCAGCGGGCCCGCGGCGCAGTTCGACCTCGCGCGCCCACCCGCGGCGGTTGGCTGGGGCCACGACACGGCGCGCTTCGTGCCCGCGAACGTGGCGCAGCTCGACGCGAAGGACATCGGGCGCCTGAAGCTCAAGTGGGCCTACGGCTTCCCGGGCGCGCTGCGCGCGCGGTCGCAGCCGGCGGTCGGCATGGGCGCCGTGTTCGTCGGCAGCCAGGATGGCAGCGTCTACGCGTTCGATCTCGCGACGGGCTGCCAGCGCTGGCGCTTCCAGGCTGCAGCCGAAGTGCGCACGGCGATCGTGCTGTCGACCGCGCCCGCGACGAAGGCGAGTCCGCCGGTCGCGTATTTCGGCGACATCGTCGCGCGGCTCTATGCCGTCAACGCGCTGACGGGCGAGCTGATCTGGTCGCGCAAGGCCGATGAACATCCTGCCGCCACGCTGACCGGCACCGCAGCGCTGGTCGATGACCGGCTGTTCGTGCCGGTGTCGTCGCTCGAAGTGATTCCGGCGGCGGATCCGAAGTACGAGTGCTGCACGTTCCGCGGCAAGATCCTCGCCGTCGATGCGCGCAGCGGCGAGACGATCTGGGAGCACTACTCGATTCCCGAGACGCCGCGCGAGACCAGCCGCACGTCGATCGGCACGCGCGTGCTGTCGCCGTCAGGCGCGCCGATCTGGTCCAGCCCCGCGGTCGACCGGCGTCGCAACGTCATCTACTTCGGCACTGGCGAGAACTACTCCTCGCCGGCCGACAACAACAGCGATTCGATCATGGCCGTGGACATGAGCAGCGGCAAACGCGTGTGGCAGCGGCAGAGCACCGCAGGCGATGCGTGGAACGTCGCCTGCATGATGGAGAACAACCCGAACTGCCCGGCTGAAGATGGCCCGGACTTCGATCACGGCGCGAGCATGATCCTCGCGAGCGTGGGCAGCGGCACGACGCCGCGGCAGGTGCTGCTCGCCGGTCACAAGGACGGCAGCGTGTTCGGGCTCGACCCGGACGCGAACGGCAAGCTGCTGTGGACCGCGCGCGTTGGTCGCGGCAGCATCCAGGGCGGCGTGCACTTCGGCATGGCCGCCGAGGGCACCCGACTGTACGTGCCGATCAACGACATGAACGACACCGGCAACGGTGATTTCCTGGATCCGGCGCTCGCGCGTCCTGGCGTGCATGCGATCGACGCCGCCACGGGCAAGGTGCTGTGGAGCACGGTGCAGAAGAACGTCTGCCCGCCAGGGCTGAAGTTCTGCGATCCCGGCATTTCGGCGGCGATCACGGCAACGCCGGGCGCGGTGTTCGCGGGCCATCTCGATGGCTTCGTGCGTGCCTACGACGGCGTCAGCGGCAAGCTGCTCTGGGAACACGACACCAAGGCGAAGATCCGCACGGTCAACGGTCTCGAGACCAGCGGCGGCAGCATGAGCGGCGCGGGTCCCGCGGTGGCCGAGGGCCATCTGATCATCAACTCGGGCTATGGTCTGTACAGCCACTCGCCCGGCAATCTGCTGCTCGTGTACTCGGTCGACGGCAAGTAAACGGTCCAGCAGGAGTCGCGCGATGCCGGTCAATCACATGGTCTGGATCAAGTTCCGCCCTGACGTGCCGGCGGAGCGCATCGCGCAGCACGAAGCCGGTCTGCGCTCGCTGAAGCAGCGCGTGCCCGGCGTGCTCGACGTGACGGTCGGGCGCAACTTCACGGATCGCGCCAACGGCTGCACGCACGGCGTCATGGTGATCCTCGAGGACAAGGCCGCGCTCGCGGCCTATGCCCCGCACCCCGCGCACGTCGAGGTCGCGACCGCGCTGCGCGCGGACGGCGAGATCATGGCCCTCGACTACGAGTTCTGAAGCGGAACCGACGCGCGCTCAGCGCCCGACCCAGCCACCGCAGACCGGGAAAACCTGGCCGACGAAGCAATCGGCGGCGTCGCTGCACAGGTAAGCCGCGAACATCGCATCCTCGCGCGCGCCGACGAGCCGGCCCAGCGGCACTTCGCGCGCGAGCCGCTCCTGGAAGCGCGGATTGGCCTGTACTTCGGGCGGAAAGTACGTCGGGTTGTCGACGAAGTTCTGCGCGATCGCATTGATCTGCAGGTTGTGCGGCGCGAACTCGACGCCGACCGCCTGCGCCCACGCCAGCTGGGCGCCGCGCGCCGCGCTGTAGGTCGAGGCGCGCTTCATGCCGCGCAGCGCCGAGGCGCTGCCGATCACGAGGATCTTGCCGCGACGCCGCGCAACCATCTGCGGCGCGACCGCGCGCAGCAGCCGCGGCAGCGGGTCGACCAGCGCGGCGAATACGTCGCGCCACTCCGACTCCTCTACGTCCACGGCCGGCGTGCTCGGCGCGCGGATCGACAGGTTCGCGACCAGCACGTCGATGTCGCCGGCGTCGCGGATCACCGCTGCTGCCGCATCGGCGGCGGACAGCGCGCGACGATCGGCGATCACTTGGGCACCCTGCTGCGCAAAGACTTCGCAGAACATCGGCCCCATGAACTCGTCGGCCTGCGTGATGAGCACGCGCCTGCCAGTCAACATGGCCTGCATAGTCACTGCTTCTCCGGATGGCGCCCCTTGGACTCTTTATACGACTCGGCGATCAACTGCTTCAGCACTTTGGCATCGACGTCGGCGGGGCGCTTGATCGTCAGGCAGGCTTTGCCCGTCTTGTGCTTGCCGAGTTGCTTCAGCAGCGCGGTCTGGTTCGGGCCGTCTGCGATCCGGTAGACGCTGATGTCGCTCTTGCGCGAGGAAAAGCCGGTCGCGCAGAACTCGCCAGAGCGCCCGCTCTCGTACACATAGCTTTACTTGCCGTAACCGACGATGCCGGGGCCCCACATCACGGGTTCCTGCCGTGTCACCGATTTCATCATCGCGGCAATCGCTACGCAGTCGGCGCGGCGCGCGTCGTCGGCGATGCCTGCAAGGTAGCTCTTCGCGGTCACCCTCGTCGGTGTCGTTTTTGCCTTGGCCATCGTCGCCCCCTGCTCAGCTCCGCCCGCTCTCGAGCACGATGTCCCACGTAGCGATCAGCAAGCCCGCATCCGGACCCGTCGTCATGCGCTCGACGCGGGCGATCAGTCGGCTGCCTGCCGCGCCCGCGCCGCGCAGCAGCGAATCCTGCGCGTTCAGGGGTTCGTCCTGGAAATACATCTGCGTGATGAGTCGCGTCGTGGTGCCCGTCACGTCGAAGTGGATGTGCGGCGTGCGTCGGCCGCCACCTGCGGTGCTGTAGGGGCCGGGCTTGATGCTCCTGAACCGGTAGGCGCCGCGCGCGTCGGTGACGAGTTTCGCGTACCCGTCGAAGTGCGGGTCGAGCTCGGCCGTCGTGGTGTCGCCCGGATGGCGATAGCGGCCCGCGGCATTCGCCTGCCAGATCTCGAGCACCGCACCGGCGACTGGCTGGCCCTGCGTGTCGAGCACGCGGCCCTGCACGACGATGTTCTCGCCGCGTGCCGCGCCCGTTGCGCCCGCGCGCCGTGCCAGGTCGGCGTCGACATCCTGCGGCTTCTGCACCGGATAGAACGGCCCGATCGTCTGGAAGGGCGTGAACTTCAGCGCATCAGCAGCGTTGCTGCCGCTGGCAGCCAATGTGGCCGCGGCGCAGGCCGTGCCCTGCAGTACCCGGCGGCGT
>CAZPJE010000049.1:0-12078 GCA_964586725.1 uncultured Steroidobacteraceae bacterium | reverse complement strand
CCGGCTACCAGCACCACGACCAGCGCCCGCTGCAGTCCGCGGCGTGCCCGTGCTCGCTCGACCTGGCGCTGCAGCTGCGCGGCCAGCTCATCGCGCCGGCGTTCCGCCAGGCGCTCGACCCGCCGCTCCGCCAGCGAACGCAGGCGTTGCGCCAGGGCATCGGCGTCGCCCAGTCGCTGCGCGGGATTGCCGGCTGCGGCCGCGGCGATATCCTCTCGCAGCAGGTCGTCGTCCACGTCCTGCTCCCAGCCCGGCGCCAGCGGCCGGCGGAAATCGCCGACGACCAGCTGGTAGGCGGATAGTACTTTCAAAGGCCCTACCGACGACGCCGAACCGCCCTCGCCCACTGCGCAACGGTTCGACAAGTGTCGATGCCCGCCTTCGTCACGGGCCCGATCAGCCTGCGAGCCGTGTTGATCCGGTCGGCAGCACTCCCGTGACCCTCTCTTTCCCGGCCTGCCCTGCACCGAGCGTGATCGACCCCGCCCCGCTGCCGCCTCGGCGACGCAGGTCTGTCTCTGAATCCGGAGCCGGGGCCGGAGCCGGGGCCGGGGCCGGGGCCGGGGCCGGGGCCAACGCTCCCCGGCAGCGGCAGCGGCATCACAGCAACCTGCCCTGCCGCGGTGGCGCCCGCGCGAAGATCGGCGCGAGCTTCGGCTCGGGCCCGACGCCATCACGATCCCGGTGCGCGAGGATGCGCGCGGTCATCTCGGGCTCTTAAATGCTCGCGATCATCCGCAGCCGTCCCTGGCAGCGGGCGCAGGTCTCGATCTCGATCGCGAACACCCGCTTCAGTCGCTGTGCCCAGCTCATCGCGACGTGCTTCGGCGCGGCGGGCGCCTCGGCATCCGGCTTCGCGCCCTTGCCTCCCGCCCCGCGGCCCGCCGGCGTGATCGCCGCGCGCAGCTTGCTGTGCGGCGCGAACACGCCGTGATACCTCGTCAGGTGCATCCGCGGCGGCGGCACCAGCGCGGCCAACCGCGCCATCAGGTCCAGCGGCTCGAGCACGACGTGGGTCGTGCCGTCACGGTAGGGGGTCTTCAGCTGGTAACGCACCTGGCCCGAGGGCGTCAGCGCGAGGCGCTCCGTCGCTACCGGCGGGCGGCTCACATACCGGCACAGGCGTTCGAGCTTGGCGCGCTCGCCGGGCTGGATATCGAGCCCCGCGTGCAGCGAGAACCCGCCCGCCTCGGCAGCGTCGTCGCGCCCTGCCCGTTCGGGCTGCGCCGCGATGCTCTGCAGCGTGAACACCTTCTGGCCCGCGCGCGGACCGACGGCGATGCGGTACGTGATCGAATGGCCGATCAGGTCATCCAGCGCTCCGGCCTCCCCGGGCTCACCATTCAGCCACGCGCGCTCGGCGTCGCGCTCGATCAGACCGCGCCGCTCCAGCATCCGGCCGAGGCGCTCGGCGATGCGCTGCACCAGCGCCTGCAGATCGGCCGTGGTCGGCGCCGGCACCTGATGGAACACCGGCGGCGCGACACCGTCGCTCCGATACGCGCCGTCGACGAAGATCATGTGCAGGTGCACGTTCAGGTTCAGCGCCGAGCCGAAGCGCTGGATCAGCGTGACCGCGCCGGTGTGACCGCTGCGGCGCGTGAGGCGCGCCTCGCGCAGCAGGTGGCCCGAGATCGTGCGATACACCACGCCGAGCACGGCCGAGAGCACGGCGGGGCGGGTCGCCAGCAGGAAGCGCAGCGCCATCGGCAGTGACAGCACCCACTGGCGCAGCGGGCGCTACTGGAACCGGCTCGCCGAGCTCGGCTTCGACGCGCAAGGCTTCGGGTTCGCGGTGGCCGCGCTGAGCGACGGCGCGTTCATCGACGAGTTCATCCTCGGCGACGACAAGATCGACATCTTCGTCTACAGCGCGGCGGGTTCGGCGCAGGACGTCGACGCGCTGCGTCGGCTGCCGCTGCACGCGCCCGGCGGCGCGGTGCTGCCGCTGGAGGCGGTGGCGGAGCTGCGCGACGTGGTGGACACCGACGTGATCCGCCGGGTCGACGGGCGGCGCACCGTGACGCTGAACATCGTGCCGCCGGGGTCGGTGGCGCTCGAGACGGCGGTGCAGCGCGTCGAGGAGCAGCTGCTGCCGGCGCTGCAGGCCGAGGGGCTGGTGCCGCCAGGCATGGCGGTCGACGTCTCCGGCGCGGGCGACCAGCTCGACGCCACGCGCGAGTCGCTCGCGGTCAACTTCCTGATCGCGGCGGTGCTGATCTACCTGCTGCTGGTGGCCATCTTCACGCACTGGGGCTGGCCGCTGCTGATCCTGGCGTCGGTGCCGCTCGGGCTGGCGGGTGGGCTGTTCGGGCTGGTGCTGCTGAACGCGCTGGGGCTGCGGCTGCCGCTCGACATGATCTCGATGCTCGGCTTCCTGATCCTGCTCGGCACGGTGGTCAACAACCCGATCCTCGTGGTGGATCGCGCCCGCGAGCTGCTGCGCCAGCGCCCCGACATGGCCGTGGTGGCGGCCGTGCGCGAGGCGGTCGACTCCCGGCTGCGCCCGATCCTGATGACGACGCTCACGACGATCTTCGGGCTCGCACCGCTCGTGGTGATCCCGGGCGCCGGCGCGGAGCTCTACCGCGGGCTCGGCGTGGTGGTACTGTCGGGCCTGCTGTTCTCGACGGTGGTCACGCTGACGTTCCTGCCGGCGCTGCTGGTCGAGGTGCTGGAGTGGCGGCGGCGGCGAGCGGGGGCGGCGCAAGCCTCAGCGGGGTGAACCCATGAACGTTGGCGTGCAGATGCTGGGCCCGGTGATCGCGCTGGTCGCGTGGTCGCTGGTGATGTGGATCTGGATGTACGTGGCGCGGCTGCCGGCGATCCGTGCCTCGGGCATGAAGCTCGACCCTGAAGCGCCGCGCGGCACCCAGATGGCGACGCTGCCGCCGCGGGTGCGCTGGAAGGCCGACAATTTCAATCACCTGATGGAGCAGCCGCAGGTCTTCTACGCCGTCGCAATCGTGCTCGCGCTGCTCGGGGTCGACTCGCCGTTGAGCCTCGCGCTGGCCTGGGCTTACGTGGTGCTGCGGGTAATCCACAGCCTGTTCCAGGCGCTGGTCAACACGATCCCGATCCGGTTCGTGCTGTTCGTGGCGTCTAACGTGCCGCTGTTCGCGCTGACCGCGATCGCGGCGATCGAGTTACTGAAGCGGTCCCAACTGTAGAGCGGGGGGGGTTCCGACGTGAAACACGTGGTGTCGGCGATGCTGATCGTGGTGGGCGTGATCCACCTGATTCCCGTGACGGGCGTGCTCGGCGGCGAGCGGCTCGCGGCGCTCTACGGGCTGCGCTTCGACGAGCCGAACCTCGCGATCCTGATGCGCCACCGCGCCGTGCTGTTCGGGCTGCTCGGCGCGTTCATGGTGTACGCGGCGTTCCGGCCCGCGCTGCAGACGCTGGCCTTCGTCGGCGGCTTCGTCAGCGTGCTGTCGTTCCTGTGGCTCGCCTGGTCGGTGGGCGGCTACAACGCCGAGGTGAACCGCGTGTTCGTCGCCGACCTCGTCGCGCTCGGCTGCCTGGTGGTGGGCGCGGCGCTCAGCGCGGCACTGTCTTTGGGCACACGTTGATCCGACGTTACCCTGCCTTCAGTAGCAGTTTTCTCTAGAGTCCGGCGTTCAGCTCAAGGGGCTTCTCGGTCATCTGCCTTGCGTACAGGGCGGGCGTCAGCCCGCCCAACGTCTTCTTCGGTCTTTGCTCGTTGCCGTCCCTGCGCCCCGTCGCCGCTACGCTGTGGACGGCCTGCCTGCAGCTGCCGTCACTTCAGGTCCAGCGTGTTGTAGTCCTGATCGTAGCCGCGGAGGCCGAAATAGTAGCGGGTATCCGAGATCCGGTAGAAATTCCCGCAATCCCAGGGATCGGCATCCACGTTGATGCAGAGCCGGTCGCCATCGAGCTTCCACTTGCCGGCCTTCCTCGCGCGCAGCATGCGCATCGAATAGGCCACCTCCCCGGCCGGCTTGAATTCGTAGCGCAAGCCACCGCGGATGGCGTTGTCGAAGGTCGCAGGCCTGGACAGCAGGGCGGAGATCTCCTCGGCCTTCATCTGCTTCGCGTTTTCCGGAACCGGAACGATCTGGTCCATCGTGGCGCAGGCCGGAAGCACCAGGGCAAGGACGAGCAGGGCTGCAGCAGGATTCCTCATCTTCATGATCGTCTGTCTCCTTGGAAGGGATTGCCGGCACCCGGCTGCGCCCGCGCAGGGATCAAGGTCCCGAGCGCCTCACGGCGGACGTGCACCGCGTACCAGGCATCCCATGCTACCGGTGGCGACCTTAAGCCAACCCAAAGTCATCGCGAGTCGTGTCGTAGCCGGGTGCGGCATCAGGCCGGCGTGGCGGAAGCCGGCCCGGACATCGGGAAGCGGACGTGGAATCCGCAGCCGCGTCCATCGAGCCCGGGGCCGGCCTGGATCGTCCCGCCCAGCTGCACCGCCGCCTGGCGGGCGATGGCGAGCCCCAGCCCGGACCCCGGCATGTCCTGGCCGGGAACGCGGTAGAAGCGATCGAAGATGCGCTCCCGCTCTGTCGCCGGGATGCCGGGCCCGTCATCCGCCACGTCCAGTGTCAGCCATGCCCCGCCGGCATCCAGGCGGACCTGCACGCGCCCGCCTGCCGGCACGTAGCGCAGCGCGTTGTCCACCAGGTTGTCGAGGACGGCACGGAAGGCCACGACATCGATGTTGACCCGCAGCGTCTCGGGAGCGTCAAGGGACAGGTCGATCTGCCCGGACAGCGCCGGCAGGGCACTGTGCGCCAGCTTGTCCCGCACCACCTGTGCCAGGTCCACGTCCCTGGACGGTCCCGTCGCCCGGGAATCGAGTCGCGCGAGCTGCAGCAGCTGCCCGATCACATGCGATGCACGCGCGATGATCTGCTCGAGGTGCCGCCGTGCCACGTTGCGTTCCGCGTCGCTGCCGGCGATGGACAGCACATGGGCCTGGGCGGAGACGCCCGCCAGCGGCGTCTGCAGTTCGTGCGCGGCATCGTGCACGAAAGCCTGCTCCTGTTTCACGCTCGCCTCGAGGCGCTCAAGCAGGCCGTTGATCGCCGCCACCAGCGGCTTCAGTTCCGATTGCCGGGGATTCAACTGCAGCGGAGAGAGGTCGTTCATGCCGCGGCCCTCGATGTGCCGCGAGAGCTGCCGCAGCGGCCGCAGGCCGGTCAGCACGGCGATCAGGATGGGAATCAGCACCAGCGGGAAAGCGATCAGCATGTCCTCCAGCATGTCGCCGAAGAACCAGCGCCAGAGAGTCGTGTCCTCGGGACCCTGGATGGCGACCAGGATGCTCCAGGGACGGGTGTCGCTGCGGTAGGTGCGCAGCGGACGACCTGCGAGCGGCCCTGCTCCGACGCCTGGCTGCGTCGAGAACTGGCCGGGCCCGTTCGGTATCTGCAGAGTGGCGATCGCGCGGGACGAGTAGACGGGCCTGCCCTGCGCATCCAGCAGCTTCCAGTAGGGAATGACGGCATCGCCCCGCTCGAGGCTGGCCCTGGTGATGAACTCGTCGATCACCAGGGCCGCGTCGGCTGCCCGGGTCTCGTCGCGGATACCGGCGAAGGAATCGGCGAAGCCATCGGCGAGCGTCTTGATGGCACGATCGGTCACCGACAGTTCATCGACGGCGACGGCCCAGTATCCCTTCGCCGCCAGCGCCGCGAACACCAGCAGGAATGCCGCGAGCAGCGCGACCACGATGCGACGCGCCAACGACGGACCGAAAAGCTGAACGGGCAGGCGCTTCATGTCTCGCCCACGACGGCCAGCATGTAGCCGACGCCACGTACCGTGACGATCCGCTGCGCACCGACCTTGCGGCGCAGGTTGGACACGTGTACCTCGATGGTCGCCATGTCGACAGGATCACCCATCGGCTCCAGGCGGCTGGACAGATCCCTCTTGGAGACCACGGCCCCGTGGTCACGCGCGAGCTCCAGCAGGACGTTGAATTCGCGCAGCGACAGCTCGAGCGGCTTTCCATCGATGCTCGCGGTGTAGGCCCGCGGCTGGATCTCCAGCGGCCCGATCCTCCAGACGTCGGAGGCCTGGCGCGCGTAGCGCCTGACGACGGCGCGGACGCGGGCGATCAGCTCCGCGATGACGAAAGGCTTGAGCACGAAGTCGTCCGCCCCGTCGTGGAGACCTGCCAGCCGGAGGTCCAGTGCGGACTGGGCCGTGATGATGATGACCGGGACGGACAGGCCCGCCCGTCGCCAGCGCCGCAGGAGGTCGAGCCCGTCGCCATCGGTCAGGGAAAGGTCAAGCAGCACGCAGTCGTACACACCGGACCGCAGGATGAAGCGCGAGGCTTCCGCAGCGCGTCGCACCCACTCGCTGCTCAAGCCTTCCGCAGCCAGGGACTGCTGCAGGGCGCGGCCCAGGTCGAGATCGTCTTCCACGATCAGCACATGCATCGAGGCAGTCCCGGTTCAGCGCGCGCCACGCACGCAGCGGACGAAATTCCGGATGCGCACGTCGTCGCCCTGCGGGCCGAAGCCGGCCGGGAACTGCGCCGGATCCCCGCTCTTGAAGTCCGCGCGCTGCGCGCCGGCGCCATGCACGTCCAGCTTCCGCCGGATGCCGGAGCCCGGCGGCATGTCCATCCAGCCGAGTGCGCGGCCGAACGCGAAGTACACGGCCTTGCGGTACTTCACCTCGGCCGGTCCGTCCGCGATGGTGGTCGAGGACCAGAAGTAGGACTCGGTCGCGCTCACCTGCAACGGCGCAGCGATGGCAGCACCGCCGGTCGCGGCCGGCGCACGGGTGTAGTCGACGATCGTGTGCAGCTCCTTGGCATCGGGCAGCCGCCAATCCGTTTGCCCGCCCAGGTCCAGCGCCTCGCAGTAGGCCAGCGCGTCGCGCCAGGTACGGGCCACGCCATCGTCGATCTTCTGCCACGCGAGACCGGTCGCGGCGTCCGTCACCGTACCGTCGCCGTGGTCCGTGAGGCTGCCGGTGCCGTAAGCCGCTCCACGCACGTACCGTACCCGCAACCGCTGCGGCTCGGTGCCGTCGGAGCCTGGTCGATAACGCGGGTAGCCCTTGATCCGTCCGTCGGCGAAGTTGACGCCGAACACCGTGGCGTCGTCGTTCATCGTCTTCGCCACGTATGCCGTGGAGGACCACAACTGGACGTCGAAGAAGCGTTCTCCCGTGCCGTACGCGAAGTCGAACACCGCGGTGTCCAGGAACGGCACGGAGGTCGCGGCGACGGTCGAGAAGTAGCCCCGACCGAAATCGATCAGCGTGTAGAGTTCCTTGATAGTCGGCAACCGCCAGTCGCGGTGGCCGCCGGTGCGCAGCGTAGCGGCGCCCTGCTGCGCCTCGCTCCACGACATCTGGCCCGCCACGGCGCGCGTCCACGTGAGCCCCGAGTTCAGGTCGGTCGCCGTGCCGTCGCCGTTGTCGCGGAAGGCGGGCGCCGGACCCGGCGAGCTGCCGTCCTGCCCGGCGAACGGCTGCCCGGGCGCCGGGCAGGTCAACGGGGCGGAGTCGTCGAAACATGCCCTCTGGCCGGTGCCGGGCACCCTGGTCGCGGCAATTGCAAGCGCCGGCGTGGGCGCAGGAGCTGCGCCTGCGGGCGCGCTGCCGGCGTGGGCCGCCATGCCGGCAGCCAGCAGGATGCACAGGCACGAGCGCATGCCGGCGAACAACGGCCTGCTAGTGGACCACGCCCGGCGAGATCGCCTCGTAGACCACGGAATCGCGGATAGGACGTTCAAACCACCCCTCCAGACCAAGCCCCTGCGCTTGAACGGCTCGATGGTGCGCCGAAGCCTATCGCCGACAGCCCTTTCCCGATAGACGCTGCGTCCGAGCCGGCCCGCAGGACCGCCCGCTGATTGCCGCGCACCCAGCCCGCGCCCCTCGATCCACCCTTCCCTGTCCCTGACCTGAACCCTGGTACGCGCCGATGCAGGCCCGCCGCGTCAGCGGCCAGCCGAATCGCACATCTTCAGGTTCACAGCAGACGTGACTGCGCCGGTGGCGCCCGGCCCGCTTTTGGGCGACCGTAACGAAAGGCGGCGGCCTGTCGGCGCGGGTTCCCGACCAAGCCGTAGCCGACAGTCCATGACGCGATCGCTCGATATCGACCGTACCATCCGCGGTGGTCGACGTCCCTGACGCCCCATTCATTAACGCATGCATCACATGCAGCGAGGGCGTTGTCGGTCAACCGGCAGTCACGGCACCCTGCGCCGGATGGTGTGCGCTCATAGCCCATCCGCCGACCCGCATGTCGCAATCCCAGCCTCCGGAGCTGTCCATGGCACAACAAAATATGTTCAGTGGAGACGGCACGCCGTCCCGCACCCTGCTTTTGGTAGCTGGGCTGGTCCTGCTCGTGCAGGGATTCAGCATCTTCGCACCCATGGCCGTGCTCGGCGGTGCGATCCAGTGGCCGGACAGTCTGGACTTTCCGCCAGCGCAGATGCTGCCACTGCTGCGTGAGCAGCTGGACGCGGTACGCCTTGGCTATGGGCTCTACCTAGGCTACTCGCTGCTCTTTCTGGTCACGGGCGTGCTGACCGTCCGCATAGCGGCACGCCCGGGACCGCTGGGCGCGCTGGCGCTCATGGCCATCAGCGCCGCTGCGGTGTCGGCGCTCGCGCGGGCGATCGGCATCCTGCGCTGGCTGACCGGCAGCACGGCTCTCGCCGAGGCCCACGCCACTCCCGGGCTGTCCGCCGAGGGTCGTGCGGCGATTGAGTCGATGCAGTCCGCCATCAATGCGTGGGGCGGTGCCATCGGCGAGACGCTGGGCGTCGCGGCGTTCGCTGCGATCTGGGCTGTCGCCACGAGCCTGCTGATCCTGCGGGACCGCCGCTTGCCGATGTGGGCGGGTCTAACCGGACTCATGGTTGGCGTGCTCGTTGCGATGCCTGCGCTTGATCTCTTTGGCATCGAGCCACCAGTGTCGATCGTGCTGTCGACGACGGGGATACAGCTCTGGTTCATGGCGCTTGGGATTCTTTGTCTATGGCGCGCGCTGCGCCGATCCGCGTGACGGCGCCGGTCTTGCCCATGAGGCGGCTCGAGATCCGTGGGTTTGGCGGCCCTGAGGTCATCCGGCTCGTCGAGGATGCGACGCTACCGGAACCCGTTGCAGGCGAGGTGCGTATTCGGGTCGAGGCGTCGAGTCTCGTTTTCACCGACATGCTGATCCGCCGGAAACTCTACCCCACGTTGAAGGTGGCTCCGCCGCTGACCCTCGGCTACGACATTGTCGGGCAGGTCGATGCGTTGGGCCCCGACGTCACGCGCTGGCGGGTCGGCGATCGGGTTGCCGATCTCACGCAAATCGGCGGCAACGCCACCCACGTGGTGCGTCCGGCTGCGTCGCTCGTTGCGGTGCCGGAGGGACTCGAGGCAACATGCGTGGAGCCGCTGATACTGAGCTATCTGACCGCCTATCAGGCGCTGTTTCGCGAAGGCGGAGCGAAGCCCGGCGATGCGGCGCTGATCTGTGGCGCAAGCGGCGCCGTGGGTCTGGCCGCGCTCGATCTGTGCCGCGCCTTCGGAATACCTGCGGTGGGTGTCGCCTCGGCGCGCCGGCGACGGCTCGTGACCCGGCTGCACGCGGAATTCGTTGCCTATGACGAGCCCGGTGCAAGCAGGAAGCTGGATCGCCTTGCGCGGGACTTCGACGGCTTCACGGTGATCCTCGACGCGGCCCGCGGGGAGCCACTCACTTCGGTCATGGCGCGCCTCGCACCCGGCGGACGCTTGGTCGCAATCGGCTTCAGCGCCCCGCTCCGTAAGGCCTACCGAGGTGGCGACTTCCGTCTGAGTCCGTTGGCGTTGCTGCGGCTCGGCGCCGAGGTGCTGCGGATCAAGTGGCTGTCGTCTAGGCCGAGAGCGTCCAGACGCGTCATGTTCTACGACGTTGCGGAGCACCGCGCGCGGCATCCCGACTGGTTTCAGCATGATCTCTCTTCGCTCTTCGCGCTGCTGCAGAGCGAGCAGATCACGCCTTTTGTCCAGCGCGTCTTCGCCCTCGAGGAGGCCGTCGAGGCTCATCGGCTGATCGAGGCCGGAGAGGTCGAAGGACGACTCGTGCTCGATCTGACGTCGAAGCCTGCGGGCTGACGGCGACGCCGATACAAGTCATTCAGAAACGCATGAAGCGCATGCGGGTGTAGGGGTTCGCAAACGGCCCGACTGTAAACAGACTTCTTCCGTGGCGTGTACGCGCACTGCATGTCCTGCAAGTTGATCCACCAAACTAATCTTCGGAAGAGATGCCATGAATCAAACATCGTTTCGACCCTCGCGCACGTCATCGCTCCTGACAGTCGCGTTTGGCCTCGCGCTTGCCTGCGTCGCAGGAACCGCAGCGGCGGAGGAACAGCCACGCAGTCTGCTCGGTCTCGGTGCCGCGTCGATACCCGAGTTCGAGGGGTCCGCGGATGAGCAGGTACTGCCGTTCGTGGTGGGACGCGTGGACCTCGAGCGCTACGGAAGCCTGCGATTCGCTGGCGTGACGGTGCAGTACAACCTGATGGGTAGTGACAGTCCGTGGGCTTTCGGCCCCGTGGTGTCGGCGATCATGGCCCGCGACGAGGACGTCGAGGATCCGGTCGTGCGCCGTCTGCGCAAGATCGACAGCACTGCCGAGGTGGGATTCTTTGTCGAGTACGGCTTCGCCGACACCCTGATGGAAGGCGATCGGCTGAACGTGGACGTCGAAGCGAGGGCCGGCGAGGGTAACCAATTCTCCTGGGGCATCGCCTATCAGGCGACGAAGGTCGGCGCTTTCCAGTACGGAGTGGACCTGCGCGCGACCTATGCGAACGACAAGTACATGGACACGTTCTTTTCAGTGGACGCCGACAACAACCGCCGCAGCGGTCTGCCGATCTACAAGGCAGAGGCCGCATTAAAGAGCGCATCCATCGGACTGACCGGCACCTACGACCTGACGCCGCGGTGGGCACTGATCGGCAGGTTGGGCGTGTCGCGTCTGAACGGCGACGCTAGCGACAGCCCGATCGTACGGCTGCGCGGTGACTCCAACTCGGCGGAGATCGGCATCGCGATCGGCTATCGCTTCTGAATTCCCGGCGGGCGTCCGGCGCGGGAGCCTGGAGTGGTCGGGCTCTCGCGCTTGCTATCCACATCGCGCCGGATCATCCACACTATGGTGCGATAGGCTCCTATTGGAACTGCGGCAGCGTCCCGTTCCGCGCGGAGCGGGACGACGGCCTCTCGTGCAGGCTAGCGCCCATTGACGGGATCCGGAAGGTTTGTTGAAGCCAATGCCGTTCAACAAGGTGATATCCCCGGAAGCGCGCCTGGGTGACTGGAACCTGCTGCGCTCCTTCATCGCGGTTTGTGAAACCCAGACGCTCACGGCTGCGGCCGAGGCATTGGGTTTGAGCCAGCCGACGCTGGGACGACACATCAGAGAGCTCGAGATTCTGGTCGGTGAAACGCTCTTTGACCGACTGCCCGGGAGGATGAAGCCGAACGAGCGTGCCGAGTTCCTGCTGGATCGTCTGCTGCCGCTCGTCGAGGGCGTGGGGCGCTTTGAACATGCGGTGTGGGGTCGCGATGACGTGGTTTCCGGGACCGTCCGCATCACCACCAGCCAGGTGCTGGGTGCGTTGGTGTTGCCGCGTCTGCTCGCGCCGCTGCTGCGTGATGCGCCGCTGCTGCAGGTCGAGGTGCAAGCCTCCGACGAGGTACAGAACCTGCTGCGGCGCGAGGCGGATATCGCGATCCGCTTCTTCCGACCTGAGCAGGACGATATCGTCGCCATCTCGGTTGGTCAGACGGAACTCGGGCTTTTCGGCAGCAAGCAGCTGGTGGCGAGCCTGCCAGCGGACTTCACGCCGCGCGATCTGAAAGGCCGCTACGTCGGTGACCTCGGCGTCGAGCAGGCAATCGAGATCGCCGCTGCAGCGGGCTATCAGCTGGAACGGCCGGATTTTCGTTTTCGCTCAATGTCTGGCGTCGCCCAGTTGCACGCGGTGGAGGCCGGCATCGGTGTCGCGGGGCTGCTCGCCGTCTACGCGACCGAACGCCCCTCACTCGTTCGCGTGCTGCCCAAGGTGGTCGCGCTGCCGGTGCCCG
>CAZPJE010000048.1:0-18187 GCA_964586725.1 uncultured Steroidobacteraceae bacterium | reverse complement strand
TCATCCACAAGAAGAAGACCGAGTTCCCCGGCATCGGCCCCGACATGCTGCGCAAGTTCCAGGCGCGGGCGCGGCTGCACCGCGCGGGCGCTGCGGCACGGCCTTATCTCACGGCGCCGGTGGATCACCTGCCGCGACCGGCGGTCGAACTCTACTTCGACATCGAAGACGACCCACTGCGCGACATCGTCTACCTGCACGGCTTCGTGATCCGCGGGCGCGGCGACAACGCGACCGAGCGCTACGTAGCCATATGGGCTGAAGAACCCACCGACGCTGCAGAGCGCGCGGCCTTCGAGCGCGCGTGGGGCCTGATGCAGCAGCATGCCGATGCGCTTGTCGTCTACTACTCGAAGCACGAGCGCACGAAGTACCGCAAGCTCGCCGAGAAGCACCCGGGCATCTGCACGGTCGACGACGTCAACGCGCTGTTCGCGCTGCCGCGCTCGCTCGACCTGTACTACGACATCGTGCGCGGCGGCTCCGAGTGGCCGACGACCGACTTCTCCGTCAAGACGCTGGCGAAGTACCTGGGCTTTGCGTGGCGGGATACCGACCCTTCTGGCGCATCGTCGATCGAGTGGTACGACCAGTGGGCGCGGGAACGCGACCCGGCCCTGCGTCAGCGGCTGCTGGATTACAACGAAGACGACTGCCGCGCGATGCGCGTGGTGCTGGATGCGGTGCGGGGGATGGAGGTGCGGTGAGTTTGAGTGAGTTTATCGAAATTATCGTTTTTGGATAAACTCGATAATATTGGTATAATTCATGCCCATGGACCCGGTTACCAACCCGTTTGCGCCCGGCGCAGGCACTCCACCGCCTGAACTGGCGGGTCGGGATGACTTGCGCGAGTCGGTGCGGATCGCCATCGAGCGCGTCAAGCGTGGGTTGCCAACCAAGAGTGTGCTGCTACTGGGTCTGCGCGGTGTCGGCAAGACCGTGCTGCTCGACTCGATGCGGGATGCGGCCGAAGCGGCTGGCCACGCAACCTTGCGCCTCGAAGCCCCCGAAGGAAGATCGTTGCCTGCGCTTCTCGCGCCGCAGCTGCGTACGGCGCTGCTCGGTCTTTCACGCAACGCGAAGGCGAAGGACCTCGCGTCGCGCGCCTTGCGCGCACTGGCGGGCTTCGCCAAGGCGCTCAAGATCAAGTACCAGGACATCGAGGTAGGCTTCGATCTCGAACCGGAGCCAGGCCTCGCTGACAACGGCGACCTCGAACAGGATCTCCAGGCCTTGCTGGAACTGGTCGGCGCTGCCGCCCAAGCCGCCGACACCGCGCTCGTGCTGTTCATCGACGAACTGCAGTACGTGCCTGAAGACCAGCTGGCCGCGCTGGTCACGGCGTTGCACCGATGCGCTCAACGGAAGCTTCCTGTCGTGCTGGTCGGTGCGGGCTTGCCGCAGTTGCGGGGGCAGATGGGCCGCGCGAAGTCCTATGCGGAGCGCCTGTTCGAGTTTCCTTTCATCGGCCCGCTGTCGGCCCGCGACGCTGAAAGCGCACTGCAAAAGCCCGCCGTGCAGCAGGGTGTCGAATTCACACCCGGGGCGCTTGATCTGATCGTTCGGCAGACGGAGGGATATCCGTACTTCTTGCAGGAGTGGGGCAAGCACGCCTGGGACGTAGCCACGCGATCTCCGATATCCGCGACCGACGTCGAGCAGGCATCGATCGAGGCCATCGCGGCGCTCGATGCCAGTTTCTTCGGTGTGCGATTCGACCGACTGACGCCTGCGGAAAAGCGCTACCTGCGCGCCATGGCAGATTTGGGTCCCGGTCCGCATCGATCCGGCGATGTTGCGGAGCGTCTGGGGCGCAAGGTCACGGCGCTCGGTCCGACTCGCAACAAGCTCATCGCGAAGGGCATGGTCTGGAGTCCGAACCACGGCGACACCGCCTTCACGGTGCCACTGTTCGATCAATACATGCGGCGCATCATGCCCGGCGACAGCTGGCGGGAGTGACGCGTGGAATGCAGGGGAAGTCGCTACCCCGGCTTGGCCACGCCCAGCCAGCTCGCCACGACGAGCACTGCATAGAGCGCGCCGACGACCATCAGCGTGCGGTTCATGCCCGCGCGAATGACCTGATTCGCCTGTGTGCGCTGCGTGGCATCGGGCAGCAGCATGAAGCCCTGGATGACGGGCCGGAACATCAGGTCGATGCCGATCGCGAGCAGGCAGACGACGCCATACAGCGCGAGCTTGCCGGCGAGCCACGCACCGGGCGAGTACTCCGATTGCAGCCACATCCAGCCGCCCGCGAAGCAGACGATGCTGAGCACGACCAGCAGCACGTTGGTCACCTGCTGCAGCGTGGCGCCGAGCGGTTTGCCCATGTGGCGCATGCCGACGAACATCAGGACGAGCCACACGATGGCCACGACCCAGCTCGCCGCAACCCAGGCGCCGTCGAGTGTCGGGATCCAGTTGCGCGCGAGCATGAGGCCGACCGGCAGCATCAACGCCGCGGAGACTCGCGGCCACAGATCGACGACCGCCGAGGCCTGCAGCAGGATCATCCGCTGCTCGACGCTGAGATCCTCGCGCCGCGACCACGAACCACACAGGAACACGCCGACGTCGGCGCCCAGCCAGAACACGAACAGCAGGATGTGCGCCCAGCGCCAGAACTCGATTGCGTCCATCGACGCAATCTAGCAGATCGGTATGCGGCGCTTCAGCGCAGCTGGCTGTCTTTCGAGCCGCGGCGGTTGTAGCCGGCGAACGTGGCGGCCTCGCGGTCCTCGGCTTCCTGGCAGGGCACGCACAGCCGCACGCCTGGGAGTGCCGCGCGGCGCGCCTCGGGGATCGCCGCGTTGCAGGCCTCGCAATGGGTCAGCGACGGACCGCCCGCGAGCTTGCTCTGCGCGCGACGAATGCCATCCTTGACGGTGGCATCGATCTGTTCCTGCACGGCGCCGTCACCGGCCCAGCCGTTGGCCATGGGGAGGTCCTCGCGTTGAGGGCCTACTGTTGCGCCAGGCGGCGCGGAGTTCAAGGGGACAGGTTTACAGAACGGGTAAATCACCTCCTACCTGCGGCACGGCCGGCATAGGAGTCGCAGCCGGTTCCAATCGAGGCGCGCTGATCGGCTATCCTCACTGGACTCGTGCTGCAGGGAGAGCCAGTCATGGGTCTGGGTGATCGCGACTACATGCGCCGTGACGGGTCAGGCGGACCATTGAAGTTCCCCGACCTCACGCCACGGCCGTGGTATCGACGCATCCGCTGGACCACCGCAATCCCCGTGGCGACTTCGGTGCTCGTGCTTGGTTCAGCCGCGATCTGGTTCTACTCGGATGCGCGCAGTGTCATCGCGCCGGCTTTCTCGTCTGAACCATCCACGGGCACGCTGATCGTGAACATCAACACGGCCACGCTGGAGGAACTCGAGTCACTGCCGCAAATAGGCGCGGCTCGAGCGCAGCTGATTGTGCGCCACCGACCGTATCAGACTGTCGATGACCTCAAGCGCATCAATACGATTCCCGATGCGGTCATCGACGACCTCAAGCCGCTGCTGACGGTCGAGGGCCAGACCCGATTGGTGGATCCTTGAGCACCGTCTGTCGTCACGTGGCGTTGCCGATGTCGGAAGTTACGTCGTCTCTCGAAGCCGCCTACCGCAGCTCGTTGTTCGAAGTCACTGGCACGTCGCCGCCGTTCACGCTGCACGTGGAAGAGCATTGTGCGCCGCTTGCGGCGCTGCATCGCCTGCATGGCGTTGCGACGTCGGCGTACCTGACGGCCGTCAACCCGCGCAGCGTCGTGCAGCCCGACGCCGAGAACTCGCGTCGCGAGGCTGAGCTCGAGCAGTGGCTGCGCGCCGAAGGCCATGTCTGGTTCGCCGGCCACAGCGTCGACCCGCGCGGCGTGTGGCCGAACGAGCCCTGCGTGCTGATCCTCGGCATTCGCCATGAAGACGCATGGCGCATCGGCAAGCACTTTGACCAGAACGCGATCGTCTGGTGTCCGCCGACGGCGGTGCCGGAACTCGTGATGCTCGTCTGCGCCGCGGACCTGGTGGCCGGCTAGACGCCGCCCTTGACGCTGACGGTGACCACGCCGTCTTCGCGCCACGGCGAGACTTCGAGTTCGACGCCGAGCACCTTCGCGTAAGCCTGCATGCGCGGCATCGTCCAGATTTCGTGGATTTCCTGCTCGGTCAGGTCATGGATCTTCATGCGCGTGGTTTCGCGCAGTACGGTGCCGTAAGGCGAGCGGAACGACACGCGGCCGGGCGCGCGCTCGTGCCGGTCGACGAGCTGGAAGAAACACGCGGTCTGCTCGAAGATCGCGACGAGCGCGAGATCGCGGCTGCCACCGCGCTCGATCAGGCGCGCAACGCGCTCGAGCTGCTGGCGCTGCGACAGGATGTCGTCCTCGATGAGCTGCCGCAGCATGCCGTGGCGCTTCGCGAACATGATGTGGTCGAGCGTCATCTTGACCAGCGCGTCGTTCATCTCGTGCTGGTAGCCCTGGTTGTGGTTCAACGTGCGCACGACCTGGGTCATCGCGCCGCCCAGCATGTCTTCGCGCCCGGTGAAGTCGACGCGCGGGTCGGCGGCGCCTGGCACTGCGCCGGTCGGTTGCAGCGTGCGCAACGCGGCGGCCACGGCGAGCCCCAACTCGCGTTCGCGGCCTTCGAACCCGCTGTACTGCCCGAGTTTGCGTGTGGGCCGCGCAGCCGGCGCGGCGCCTTCGGTGGCTGCAGCCGCGGCCGCGAGAGTGGGAGCGACTTCACCTGCGGTCGCCGTCGCGGCGGCCGCGAGGCAGATCAGAAGGGATGCGGTCGTGATCCATGCGCGCATGCTGCACCTCCAGGGCCGGTTCGGTCTGATCGTAGTCAGGTGCTGCCGTTCACGGCCGCGAGCCGCGACGCTCGTCTACCGCGTG
Organism: uncultured Steroidobacteraceae bacterium; assembly: GCA_964586725.1. Lineage (GTDB taxonomy): Bacteria > Pseudomonadota > Gammaproteobacteria > Steroidobacterales > Steroidobacteraceae > UBA964. Next base: position 13,288 of record CAZPJE010000048.1, on the reverse strand, counting down.
GACGGAGGCGGGCGCACGGCCGTCGTGTTGCAGCGCAAGGCGCGATAGCGTTCGACGGCCGTGTCGCGCCGTGCCTGCAGCTTCGTGCCTTCCTTGCCGCGATAGCCGAGGCGCATGCGGGTGTCGATGGCGTCGATGTCATTCTGCAGCCCATGGCATTCCGCGGCCTTGCTGCGAGGGGTCGTCGCGTTGCGCTTCGGTGCGGAGTGCGGGGTGGTGCGGCGCTGCGCCGCTGCCGTTATCGGTGCTGCGGGCGTCGCCACTGCTGCCGCTGCTGCCGCTGCGCCGGCGCGGACCGATTCCACGCGCTGCGGCCGTGCATCCGCACCGCAGGGGCGATCGCTGAAAACGCGCACGCCGTCACCATGGCACTGGTAGACGATGACGCCGGCAGCCACGGCGGAATCGCTGCAGCCCAGCACGAGCGCGAGCGCGACGGCGGCGATGGCTTCGAGCGGGATGCGAGGGCGCGGGCGCATGCCGCAGACGATGCGGTCGCCGCGCCGGCGAGGCTATCCCCAGAACGGGTGGAAATCGCGAAAAACACGTGTGGCGGTTCTCGCTGTCGACCCTGCCGCGTCTTGCAAATGTGACCGGCGCGCGGCCGTCGGCCCGGTGCGGGGCCGTGTGCCATGGTGTAGCGTCAGCCGGCAGCGCGCCGTGCGCGCAGGAGGACATCACTTGAACGACACGACCACCCGTCGCAGCCTGCTGTCCGCAGGCGCTGGCCTCGGCATCCTGGCTGGCTCGCTGCTGGCTTCGACGCAGCTCGATGCGAAAGCCAACACCAAGCCGGTCGGCAACCTCGACTTCAACGATCCGCAGGAGCGCTTCAAGGCGCAGGTGAAGATGCGCGGCTCGCTCGAGGATGGCCCGGTGCACACGTTCGTGCGCCTGCACATCTGGGGCTACGACAACGGCGGCAACCTGGTGCCGTTTTTTTCCCTCAACAACTACTCGGTCAACGTCTGGCGCAAGTTGCCGAACGGTAACCATGCGGTGCAGGTCTTCGAGGCCGGTCCCTACACGGTGTTCGACTCTTACGAACCGCTGATCGAATGGGAAAACCCGTTCACGAAGGAACGCCGCGAGGTGCACCAATTCCGGGCGGGCCCGCTGAACGTCGAGTTCGGCGTCGACGGCATCATTGCCGGCGCCGAGACCACGGTGAAGCCGCGACCGATGATGGTCGAGACGATCGAGGACACGCTGGTCGCGAACACGCGCTCGGCGTTCGTGTTCCCATCGCCGTTCCAGCCCGAGGAGTTCCCCAAGGAAAGCCCCGGCAAGCTGTTCCACTGGGACTCGCACTACTCGCACATGAGCCCGATCGACACCATCCTTGATCCTGGCGTAGCGAGCGCGCCGACCAACATCACGCTGACCAATCTCGTGTCGTGGGCCCCGTGGATGGGCATGGGCGGTCGACCAGGCCGCACGTTCGGCCGTGGCGTCGGCCGCAAGATCTCCGGACCCGAGGCGCTGCCGAAGGAGGTTCTCAAGAGCCTCGAGCGCTTCACGCCGCAAGTGCTCGACATCAAGAACTGGGGTCCGTTCTACGACGACATCGCGGACTACAAGCGCATCCTGCGGGAGCAGCGCAAGCCATGAGGTTCGCGGCGACGCTGCTCGCGGTCGGCCTGTCGTTAGCGGCGCCGCTCGCGGGCGCGGCGCCCGCGGCCGCAGGTTTTCCGGCGCCGACGCAGCGCAGCGATCCGCGCGCGTGGGATCGCTACCAGAACTCGCCCAAGGAGCCCGTCGCGGCGGTCGACTGGTACAGCCCGACGGTGTCCATCGGCACGGGCGAGGGCGCGCCGCTGCGTATCGCGGGACAAGCCGAGCGCACGCTGCCGGCCGCGGCGCTCGAGGCAGCGCGGGACTACGCGGCCCGCCTCAACAGCTACGGCCTGATCGTCGCGCACCGCGGCGTGGTGCAACTCGAGCATTACAAGGAAGGCTTCGGCCCGGATCGACTGCTCGATTCGCAGTCGATGCACAAGCCGCTGGCGGCGATCCTGACGATGGCCGCGGTCGCCTACGGCAAGCTGTCGCTCGATGATCCGCTGTCGCGCTTCATTCCGCGCTGGCGGCGCGACCCGCGCGGCGCGATCACGGTGCGCGACGTGCTCTACATGCAGACGGGGCTCGGCGAACCGCGCTACGAGGAAACCTGGGGCAATCCGGGTTACCAGATGTTCATCACGAGCCGCCTCGAGGATTACCTGTTCGCGCTGCCGCGCGAGTCGGCGCCGGGCGAGCACTTCCGTTCGCACTATGCGGCCACCCAGCTGCTGCAGTTCGTGCTCGAGCGCGCGACTGGGCGCCGCTATGCCGATTACCTGCGCGAGCGGCTGTGGCAGCCGCTGGGCGGCGGCGAGGCACGCGTGCGGCTCGATCGCCCGGACGGCAACGCGCAGGTGTTCTGCTGCCTGCAGGCGCGGCCGCGCGACTGGCTGCGCATCGGCCTGATGCTGTCGAAGCATGGCAGCCATGACGGTCGCCCGGTGCTGCCGCTCGATGCCTTCCTGCGGCTGACGACACCGTCGTCGCTCGCGCCGAACTTCGCGATGCAGCAGATCTGGCGCGGCAGTCCTTACTCGCGCGTGCGCATGATGGACAGCCGCAACCCGACGCGCGGCCTGCCGATGTCGGCACCGTTCGCCGTCGACGACGTGTTCTATCTGGAAGGTCGCGGTGGACAGCGCGTCTACGTGGTGCCGAGCCGCGAGCTGGTCGTCGTGCGACAGGGCGAAGTGCGGATGGAGTGGGATGACGCCGCGTTCCTGAACGGGCTGATCGCGGCCGCAGCACCCGCGCCCGGCAAGTCGCCAGCGTTCAGCGCGCTGCTCGCGCCGCCCGCGCCGGATTACACGCAGGCATCGAGTTGGGCGCGACGCCCGGCCGCGTCGTCGTCGGACAAGCCCGCGGCTTTCTATGTCCACTACACGACCTATGGCGGCCGCGACTGGTGGAACGCGCCGCATGATGCGCCCGACGTCGTGCCGGGTGTGGATGCCGTCGTCGCCGGGCAGGGCTCGGTGTTCGACGCCTGCTGCGACTGGTGGGCGCCGCGCTACCGGCAGGCCTCGCTGCTCGCGCTCGGCAACACGCCGCAGGCCTACGAGCTCGCGTTCCTCGATGTGCGCGCAGCATTTCGTCAGTTCCTCGCCGAGATCGGCGATCGGCCGTTCGTGATGCTGGGCCACAGCCAGGGCGCACTGCACACGCAGACTCTCGTTACCGACATCATCGAGCGTGATCCGGCGCTGCGGAAGCGGCTGGTCGTGGCCTATGTCGTGGGCATTCCGGTGCCGATGGCGCTCTACGGCCAGACGCTGCGGCATGTCGGCGCCTGCACGACACCGACGCAGACGCGCTGCATCGCGAGCTGGTCGACGTTCACGGACCGCTTCACGGCTCTCGCGCAATGGCGCAGCGGCACGCGCGCGCGCTTCGCGACGCTGATGCAGGCCGGCGGCACGCAGGCGATCCAGTGCACCAACCCGCTGAGCTGGCGCGCCGATGAGCTACCCGTGCCCGCGACGCAGAACCTCGGCGCAACACTGTTCGACCCAAGCGCGGGGGCGATGACGCCGCCGGTGGTGGGCCTCGTCGATGCGCGCTGCGTCGACGGCGCACTGTTGGCCGCACCCGAGCCGCCGCTGCCGTTCAGCGCGCTGGCACTGGTGCCCGGCAACTATCATCTGGCCGACGTCGCGCTGTTCCACTCGAACGTCGCCCGCAATATCGTGGACCGCATTGCGGCGTGGAGCGACGCCGGCCCTTGAGTCGCCCGAAGAAACGCCTGACAGAAAGCGCGGTGACGCTAACCGGACAGATTCTTCCCGCCGCGCGCCCGCTGCGCGCGTTGCCGGATGTCGGGCTGCGGGCCCGCTTCGATGCCGCGCTGCAGGCCGCCGATGGACTCGCGGGCGCGCATTGCCTGCACGAATGGATCATGCGCGGCGAGATGGCCGCCAATGTCGAACCGAGGCGCGACGCGCTGTGGGCGCGCGCGGCCGCCAGCGTGCCGGACTGGCTGCCGATGCGGCACATCGACTGGTTGCCGCAGCTGTACGACGTCTGCGCGCGCTTCAGCGCGAGCCGCCGCGGGCGGCACAACCTCTACCTCGTGCTGCTCGATTACACCGACAGCCGCGCGGAGCCCTACGGCCTCTACGTGGGCATGACGCATTACTCTCCGGCGCAGCGCTTCGATCAGCACAAGGCCGGCATACGCCATGCGGGCAGCGTGCTGCGCCGCGGGCTCGAACTGCTGACCGGGCCGGTGCAGCACCTGCAGCGCATCGGGCGTGCTGATGCCGCGCGCATCGAGGTTGAACTCGCGGAATTGCTCGCCGCGGAGGGGTTCTTCATCCAGGGTGGTCATTGAGCCACGCCCGCGGCGGCGCTTATGCTGGGCCACCATGACGACCCGAGTTCCGCGCGGCGCGACCGTGCCGCCGTTCTATGCCGGCGAAATCGCCCGCGAGGCGGCGCAGCTGGCCCGCGCTGGGCGCGAGATCGTGCCGATGCACTTCGGCGAGCCGCGCCTCGCGCCGCCGGCAGCGGCACTCGAAGCGGCGCGCCGTGTCTCCGTGCTCGGCGAGCCGTCGACCCACGCCTACTGGATGAGCGATGCGCTGCAGCGGCGCATCGCGCGTCACTATCGCGATGCCTACGGCGTCGAAGTTGCACCGCAGCGGATCCTGCTGACGAACGGCGCGAGCGCCGCGCTGGTCGCCGCGTTCACCGTGCTGTTCGGCGCGCAGGATCGCGTCGGCCTGACGCGGCCGGGTTATCCCGCGTATCGCAACTCGCTGCAGGCGCTGCAGCGCGAAGTCGTCGAGATCGACTGCGGTGCCGCGCAGCGCTGGCGGCTGTCAGCGGCGGCCGTGGCTGCGGCCGCGCCTCTGCAGGGGTTGATCGTCGCGAGTCCCGGCAACCCGACCGGCGTGGTGCTCGCGCGCGAGGAACTCGCGGCGATCGCGGCGGAGTGCCGTCGCCAGGGCGCATGGCTGATCTCGGACGAGATCTACCACGGCATCACCTATGAAGGGCGCGCAGCCAGCGCGCTCGAGATCGAACCGGAAGCGATCGTCGTCAACAGCTTCTCGAAGCTGTACCGGATGCCCGGCTGGCGCCTCGGCTGGCTGGTCGTGCCGGAGCGTTTGATCGAGTCGTTCCGCGCGCACCTGATCAACCTGTTCCTGACGGCGACCTCCGTCTCGCAGCATGCGGCGCTCGCGGCGATGGACGCGACCGACGACATCGCCGCCGCGGTAGCGGGCTATGCGGCGAACCGCGCGCGGCTGATCGAGTCATTGCCCCGCATGGGCCTGGCGCGCCTGTGCGTGCCGGACGGCGCGTTCTATGTCTATGTCGACGTCGCCGACTACACTGACGACAGCCTCGCATTCTGCCGCCGGCTGCTCGCCGAGACTGGCGTGGCGATCACGCCGGGCATCGATTTCGACACGGTCCACGGGGGGTCTCATGTCCGATTCTCGTTCGCAGGCAGCCTCGATGACGTCGACCGCGCGATCGCGCTGCTCGCGCCCTGGCTGGCAGCGCAGCCTCGTCGCGCTGGCGCTGCTGGCGGCTAGTCCGCTCCACGCGCAGGGACAGGATTCGACGCCGGGCGAGCGCGAGCTCCTCGTCATGGCGGAGTTGCTGCCGGGCGAGTACGACAACGCCAACCAGGCCTACTTCGATGGTCGCCGCAAGCTCGACGCGGCCGATCGTCATCCGCGCGTGCACACGACCATCACGCGCGTGGCGGCGCCGGCGTTCGGCGCCTACGCTTTCCTGTGGGTCAACACGACGACGACCGCCGACGGGCCGCAGCGCTCGTGGCGCATCGCGACCCTCGAGGCCGGGCCGGCGAGCGACGAGATCACGCTGAAGCACTACCTGCGGATGGACGGCGAGATCGCCGAGGCGGAGCTCGCGACGCTGACGCCCGCGCAGCTGCAGCGCACCGAGGGCTGCGACTACTTCTTCAAGCGCCGCGCCGATCACTATCGTGGCGCGCAGCGCCCGCGCGCCTGCGAGTTCGACTGGGAGGGCCAGCGCGTCTACACCGACAACGAGATCCAGCTGTCGAAGAGCAGCCTGTGGTTCGTCGATCACAAGTTCGTCAAGCGCAGCGGCAAGCGGATCACGGGCGTGGCCTCGGGCGAGCCGTTCTGGCTCGAACGCGCGCGCGTGTTCCACTGCTATGCCGACATCCCGGGCGTGGGCGGCGGCCGCGACATCCCGTTCCAGCGCTACGACGACATCCGGCTGCACGATAAAGGCGGCAGTCACTGGTTCAAGACCCGGCCGACGCCGAACGAGCCCGAGGTGCGCGAGATCGGGTTGCAGCTGCAGGCGGTGACCTGGCACGTGCTCAACGAAAAGAACGCGAACTTCAATCGCAATTCGCTGGTGCTGTATGCGCTCGAAAAGCTGCGGGATGGCAGCATCAAGGAGCACGGCTACGCGTTCACCGATCCGTCCGCCGAACGTATCGGCAACAACCTGAAGTGGATGCTCGTGAACTGCGCGCTGACGCCGCGCGATCAGGCGCGACCGGAAATGTGAGGCGTCGCGCGGTCGCGGTCGGCGGCGACGCCCATGCGCCAGACATGCAGGCGCTCGCGCGCGGCGGGGCCCGCTTCGATGATCTCGTCGGCGGGGTGCCCCGGCACTTCGAACGCACAGCTGATCAGAAAACTCCCGGCGCGCATTTCGCGTCGCGCCTTGTTCCACAGCTCCGGCATCGGCACGGGCGACAGGAATGCGAACACGACGTCGTAGTCGCCGAGGTCGTGTTCCCAGAAGCTCTCGCGCAGCACGCGAACGTTGGCCGGTCCCGCCACGGCGAAGCGCAGCCGCGACAGCCAGGCGGGCAGTGGCGCGATCTCGATGCCCGTGTAGCTGCCGTCGGGACGTTGCCGTCCGAGATGGCCGAGCAGGCCGCCGAGGCCTGAGCCCAGGTCGATGAAGCGCAGTGCCTGCCCGGAGGATGCCGGCGGCAGCAGCGCCGTGACGGCCTCCCAGACGCGGCGGCCCGACAGGAACAGCGGCACCTGGGTGCGGAACGTCGTCCAGTACAGCAGCGCGAACAGCGCGAAGGCGAGGAACCACGCGAGCGGCGGAATCTCGACCTGCAGCAGCAGCCAGATCATCGGCGCGAACAGCAGCTGGATCGGCCACCACCAGCGCGGCAACGGCCGCAGCACCGTGAACACCATCGCGAGCACGCCGATCAGCGCGGCGACCCAGCCGGCGTCGAGCGCGAGCTCCGTCGTCTGCACGCCGCCCAGCACCAGCCCGACGGCGGCGACCTGCCACAGCAGTGCTTCGACGGGCGGTGAAGGAGCGCGCATGCCAACAGCATAACGCCAGCGTCTGCAACGCGCGCGTTGCAAGGCGTCGGGTACACTGGCCCCATGCCGCATGAACCCCTGACCCCCGCCACGCTGCTCGCGATCGCGCGCGCTACCGATCTTCCGATTGGCTCAGAAGCCGACGCCGCCCGCATCGCCGCCGGCGCCCAGACCGTCATCGACGCGGTGCGCCAGATGCAGCACGTCGAACTGTTCGACACGGAGCCCGCCGACTACCTGCCGACGCTCGAGCAGCTCGCGCGGCCCGAGGAGCCCGCGCCATGAGCGTGCTCGAACGGCTGGGCCTCATCGAACTGGCGGATCTGATCCGCACCGGCGCGGTGACCAGCGTCGCCGCCACCGAAGCGGTGCTGGCGCGAGCTGCCGCCGTGCAGCCGCGCGTGCACTGCTTCCTCGAGATCGACCACGACGGCGCGCTGCAGGCGGCCGAGCAGGCCGATCGCATGCGCGCGACGGGCGCTGTGCTCGGTCCGCTGCACGGTGTGCCGCTCGCGCACAAGGACATGTTCGATGTCGCGGGCCAGGCGATCCGCTACGGGTCGCGCGTGCGCGGCGCGCACCGGCCGGCCATCACGGCGACCGTCATCGAGCGCATGGCAGCCGCCGGTGCGCTGCGGATCGGTGCGCTGAACATGGCGGAGTTCGCGCTGGGCCCGACGGGCCACAACGGCGCGGTGGGCGATTGCCGCAACGGTCGCGATCCGGAGTTCATGTCCGGCGGATCTTCGAGCGGCTCCGGTGCGGCGGTGGCGGCCTGCGCAGCCTTCGGTGCGCTCGGCTCCGACACTGGAGGCTCGGTGCGCATTCCTGCGGCTGCCAATGGCGTCGTCGGCATCAAGCCGACGTACGGCCGCGTCTCGCGCTACGGCAGCATGCGCCTTGCGCCATCGATCGACGTGCTCGGGCCGCTGGCGCGCAGCGTCCGCGATTGTGCGCGACTGCTGCAGGTGATTGCCGGCCATGATCCGAAGGATGCGCAGAGTTCGGCGCTGCCGGTGCCGGATTACGAAGCCGCGCTTGGCCGCGACGTTGCGGGCTTGCGCATCGGCGTGCCGCGCAACTATTTCTTCGATGTCGCCACCGATGAAGTGCGGGCCGCGATGCAGCGCAGCGTCGATGCGCTCGCTGCGCAGGGCGCGCGCATCGTCGCGCTGGATCTGCCGGACATGAAGCCGCTCGCGGAACTGAGTCGCGCGATCGTCTATTCCGAGGCGGCCGGCCTGCATTCGCACTGGCTGCGGACGCGGCCGGAAGTTTATTCGCCGCAGGTGCGGGTGCGCGCATCCACGGGCCTTGGCATCCCCGCATCTGTCTACTACGAGGCGTTGCTGCTGCGCGTGCCGATGCTGCGGCGCTTCGTCGCCGAGGCGTTCTCGCGCTGCGATGTGCTGCATACGCCCACGTTGCCGATCGCGACGCCGACCTTCGATGAGACCAACGTCGGCGCGGGCGAGTCGCTGTGGCGCACGCTGAGCCGGCTCGTGCACAACACGGCGCCGCTGAATTTCCTGGGCCTGCCCGCGGTCGCGGTGCCGGCTGCCATCGCCGCGAACGGCATGCCGACCAGCGTGCAACTGATCGGGCCGCCGTTCTCGGAGTCGCTGCTGCTGCGGGTCGCCGCGGCGCATGAAAAGGCGCAGACGGAGTCATGATGAAACGCATCCTGTTCGTCGATTTCGAGAACGTCCCGAAGGTGGATCTGGGCACGCTGCCTGATGATGTGCACGTGCCGTTCTTCTTTGGCGCTTCGCAGAAGACGGTGCCGAAGACGCTGTTCGACATCGCGCGGCGCCTGGGCGACCGGTTCATCTCGATCGACATCGAGGGCCAGGGCAAGAACGCGCTGGATTTCCACATCGCGTTCTACCTGGGCGAACTGCTGAAGGCCTCGCCGCACGCCGAGTGCGTGATCCTGTCGCGCGACAAGGGCTTCGATCCGCTGGTGCGGCACCTGGTCGGGCGTGGCTTCGCGGTGCGGCGCGTTGGCGCCGTCGCGGAAGCCTTCGCGGGCGGACGCGCCGAGCGTCCGGAGCGGTTGCCTCGCGGGGAGCGTGCCGCGCGTGCGCAGAGGGCGGCGCCGCGGGCGCCGGCCGCCGAGCGCCCGCGTCGCGCGCCTGCGGTCGACCCCGAGGCCTTGCAGCGCGTCAAGCACTGGCTCGCGCGCCTGCCGGCTCGCAACCGGCCGCGCAAGCGCAAAGGCCTGGTCGCATCGCTGAAGTCGCATCTGGCCGGCAAGCTCGACGGGCCAGGGCTCGAGGCGCTGGTCGACGCGCTGATCGCCGATGGCGTGATCACCGCCAAGGACGGCGCGCTGGCCTGGAACGAGGTTTGATCCGGACCATCGCCTGACGCGCACCGCGTCATTGCAGCCAGCGGATCTCGGCGGCGGTGGCGGCGCCGATCACGACGCGCTCGAGGTCCGGCGGCATCTCCGCGCGCTGCGGCGAGACCACGCGGCGGCCGGCCATGATCTCCGTCAGCGTCTGCGGGTGGCGTGGCGTGCGCAGGGGTTCGGCATAGCCGCCCGGATACACTGGCTGCAACGTCTCGGCATCGTATTTGTCGGTCGCGCCGACGGTGTGCAGCAGTTCGTGCGCGATGACGATGTTGTTCTGGCCGTCCATCGCCTCGTGGGCATAAGCGTAGACGACGCCCACCAGGCCTTTCTGCAGGCCGAGCGAGTGCGGCACTTCGCGGGTGCTTTCCGGGTCGTGGTACAGCACGTAGAGGTGGATCTGCTCGCCGGAGTCGCCGCCGACCCGCCAGTTGTACCAGCGCAGTTGCAGGCTCCACAGCACGGTGCCGAGGACGCCGGCGTCGCGCGGCAGCAGCGGCGGCGCTTCGGTCAGCGGTTCGTGCAGCGTCAGGTCGACGGGGCGCTCGAGGGCGAGGCCGTAGCGGCTCGCCTCGCGCTCGAGGAAATCGGCGATCAGCGCAAACTGTGGCTCGGCGAGGCCGGCGATGTAATCGTCGGTCGCCGCGCGGCCGTCGGCCGAGATCGGAAACAGGCCGACGCGCAGCGGTTGATCCCAGTCTGTCGTGCGGACACGATCGAGCAGCGTGCCGACCGATACCAGCACCAGCACGAGCAGCAGAAGGGCGATACGCAGGTTGCGCCACATGGCGGGATTGTGCGCCGCCGGGCGAGTCGCGTACCGTGCACAGTTCTCGTCAAGCCGGAGCTATCCATGCCGAGTGCGGCCGTGCGCGAGCTGTTCCCGACATTGATCCACGCTGCGCCGCTGCGGCGCGGTGGTGCGCGAGTCCTGAACGCGCGCTTGCTGCGTGAATGCGAGCAACTGCGCCATGACGATGTCGCGGGCCAGCGCTGGTCCGCGCGCAGCTACCCGGGCGGCTACACGTCCTACGGATCGTTGTGCCGGCTGCACACGATGAGTGATTCCTTTGCTGCCCTCGAGAAGCTGATTGACCGGCAGGTCCTGCGCTATGCGCAGGCACTGGACCTTGATCTCGAAGGCCGCAAGCTGTCGATGACGGATTGCTGGATCAACATCATGGGGCGCCACGCGGTGCATGGCCTGCACCTGCATCCCGTGTCGACCATCAGCGGCACTTACTACCTGCGCACGCCGGCCGGCGCGCCCGGACTCAAGTTCGAGGATCCGCGGCTCGATCGCTTCATGGCAGCGCCGCCGCGGCGTGGATCAGGCAGCTGGACTACCATTCCAGCCAAGGCGGGCCAACTCGTGCTGTTCGAGAGCTGGTTGCGCCACGAGGTACCGATGCACCGCCGTGATGCAGAGCGGATCAGCGTGAGTTTCAACTATCACTGGAGCTGAGCATGAAGCCGCAGCCTCGCGAACAACCTTTGCCGATCGCCGCGTCGCTTGCGATCGCAGATGGCAAGGTGGTCGAAGCGATCAAGCTGGTGCGGGAGGCCGAGGGCCTGGATCTCATGCGTGCCAAGGCGCGCATCGATCGCTACCTCGATAAGAATCCGGCGGTGCGCGAGAAGATCGAAGAGGTTCGCAAGGAGTCCCGGCGCAGCCTCGTGAAGAAGGTGCTGCTGTTCGATGCGGTCATCGTGATCGCATTGATCTGGTGGTTTTTTCTTCGCTGAAGCCGCGCGGCACAGCGGGTGCTGTGCGAAACGACCGCGCTGCGGGTCGTAATGCGCTACTGTCGGCACCCCACCGGACGGAGCGCGCCATGACTTACGTGATACTCGCCGCGCTGCTGGCGCTGGCCATGTTCCTCGGTGCACGCTGGCTGCGCGCTGACACCGAGAACGCCCGGTTGAGGCGTGAAATCGACTGGCTGAAACGGCGCCTCGCGGAGCGCTAGCCGGTCTCGCCTTCCTGCTTGAGCCGGGCGCGCCGCTTCGCAGCGGACTCGGGCGCGGGCGGCGTCGGGCGCGAGAAATCGACGCTGAACCGATCGCCGTCGAAATTGGTGACTCGGCCGGTCAGGTCGGTGCGCACGTGCACGGCGCGCGCCGAGCGCCCCGGCCGCGCCGGCGAGAGGACCACGAGTCGCACGGCGCAGTCGCTCTCGCTGGCGAGCTTCAGGTGCTCGCGCAGTGCTTTCGCACCGCGATGCTCGCTGCCGGAACGCGACACGCTGTCCTGATAACGCAGGATGCCGGGCGTGGAGCGCACGAAGTAGGGGTATTCGCAGGTCAGCACGATGGCGCCATCTGCGGCAATCGCCGACAGACTGCGCAGCCCGTTCAGCGCTTTGGCGCCGAAGCTGGCGTAGGCGGTCGACAGATTGTGTTGCGTCACCGACCCACTCTACAGGTCGTGACCTAGCCCCACCAGCTAATTCACCGGCTCGAGCACCGCGCACCCGGCGCGGGCGATCAATTCGTCTTCTTCGGCCTTGACGCCCGAAACGCCGATGCCGCCCACGCATTCACCGCGGTAGAACAGCGGCATGCCGCCCTGCATCGGCAACAGATCGAGCGCGAGCAGCTGCGGCTCGTCGCGGACCCGCCGTTGCAGGTTGACGCTCGGGTACTGCGCGGTCGCCGACGTGCGGGCCTTGCGGATCGCGACGTCAACGGTGCCGATCTTCGCGGTGTCGCGCTCCAGGAACAGCAGATGGCCACCATCGTCGACGATCGCGATCGTCACGGACCAGCCATTGCGCTGTGCTTCCTGCTGACAGGCGGCGGCGATGCTGCGCACGTCGTCGGTTGTCAGGGCATGCTTCTGCTTCATGTGTTGACGTCTCCAAAGTTGCGCGAGCGGCGCACCGACTGCAGGTAATCCGCGCGACCGTACCAGAGCAGCGCCATGCCTGTCAGGCCGCCCACCGCGCAGACCAGCGCGAGGCTGGGCGCCACGCCGCCGACGTCGGTGAAGACGTAGTCATTCAGCAGGCCGACCGCGACCGAACCGATGGCCACGCCGGCAAAGCCGAACAGCACCGTGTAGACCGCGACCACCTGGCCGCGCAGCTGGTTCGGCGTGACCTGGTTCAGGGCGGTCAGCGCCGAGGTGATGGCCCAGGTCGCGAACAGCGACGTCACGACGTGCCCGGCGAGCGCGAGTTCGGGCGTTGGCGCGAAGCACTTCAGCGGACCGAAGATGGCCCAGACCAGGCACTGCAGGCCCATCACGAGCAGCGGCCCGTCGTCGCGGCCGCGCTTCGCGAACGCCGACAGCACCCAGCCGGCCGTGATCGCGCTCAGCAGGCCCGCCGGCACGCCAACCAGCGCGAGCGAGGTGCCGACCTGTTGCGGCGTCCACTCGTGGACGCGGAAGAACAGCGTTGGAAACCACGCGAGCTGCGCGTTGACGATCATCACGTTCATGATCGCGCCGAACATGATGGTGAACAGCGCGACGCGGTTGGTGCGGATCTCGCTCCACAGCGGCACGAAGGAGATCTTCGCCGTCGTCGGCGCGCCGCCGCGCCGGACCGGCTCG
>CAZPJE010000047.1:0-16563 GCA_964586725.1 uncultured Steroidobacteraceae bacterium | reverse complement strand
CGGCTTCCCGACCGTGACGCGCCAACAGGTCGTGTCCTTGCTCGAGCGTGCCGCCCAACTCGCGGTGAACGACGCAGCGTGAGGGTACTGCTCGACGAATGCGTCGATGCGAGGCTCGCACCGTACATTGTCGGGTATCAGGCGCGCACGGTTCATGATCAGGGCTGGGGCGGAGTTACCAACGGCAAGCCTCTCGCCCTGGCTCAGCAAGAGTTCGACGTCTTCATCACCGTCGACAGCAATCTTTCGTTTCAGCAGCATCTGCCCAAGTACGGCCTGGCCGTCGTCTTGATCCAGTCGCGTAGCAATCGCCTGGCGGATCTCTTGCAATTTGTGCCGCGTCTGATCGAGGCAATTCCAATTGCCAGCAAAGGCGTTGTGACAGTGGTCGGCCTCTAACAACAAGCTGCAGCGCACGCGCGGCGGTAGCTTCGGAGAGCGCAGATGGGTGAAATCGGCAAAATACAATGCCTTCGCCGCACGGCATCCCTGCCGCGCGTCGCTCAGCTTGGGCGTTAGCGGGCAGCGGAACTTCGGCCTTGCCGCACTGTCTCACTGTATATACACTTCGTAGATGCAGTTTACGTGGGACGAAGCCAAGCGTCGCGCCAACGTACGAGACCACGGTCTCGACTTTGCTGATGCGGCTCGCGTCTTTGGCGGTCTGACGTTTACCTACGAAGACGATCGGTTCGCTTACGGAGAGCAGCGATTCGTAACCCTAGGGATACTAAAGGGCGTTCCGGTCTCAATCGTTCACACGGAGACGCCGGTGGAGATTCGGGTCATATCATTTCGCCGAGCAACCAACCATGAAGCAAAAATCCTCTTCTCGAAAATCCAAGAACACCCCCCAGCGTCCGCAGGCACCGAAGCGGGCGGCGGTAAAGGTGAACGCCGAACACCCCGAACTCGACGTAAAGCATCTCGTAAACGGGATCGTCCGACGCGGCCTAAAGGTCGTCCCTCCTAAAGCGTCGGTTTCTCTACGCATTGATGCTGATGTTCTGGACTGGTTTCGATCCAGTGGCTCCGGCTATCAGACGAAGATCAACGCTGTATTGCGGGCGTTCAAGGAAGCTGCCCGCTAACAACAAGCTGCAGCGACGGGCGCGAGGTGGCTTTAGATAAGTCAGGTCGAGCAACCTGTCGAGATCAAGTGCCTTCGGCTGGCGCCTCAGAGCGCGCCCGTCGCTGAGCTTGGGCGTTAGGCAGAACTAAGAGGTTTGGTCGATGAACCCTGCAAGTGATGCAACACTGCGATCCAGTCTTCACTCCGTTGCGAACCAGGCAGCTGACTTCCTCGCATCCTTGGCCACCCGCCACGTTTGCGGTGCAGCTACTCCGGAAGAAATGATTCGCGTCTTGGACCGGCCGCTCCCGGAACACAGCTCACCTGCTGAGCTAGTGATCCGGGAGTTGGTGAACGATGTCGAGGGCGGGTTGGTCGCCAGTGCCGGACCGCGGTACTTCGGGTTCGTGGTGGGCGGAGCCACACCCGCAAGCCTGATGGCCGATTGGCTTACGTCGGCCTGGGACCAGAACGCTCAGGTCTACACCACCTCGCCGGCGGCTGCCGCAGCGGAAGTCATCGCCGCGCGATGGATCGTGGAGTTGCTGGGGCTTCCCGCGCAGTCATCCGTCGGGTTCGTGACGGGCTGTCAGATGGCAAACTTTACCGCTCTCGCGAGTGCCAGGAACGCCGTCCTCGAGCGTGCTGGATGGGACCTGGACTCGCGTGGTCTATTCGGCGCTAAGCCCATCACGGTATTCATGAGCGAGTGCGGCCATGCGACGGTCCGTTCAGCGCTGCATATGATGGGGGTCGGTTCCGCCCAGATCCGCGAGATCCCTTCGGATTCGCAGGGACGGATGCACCTGCGTACGCTCGAAGCGGAGATCCGGCGCGCCTCCGGACAGCCCATGATTCTCTCAGTTCAGGCGGGCAATGTGAACTCTGGCGCGTTCGAATCGATAGAAGCTATTGCCGATCTCGTGCGAGCGGAGAACGCGTGGCTCCACGTCGACGGCGCGTTTGGGTTGTGGGCCGCGGTCTCACCAGAACTGAGGACCCACCTGAGAGGGATGGAGCTTGCCGATTCATGGGCGACCGACGCGCACAAGTGGCTCAATGTTCCTTATGACTCCGGCATTGTAATCGTAAAGAATCCAGCGCAACACCGCAGCCTCAAGACAAACCGCTGCGCTTATGCAGGTGAGGAATCAGAAGGTAGGCGCGATGGATCAAGCTGGGCTCCCGAGAATTCCCGACGGGCGAGGGCCTTCGTGGTCTATGCGGTGTTGCGTGAGTTGGGACGCTCCGGAGTCCAAGCACTCGTTGAGCGGTGTTGCATGCTGGCTCGGTGTTTCGCCCGTGGAGTCACCCAGATCCCCGGCGCGCAGGTACTTAACGATGTGGTGTTGAATCAGGTTCTCGTTCGACTCGGGTCTACGACGGTCAATGATGGCGATGCGTTGCACCGCGCAATTGCTGCGAAGATGCAGGCGGAGGGTAGGTGCTGGTTGGGCACAACAACGTGGAAGGGCCATTTGGCGCTCCGTATTTCGATCTGCAACTGGATGACGACCGAAGATGACATCGCGCAGCTCTTGCAGTCCCTGAAGCAGGCGGTTCACGAGACAACCGGTGGATCTCCGCGTCGTGATGGCTGACAACTGCTGCCTAACAACCGGTTGCAACGGACGGCGCTTCGCGCCGCCGCTGAACCGGGGCGTTAGAAAGCACGCTGTGGTTCGCGCATTTCTCCTCGCACTATTGGCCCTGTACGGAGCCGTTCCTGCATGTGCGACTTCGTCTTGCGATTCGGCGAAACGCTCCGAAATCATTTCGCCTAAGGCCGATCGCTTGGCTCCCGCATCATTCGAGGGTGTCCACCTTGAGATGACGATGTGGGAAATAGTTCAGCTCCTCGGCCCTGCCCATCGCGAGCTTGGTTCTGGACTGATGATCCTCGGGTGGGAAAGCACGGACGGCCGGGTGTTTTTGGTTGGTGGCACGTCCATGTGTAAGCCGCCGATATACGCTCGCTTCGATCTGGGCGCGCCCTCAAATAAATCGCTGGAGCGGACGCGTGACAGATAAAGTGCCAAGCCCAAACGCCGGCGTGCGCGCCGTTCAGCTGAACCGTTGGGCCTCATAGAGACACGTCATGATTCCGCAAAGCTGCTTACTCATCGAAACCAAGAAGTTTCCGGTCATGCCTGGCGAAGATCAGGAAATCGTCAACGAACGCATGTACGGCAAGGCGCTTTGCCAGTATCTCGAATCCGTACTGCCGGGCGCTGGCCTAAAGGTGCCGTCTTACTGCGCCGAAGATTGGGGCTGGTGGCTGGAGGTCGAGCGCGGCGCCTTCAAGATGGGCCTCTGCATATACGCAGACCCCGAAGCTGAAAAGGCGCCGGAGCGGTACGCCATCCTCCCATCCATACAGCAGGCAAAGAAATGGTCATGGTCGAAATTCAGAAAAATAGACGACTCGGCGGATGTGTTGGAAGTTGTGGCTGTAGTCGAGCGAGTGCTGAAAAGTGACAGCGAAATTTCCGCTGTCACAAGGCACGATGAATATCCGTTCATGTGAGGCCCAACCCCTCGTTCCAGGGGACCGCCGGCAAGCTGCGCTTGCCGGTTCGCTCCGGGCTGCGCCCTCCGCCGGCTCCTGAACTCCAACGTTAGACCCCTCCCATACTGCCTTGCCGTAGTCCGGCAATGCCGTATATTACACGCTTGTCAAAACCAAGCTGTTCACCCGCCCGATTGCCGAGTATCTGTCGGACGACGAATTTGCTGCGCTGCAGTTGTTCTTGGTCGTGAACCCTGACGCTGGAGACGTCATAAAGGGGTCCGGCGGTGTCAGAAAGGTGAGGTGGTCAAGCTCCGGTCGCGGCAAGCGCGGAGGGATTCGGGTTATCTACTATTTGCGCCTGAAGCACGGGCAGACCTGGCTTCTGACCGCCTACGCAAAGAATGTACGTGACTCCATCCCGGGACCGGTGTCGAGAAAGGTCAAGGAGGAGCTCGATGGCACGCTCTAGGAACATCGGAACGGAAATTCTCGAGGGTCTGCGCGAGCTCAAGCGTGGTGACCACGGTCGAGTCACGGCGGTACCGTCCATCTCCGGCATTCGGGAGCGCACCTGTCTGTCGCAGTCGCAGTTTGCACAGCTGCTGGGAGTCTCGGTGCGGACGCTGCAGGACTGGGAGCAGGGCCGACGCGCGCCGTCCGGCGCGGCACGTACACTGCTACTTGTTGCAGCAAAGCATCCTAAAGCGCTGTTGGAAGTAGCGTAGTGAACGGCGCCTAACATCAAGCTCCAGCGACCGGGCGCGAGGTAGCCTCGGATGACGAGCGTCGAACAACCTGTCGAGATCAAGTGCCTTCGGCTGGCGTCGCAGTGCACGACCGTCGCTGAGCTTGAGCGTGAGGTGGCGTGAGGACTGTGGCGCCATGATCAAGAAGGTTGGTCCCGTCGAGATTCGCCCCAAGCATTTAGCGACATGTCACTGCGGGGCTGTGGTACTCGAGCTGAGTCTGCCAGATGGCATCGTCAACCCGCGCAGATGTGATTGCTCTATCTGCCGCCGCAAAGGAGCGGTCGTTGCATCGGTGCCAATTTCCGGAATCCGAATCGTTAAAGGGCACCAGCAGCTGAAGTTGTATCAGTTCAACACCTTTACCGCCAAACACTACTTCTGTTCGGAGTGTGGGATCTACACGCATCACCAGCGCCGATCGAATCCGGAGCAGTACGGATACAATGTCGGCTGCCTTGAAGGTGTGAATCCTTTCGATATTCCCGATATCCCCGTCAACGACGGGGTAAATCACCCTGCCGACCGGCACGCCACCTAACAACAAGCTGCCGCGACTGGCGCGAGGTAGCTTCTGGGATTCGCCTGCCCCTGCTGACACCGAGGTTAGGGACGATGATGATCTCGGAGGTGTCAGATGGGAAGGCGTGTATTTACCCCCGAGTTCAAGCACGAGGCAGTCAAGCTGGTGCGGGAACGAGGCATGACGGTGGCGCCGGCGTCGAAGGACCTGGGCCTTCACGTCAACGTGTTGCGCAAGTGGTTGAAGGACGCGAAGGAGAGCGGCGGCGCCGCCTGCCGTTCGATCATGGCGTGCGTCCCGAGCACGCGATCGCGCCCAACCTGCTCGATAGACAGTTCGAAGCGACAGCGCCGAACCAACGTTGGGTCGCGGACTGCACGTACATCTGGACGAACGAGGGCTGGCTGTACTTCGCCGTGGCGCTCGATCTGTTGTCGCGACGCATCGTCGGATGTCGATGAGCAGCCAGATGACATCGCAGCTCGTGACCGATGCACTGATGATGGCGTTGTGGCGACGTGGTCGACCCCAGGAGCTGATGCATCACTCGGACCAGGGCAGCCAGTACACGAGCGAGGCGTTCCAGCGACTGCTGTCCGAACATGGCATCACCTGCAGCATGAGCCGCTCGGGCAATGTGTGGGATAACTCGGCGATGGAGAGCTTCTTCTCGAGCCTGAAGACTGAGCGAGTGCATCGCAAGACCTACAGCACTCGGGACGAAGCCAAAGCAGACGTGTTCGACTACGTGGACATCTGAGTCCTGCGGAATACGAAAAGACCGCAGACTCAGCTTAGGACGGTGTCAGTGGAAGCGGGGGGTTCCCGGCACGTGCCGACAACGACTCGCTCAATCGGACAGATGAATTGCTTCGAGATACATTGTGCCACCTAGCTCGGGCGTTAGGCCGCTGTGATCACCATGCGTGCCACTATCCGCTCAGCAGAAGATGCGGCGCGACGCGCCACCACGACGGCGCTGCGCGCAAGGGAGAAGGATTCGTGCTCGGAGTGAAATATCTGGAGATTCCCGTTCGCGATATCGAGCGCGCAGTGAGGTTCTACGAATTCGTGTTTGGAGTAGAGCTCGAGCGCGCCCTGGTCGACGGATACGCAATGGCCCACTTCCCGACGCCTGGCGATGGCAAGGGTGCGGAAGTAGCGCTTGCTCAAGGCGACGTCTACGTTCCTTCGAAAGCGGGTGTGATCGTCTACTTCCACGTCGCTGATATCGACGCGGTCATGTCTCGAGCTTCGGAGCGAGGGGCAGCAACGCTCTACACGAAGAAAGAGGTTTCGCCGGGCGTCTGGGTTGCGGAGTTTGAAGACGCGGAAGGAAATCGAGTGGCTTTGAGCCAGACGAGCGAGTGAGCTTTGCGCTGTTCCTGTTCCTCTGGGTCTTGCCACATCACCAGTCACCCAAGGGAGCCAATCCTTCGCCAATTTCTCGCTGCTCAAGCCGGGACGAGACTCGGCATATTTGATCAGAACTCATGGCCATAGAAGCCGACGAGACCTGACCCGAGCCAAGAGACACCGATTCGATGCCCGCATACATCATCGCCAGAGTCAACATCACGGATATGCCCCGGTATTCGGGGTACATGAAAGTGAATCCCGGCGTCACCACAACTTAGCTTCCCCGTTGCGATGGCATCCATTCAAGACACCACATCGTTCGTTTCGGTGACCCCTGTTCTACCGTCGCTGGATATTGCGCGAACTAGTCGAGCTGCACTTCTGGCGCACCGACGCTGCGGAATGGCCGAAAGCTTCCGGTTGCCGCGTTCAGGTCTCGCTATTGGAGGAAGGTATGTACGAGTCTCGCAAGCACAGGCCTGTCTCGCGGGCCATCTTCGTGACCAGATTACTCGCGCATGTGGGCGCCGCCATCGCGGTCTTGGCGGGTTCCCTTGCATTGGGCATGCTCGGGTACAGCCGATTCGAGCACCTCTCGCCCGTAGACGCCTTCCTGAACTCGGCAATGCTGCTGGGTGGCATGGGTCCAGTGAACCTGCCCGCCACAACGGCGGGGAAGCTTTTCGCGGGAGGCTTCGCGCTCTATGCGGGCCTGGTGTTCATCGTCGTCACCGCCCTCATCCTTACCCCCATCGCGCATCGTGTGCTCCACCGGTTCCACTGGGATTCTGAGCTGTGAGGCCGGGACGCCGGCAGCACGAATCGCCGAACCCTTCGCTCACGCGGGGTCGCTACGGCTCCGTTTTGCGGACCGAACGACGGCCTTTCGCCCACCCATTCGCGTAGCCGGCTGCGGAGAGCAGAATCATTCCGAGCGGCAGCGCGCCAGGCTCACCTCCCGTGGTGATCATCATCACGGTCAAACTCAAGCCTACGGCCCCGGTCACGAGGAACAGCAGCTTTTGCGTGCGAGGTGCCATGGGTGTCTCCTTGAACTGGCGTGGGCCAAATGTACTGGAGGACCATGCCGTCACGAATGCGCTAGACTGAAAAAACCTGTTCGACGGCGCGCGGAGGTCGACATGAAGCTCGCTGGAGGTTGCCACTGTGGCGCAGTGCGCTACGAGATCGACGGCGAACCGTTGACGCACGCGTTGTGCCATTGCTCCGACTGCCGCCGCCATGCGGGAGCCCCGGTCGTGTCCTGGATGATGTGCCCGGAATCGGTGGTCACGATTACCAATGGATCGCTGCGGACCTATCATTCCTCGCAGCACGGCCGCAGGCAGTTCTGTGCCGATTGCGGCACCGGCCTGTTCTACCTGAACGCCGAAATGATGCCGGGCCTGATCGACGTGCAGAGCGCAACCTGCGACACGCCCGAGGCCGTGCCCGCGCAAGCCCACATCCAGGTTGCCGAACGAATCGCATGGATGCGGCACGCCCACGAGCTGCCAGAGTTCGAGCGGTTCCCACCGCAGGACTGAAGCGCTTCCCCGCATGACGACCGAAATGACCTTCTCCCAGGCACAGGCTGACATGCGCATCGGCTACGCGTGGGGCGCAGCGGGCGTGCTGGTGTCCGGCGTCGTGTGGTTGGCTGCGGCGGCGGTCGTCACTCTGCTCGCGGGCAGAGCTGTGATCCACCCGCTTGGGATGCTGGTTGCCAAGCTCATGGGTGCGCCGGGCCACCTTCGTCCGCGAACCCGCTGGCCCGCCTTGCGGGCGAAGGCACGTTCTGGATGCTCACGGGCATCGCCGTGGCCTGCGGCCTGCTGTGCGCGCTGGGCATCGTGTCTGCACTCGTCGCGTTACCCGCCCATCTCGTCGCATTCGGCGGCGGCGCACTCGAAGTCCTGTTCGCAATCCTGTTGTTCAATCGCTACTCTGGAGTGAAGGCATGTTCAACCACGTGATGCTCGGTTCCAACGATCTCGCGCGTTCGCAGCGCTTCTACGATGCCGTGCTCGGCGTGCTCGGCGCCGGGGAACCGATCCGCAACGTCGCCCATACCGGCCACGTTCGCCTTTTCTACCGCCACGACGGCGGCATGTTCTGCCTCACGCAGCCGATCAACAATGAACCCGCGACACCGTCGAACGGCTTCACGCTCGGGTTTCGCTGCAATTCACCCGAGCAAGTCAAGCAGTTCCATGACGTCGCGGTCGCGCACGGCGGCGTTTCGATCGAAGACCCCCCGGGCCTGCGCAACGGCAGCACGGGCGCCGTCCACCTGGCCTATGTGCGTGACCCGGACGGCCACAAGCTCTGTGCGCTGTATCGGCCGACCAAGTAACGTCAGCTGACGCCACCCGCAGCGCATCGGCCCGATGCCATATCAGCTACTGGCCGATGCGGTGCTGCTGCTTCACTTCGGTGTCGTCGTCTTCGTCGTGGGCGGACTGTTCCTGATCGTAGCGGGCAACGCGGCGGGCTGGCGCTGGGTCAACGACTGGTGGTTCCGGCTCGCGCATCTGGCGGCGATCGGCGTCGTGGTCGTGCAGTCCTGGTTGGGGCAGCACTGCCCGCTGACCATTCTGGAATCCTGGCTGCGCGTGCAGGCGGGCGCGCAGGCCTATCAGCAGAGCTTCATCGAACACTGGGTCCAGCGGATCATCTACCACGACATTCCGCCCTGGGTGTTCACGCTGGTCTACACGGCGTTCGCGGCGCTGGTCCTGCTGGCGTGGTGGCGCTACCCGCCACGCCGCGGCGGGCGCTCGCGTCGTGGCTCACGCGATGTGGCATCGCGCGACTGACCTCGTGCTGCGGCATACTCTCGCCAGCTGAATCACTGCCGCCTGCAAAGCGAGACTCCGTGCCACTGTCGCCCCAAGCCCGCTCGTCGATCTTCGCTGCCATCGCCTGCGTGGCGACCGCGGTCGTCTTCTACTGGATTGGTCGCCTGCAGGGCAGCGAGGCGGTGCTCGCGCAGTTCCGCGATGTCACTTTCGAATCGAATCGCGACGAGCTCGATCGCCTGCTGCGACTCGACGCGATGCTCGCCGACGGCGAGGTCGAATCCGCGCGCCGCTCCCTGGCCGGCGTCTCGTGGTCGATCTACGCGACGCTCGAAGAAGAGGCCGCGGGCGCGCGGCTTGCGGCCACGGACTCGATGAGCGCGTCGATCACCGCAGTGCGTGAGCGCATCGCCAGCTACTGCGCATTGCCGGCAGCGCAGTTCCATGCCGACCAGCCGGTTGATCTGTGCCGCAAGTCCGACAACCCAGTCAAGGAGTGACCATGGCCGTTCGACGTCGATCGCGTGACATCACGAAGGGATACCCGAAGTCGCAATTCGTCGCGAAGCTGCGGCGACTGGCCGATTCGATCGAGACCGGCGAAGCCTTCTCGATCCAGATCGCGCGCGAACGCATCCATGTGCCGGCACGAGCCGTGTTCACGATCGAGCACGAGAAGTCGCGGGAAACCGAGGAAATCGAGTTCCAGATCACCTGGAAACCCGACGCCAAAGACTGATCCACGGCGCTTATGTCCAATCCCGGCGGCAGCGAACCAGCACTGTCGCCGGATTGCAGCGTCGCCAATCGGCGACGCCGGCAGCACGTGACAGAACCGGCAACATGGCGGCATCGCTTGGAGTGCTGTCTGTGGCCGCCGTCAATGCTGTCTCCCAACTCTCGCTGCGTGCGCGCTGCACCGCAGCTGCCCGGTTGATCCAACGCATGCTGCCGGACGCAGACGCATTGGCGTTCTTCGACGGCGACGGGCGCCTGCTCGCGCTGTCCGACGACTGCACGAGTGACACGCTGCTCGACCTGATGGACGTCGCGCTGGATGCCGGTGGACCGATCACCGCGGCTCGAACGCGCGATCGTGATTACGAACGAGGCGGCGGTGCGCGTGCGGGGCGTGTCTATGCGCTGCCTTGGGCGACGCGCGACGTGCGTTCGCGCGGCGTCCTCGCGCTGCATTGCGCGCCGGCGGACCGCGCGCAACTGCCGCGACTCGAAGAGCTCGAGACGACATTGGGGCCCGTGCTGCGGCAGTTCGAAGTGGCCGAGTCGCAGAACGAGCCGGTCCCGCTCGGTGCGGTGGACTGCGAACGCATTGCCTACCTGCTGCGCGCGCTGCGCGTGCATCTCGGCGCGGACGTGGCCTCGCTCGAGTTGAGCGTCTCCGACGGGCCCATCGTAGATGCCGTGCCCAACCTCGAGCCGCGCGGCGTGCGCGAGTTGCTCGATCCGGACCGCCCGACGGCGCGCCTGTCGCGCTCGCTGCACTTGCCGCAGCGACGGCTGGCGCGCCTGACGCTGGTACGCACGCGCGCCGAGCACGTCTTCACGGACGTCGAGGCGGACGCGTTCGGCCTGCTGGTCAGCGAGCTGGAGAAGCCTGCCCCGGCGGAGGCGTCGCTCGCCCAGCGCACGGTGTCGAGCCAGTTGTTCCTCGCGCTGACGCGCGCGACCTGGGATGCGCGCTTCGGCTGCGGCGGCGCGCTGCTCGTCGTCACGCTCGAGAACTATGCTGCACTCGGCGAGGCGCTAGGCGAATCGCAGGCGGTCGCGGCGCTCGAGTGGACGCTGCGGCGGCTCGCGCCGCCGGCCTTGCCAGAAGGTGCCCTGATCGCGATGCTCGATGCGACGCGGCTGGTCGCGCATGTGCCGGGCTGCCATGGTGCCAACGCCTGCGAACTGGCGCGTCGCGTGCGGCGCGCGCTCGCCGGACTGAAGCTCGGCTATCCGCCGATCGCGCTCGAATTCAGCATCGGGCTCGCGGACGGCGCGAGCCACCCGTCATTGAACGAAGCGCTGGACCAGGCGCGCTACGACGCGGACACGACGACCGTCGTGTTTGACGCGCCCACCTTCGAGCCGCGTAGCGAGCCCAGCGTGCGGATCGACGCGACGCGAGTGCGCGAGATCCTGGCGCTGGAGCGGCTGCGCCTGCATGCCCAGCCGATCGAATCGGCCGCGCCGTCGAACCGGTCGCGGTTCGAGATCCTGCTGCGGGTCGAGGCGGCGGGCGGACTGACCGAAGCGCCGGCGGAGCTGCTGCAAGCAGCCCGCGAGGCCGGGCGGCTGGCCGAGGTGGATCGTTGGGTAGTGCAGCGCGCGGTCGAGTCGCTGCGGCACTGGCGGCGCGGGCTGCGCGACCGACCGCTGCAGGTCTGCATCAATCTGTCCGATGCGTCGATCGAGGATCCGAACTTCGCCGATTTCATAGAGTCGACGATTGTCGAATCAGACGTGCCGCCGAGCTGGCTGTGCTTCGAGGCTGCCGATCGTCATGTCGCCTCGCACGGCGAGGCGCTGTCGCATCTGTTCCGCGGCCTGCGCGACATCGGCTGCGGCCGCGCGCTCGACGATTTCGACTGCGACTCGCGCGGCTTCGCGCTGCGCGACGACCTGCCGGTCTCGACGCTCGCGCTCGATGCGGCGTTGGTCGGCGAACGGGTGCCCGATGCCCGCGCGATCCTGCGTCGCGCGCTCGACCGCGGCCTCGTCATCGAGCGCGGCGTCGAGGTGCGCGCGAAGCGGATCGAATCCATCGACGAGCGCACGCGCATGCGGCGCGCCGGCATCCAGTTGCTGCAGGGCTACGCCGTAGGCCGTCCGCGGCCGCTGCGCGCGCTGCTGTCGGACCTCGCGCACGCCTGAATCAGCGCGGCGGCGTATCGCCGGGGGCATCGTTGCGCAGGCCCGGTGGCCACTGCGGTGCCTTCTCCTTGCGGCCTTCGACGGCGTAGTAGAGCAGCGTCGCGATGCCGATGGCCGCGACGATCCAGCCCAGGCTCCGGATGGTGTCATCGGCCGGACCGTGCCACAGGAACACGAGCGCGCCGCCGATGCCGGTCAGTATCAACCCGCGCAGCAGGTAGCGCGGCTTGCGCATCGCCTTGGCGAGCTCGAGCTGTGCTTCCGGGTCGTTGGCATCGGGTGGCAGCTCGATGCCCTTCTCGATGGCGGCCATGCGTTCGCGATGGCGCTGCTCGAGCGCCTGGCTGCGACGGCGATGCGAGGACACAACCTCGATCATCGCAAGGCCGATGCCCATGACGATGGCGACGATGGGGATCATGACGCCGATGATTTCAGGACCCATGGTGCTCAACTCCAGATGAAGATAACGTTGCGGATGAACTGGGCGAACCCCGGTCCGTACTCGGCCAGCAGGTAGCCGATCAGGGCACCGGTCAGCAGTGCGGAAGGGGTGTCGTGCGTGGTCATGGCATTGATACGCGGCAGCCCCGCCGCGGGTTTCACCGGGTCGAGCCGATTTTTCCCTGTGCCGCCGTGAAACCTTCCGGACCCCTGCTGCGTATCAACCCGGTGGACGACCGCCCGATCAGCCTCACCGATGCCGAGATCATCGCCGCCGTCCAGGCCGGGCGGCGTGATGCCGTGATGGCGGCCGTCGTGCCGGCGTTCAAGCGCCGGGTCTACGGGCTGGCCTGGACCCTGCTGCGCGACGGCGACGCCGCTGAAGAGGTCGCGCAGGACGTGTTCATCAAGGTCTGGCGCGCATTGCCCGGTTACGACGGCCGCGCGGCGTTCCCGACCTGGGTTTATGCGATCACGCGCAATGCCGCGATCTCGGCGTTGCGCAGCCGCCGTGACTGGATGTCCTTGAGCGACGAGGCAACGCTGCAGCAGGCGGAAGGGGCGCTGGCGGCGCAGCACGGGAGCGGCGAAGCCGGCGCGGACGGCACCACGGAACCGCGTTCGGCGTTGGAGCTCGAGGCGGTCGACCGGGCGCTCGCCGCGCTGCCGGACAAGCAACGGCAGGTCGTGACGCTGTTCTACCTGCAGGAACGTTCCCATGATGAAGTGGCAGAGATGCTTGCGATGCCGCTCGGCACCGTGAAGACGCTGCTGCACCGGGCGCGCGGGCGACTCGAGCAGTCGCTGGCGCCGGCGCGAGAAGGAGTCAGACCATGAATGATCTCGACAGCAGGCTGGCGGCGCGCTTCGCGCGGATCGAACCGCCGGCGGATTTCGACGCCCGCCTCGCGGCGCGGCTCGCGGCCGAGCAGCAGCGCGATGCGCAGCATGACCGGGCCGCCGAACTGCAGGCTGCGCTGCAGCAGCACGAGCGCCACCAGGCCCAGCGCCAGCGCGAACTGCGCGCCGCACTCGGCCGCTGGTTCGCGATGGGTGCCGCAGGCCTCGTCGGGGTGGCGGCCACTGCCTCGTGGTGGCAGGGCCTGGGCCGCAACCTCGCGGGGGGCGCTGCGGGCATCACCGAGCCAACGCAGTTCTCGCTGACGATCGGCCTGTCGCTGCTGCTGGGGCTGGCCGCAGTGCGTCCGCGGCGCCTGTTGCGCTCGCTTACGCGGCGCTGAGCTTCGCCGCGATCTGCGCGGTGCGCTCGCCCTGCACGCGCGCCATCTTCAGTTCCTTGGGCGAGGGCTGGCGGCTGCCATCGGCGTTCGCGATAGTCGAAGCGCCATACGGCGTGCCACCCAGCACTTCGCTGTTGTCCGTGAGCTCCGGGTAGGAGTAGGGCAGCCCGACGATGATCATGCCGTGATGCAGCAGCGTCGTATGGAACGACGTGATCGTCGTTTCCTGGCCGCCATGCTGGCTCGCCGTGCTGACGAACACGCTGCCCACTTTGCCGATCAGCGCGCCCTTGGCCCACAGGCCGCCGGTCTGGTCGAGGAAATTGCGCATCTGCGCCGCCATGTTGCCGAAGCGGGTCGGCGTGCCGAAGATGATCGCGTCGTAGTTCGCGAGCTCATCGACGGTCGCGATCGGCGCGGCTTGGTCCAGCTTGAAATACGAGCTGCGCGCGACGGCTTCTGGCACGAGTTCCGGGACGCGCTTGAGGTCAACGTGGGCGCCGGTGCTGCGCGCGCCTTCGGCGACGGCCTGCGCCATGGTCTCGATGTGGCCGTAGCTCGAGTAATACAGAACGAGAACGCGGGACATGATCACTCCTTGGTGAGATCGAAGACGATGACTTCGGCATTCTGGCCGTCGTGGATGTCGACCGTGGCGGCGTCGCGCAGTGTGGCAGCATCGCCGCCCGACAGCGCGACGCCGTTGACCTGCACGGTGCCTCGCACGACGTGCACGTAGGCCATCCGATCGGTTGCGAGCGCAAGCCGCGCGCGCTCGGCGCCGTCGAACAGGCCTGCGTACAGGCGCGCATTCTGCTGGATGCGCAGCGAGTCCGTCGCGCCATCCGGCGAGGCGAGCAGGCACAGGCGGCCGCGCTTCTGCGCCGCGGTGAAGTGCTTCTGCTCGTAGCCGGGCGCCGTGCCGCGTTCGGCCGGCTGGATCCAGATCTGCAGGAAATGCACGGGCTCGGTCTGCGACGCGTTGAACTCGCTGTGCATGACGCCAGTACCCGCGCTCATGCGCTGCACGTCGCCGGGCCGCATCACGGAGCCATTGCCCATCGAATCGCGGTGCTGCAGGGCGCCCTCGAGCACGTAGCTGACGATCTCCATGTCGCGATGGCCGTGGGTGCCGAAGCCCATTCCAGGCGCGACGCGATCTTCATTGATGACGCGCAGCGCGCCGAACTCGACGTGCTCGGGATCGAAGTACTCGGCGAACGAAAAGCTGTGCTGGGAGCGCAGCCAGCCATGGTCGGCCTGGCCGCGTTCAGCGCTGCGACGGATGTTCAGCATGGCGTCTCTCCTGATGGGATCGGGAGGATATGGCTCGATTTATTGCTTTAAAGGCGCGAATATCGGTTCTTAAAGATCGAAAAAACAGATAGGTTAACGTGCCCAAGAACCTCCCCCGAACGACCGTCGAGCAATGGGGCCTGCTGGCCGCCGTGGTCGAGCGCGGTGGCTTCGCGCAGGCGGCGACGGCGCTGCATCGCAGCCAGTCGGCGGTCAGTTACAGCATCGCGCGCCTGCAGGAGTCGCTCGGCGTGCCGCTGCTCGAGCTGCGCGGCCGCAAGGCCGAACTCAACGAGCATGGCACGGTGCTGCTGGCGCGTGCGCAGCGCATCGTCGAGGACCTGCGTGCGCTCGAGCTGCTGGCGCAGAGCCTGCAGCAGGGCTGGGAGTCGGAACTGCGGCTGGTCGTCGATGCGGCGTACCCGCGGGCCCAGTTGCTGCGCATCCTCGAGGCGCTGCAACGCAGCTGCGCGCACACGCGCCTGCAACTCGAGGATGCCGTGCTGTCCGGTGCCGAGCAGGCCTTGCTCGAAGGTCGCGCCGATCTCGCGGTGGCGCCGGCGGTGCCAGGCGGGATGCTCGGCGAGTGGCTGATGGATGTGAGCTTCATCGCGGTCGCGCACCGCGAGCATCCGCTGCAGCGCGCGGGTCGCGTGCTGTCGGCCGACGATCTGGCGCGGCACACGCAGTCGGTGGTGCGCGATTCGGGCACCTTGCGCCCGCGTGATGCGGGTTGGCTGGGTTCGCCGCAGCGCTGGACGGTCAGCAGCCTCGAAGCCTCGTTCGCGGCGGTCGAGGCGGGGCTCGCCTATGCTTGGCTGCCGGCGCACCTCGCCCAGCCAGCGATCGATGCGGGTACGCTGGCCGCGTTGCCGCTCAGCGCCGGTGCGACGCGACGGGTCCCGCTGTACCTGATCCTGACGCGTCCGCAGGCCGCGGGGCCGGCCGCGCGGCGCGCGGCGGACCTGTTCCTGGCCGAACGCCCTGCCGACCATCGAGAATAGAAACCGGGAATAAAGACCCAATTTCGGGACTTGCGCCGCCGGCGGGGCCAGCCACACTGCGCGCATGCCCCGGTCGTCTTCCCGATCGCCAGCCCAACGGTCGCCGACGGCGGCTCCCGACGCCGCCGAACTGCGCGATTCGCTGCAGGCGCTGCTCGATGCACTCGCGCCGCTGCTGCTGCGCACGCGCATAACGCCCGCGATGGTCACGCAGCAGTTGCGGCTGGCCTATGTGCGCGCTGCGGCGGCGCATGCGCGCATGTCGACGGGCCGTGTCAATCACTCGCTGATCGCCACGTTGACCGGCCTGTCGCGGCTCGAGGTGCGACGCCTGCTCGCCGGCGGCCGTGAGCCGCGCGCCACGCCGGTCCGGCAGCTCGATCGCGCCGCGCGCGTGCTCGACGGTTGGTCGCGCGATCCGGCGTATCGCAGCGCGCGCGGTCGCCCACGCGCGTTGCCGTTACGCGGCCCGGCCCCGAGCTTCGAGACGCTGGTGCACCGCTACGGCGGCGATGTGCCGCCGCTCGCGGTGCAGCGCGAACTCGAGCGGGCGGGCGCGGTGCGGGTCAGTCGCGGCGCGATCCGCCCGGTCGCTGGCGCGGGCAAGATGCCGCCCGACGAGACCCCGCATCCGCTGCCGGGGCTCGCGCCGTATCTCGCCGCGGTGCTGACCGCGCTAGAGCCC
>CAZPJE010000046.1:0-15734 GCA_964586725.1 uncultured Steroidobacteraceae bacterium | reverse complement strand
CGGATCGTCGGCTCCGAGCACTACCTGACGAAGCCGTTCACCAAGGACGAACTCCTCTCTGCGATCGAATCGCACATCGGGGGCTGACCATGGCGCTGATCCTGATCGTCGACGATTCCCCCACCGAAGTGCATGTCATGCA
Organism: uncultured Steroidobacteraceae bacterium; assembly: GCA_964586725.1. GTDB lineage: Bacteria > Pseudomonadota > Gammaproteobacteria > Steroidobacterales > Steroidobacteraceae > UBA964. Next base: position 15,592 of record CAZPJE010000046.1, on the reverse strand, counting down.
GAAGGCGCTCGAGAAGGTCGGCTTCCGCACGGCGGTCGCCGGCGACGGCGCCGAAGGCGTGCGGCTCGCGCGCGAGATGCACCCCGACCTGATCTTCATGGACATCGTCATGCCGGGCATGAACGGCTACCAGGCCACGCGCACGCTGACGAACGATCCGTCCACCAGCGCCATCCCGATCGTGATGGTCACGTCGAAAGGGCAGGAGAGCGACAAGGTCTGGGGGCTGCGGCAGGGCGCCATCGACTACATGGTCAAGCCCGTGTCGCCGACCGATCTCGTCGCCAAAGCCCAGTCGACCCTGGCGGCCTGACCCGCGCGATGACGGAAGCCCTGTCGCTCAAGTCGCTGCGAGATAGACCGTTCGAGCTGCTCGCCGAGCTCGAGCGCCGCGGCCGGTTGCTGTCCGCGCAGCTGGCGGAACAGAGTCCGGCCGCGCGCGAGTGGGTCGGCGTCGCGCTGCGCCTGGCCGGTGAGTACTTCCTGGTCGCGCGCGAAGAAACCCGTGAAGTGCTCGGGCTGCCCGCTGCGCTGACCCGCGTGCCCGGCGCGAAGCCGTGGCTGCGCGGCCTCGCCAACGTGCGCGGCCAGCTGCTGCCGATCGTCGACCTGCGCCAGTACCTGGGCAGCGGCGTCACGCCGACCACGCGCGACACGCGGGTCGTCGTCGTCAATCACCGCGAGCTGCCGGCCGGCCTGATGGTCGACGAAGTGCTGGGTTTCCGGCGTTTCCCGGAAGCCGATTTCTCCGGCAACGTCCCGCCGACCGTGGTGCGCTGCGAGCGTTATCTCGCCGGCGCATTCCGCCGCGAGGAAGTGCGCGCCGGTGATGCGGCGGCGGGTCCCGAACAGTGGCCGGTGCTGTCACTGCGCAGCCTGGTCGAAAGCCCGCCATTCCAGGATGCCGCAGCATGAATGTCGGTTCGCCACGCAGTGCCGCGCTCGAAGCGGGACTCAGCGTACGCGCTGCGCGCGAGATCGGCGTGCTGGCGGGCGCCGCCGCGGCGCTGGTGCTGATCGCTGCTGCGGGCTTCGCGTGGAACCTGCGCGATCCGGCGGCGCCGGGCGCCGCGACCACGGCGACTGTCGGCGCGTTGCAGGATCTCGCCGTGCACGCGCCGCGCGCCGTCGATGGCGATGCCGAATCGATCAAGCTCGTCGGCGCGGCGACCGAAGCCCTGCGCCAGCGCGCGGACGCGGCGGACCTGGGTCCCCTCGCTCGCGACGCGCGCCTGGCGCGCGCACTGCAGACCGGCGGCGCGATTTCCGAAGCGGAACAGCCGCTGCTCGAGTCCGGCCTTGCCCGGGCCGAGGTCGGCGGGCTTTCGGCGCAGATCGTCGCCGAGCTGCGCCGCGCTGTCGCGGCGACGCCTGGCGCGGCCGGCATCGATGCGGTGGCGCGCGCGACGGAGCGGGCCGAAGCCCGCGCGCGGGACATCGAACTCAGCCTGCTGACGCTGCTGGCCGGCGGGCCCGAGGCGCAGCCGGCGGCGCGCCGGCTCGCGGAGGCCTCGAGTTTCCTCGGCCAGCTCGGGGGCGGATTCGCGGGCACGGATGCCTCCGCCGGAGTTCCCGCGCTGGCCACCGCGGAGTCCCTCGCGGCCCTCAAAGCCGCGCGGCAGACGCAGCAGCGCCTCGACCAGCTGGTGCGCGATGCCGTCAGCGCGGCGCCCGCGCGCGCACCGCTGCTGGCCGCGGCGCGCACGCTGGCGGGCGATGCGGCCAGTCTCACGCGCGATGCGGCCGCGACGCCGTCGGGCGGCGGCCCGCTGGCCTGGTGGCCCGCGCTGCCGGCGCTGCTCGCGCTGCTGCCGCTCGGGTTGCTGTTCCGTCGGACCCAGGATGTGCGCCGCGAAGCCGAGAAGCAGCGCCTGAGCGCCTCCGTGCAACGCAAGGAGGCGGATCGCAACCAGGAGGCGATCCTGCGCCTGCTCGATGAACTGTCGAGCCTGGCCGATGGCGACCTGACCGTACAGGCGACGGTCACCGAAGACATCACCGGCGCGATCGCCGACTCGATCAACTACGCGGTCGATGCGCTGCGCGGACTGGTGCAGACCATCAACAAGTCGGCGATCCAGCTTGATGGCGCGGCCCGGCAGACGACCGCGCTGTCCCAGCATCTGGCCAAGGCCAGCAACGCCCAGTCGAAGCAGATCGGCTCGGCGACCGAGTCGATCAGCGAGATGGCTGCGTTCACCGAGGAGGTCTCCGGCAATGCCGAGCGCGCCGCCGACGTGGCGCGGCACTCGGTTGATGTCGCGCACAAGGGCGGTGATGCCGTGCGACGCACGATCGACGGCATGAATACGATCCGCGAGACGATCCAGGACACCAGTAAGCGGATCAAACGGCTCGGCGAGTCGTCGCAGGAAATCGGCAACATCGTCGAACTGATCAACGACATCGCCGAGCAGACGAACATCCTCGCGCTGAACGCATCGATCCAGGCCTCGATGGCCGGCGAGGCGGGGCGCGGCTTCGCGGTCGTCGCGGACGAAGTGCAGCGCCTGGCGGAACGGGCCGCCAACGCGACCAAGCAGATCGAAGTGCTGGTCCGCACGATCCAGTCCGACACGAACGAAGCGGTCGTGTCGATGGAGCGCAGCACGACCGACGTCGTCGGCGGCGCGCTGCTCGCGGAGAACGCCGGCGCCGCGCTCGAGGAAATCGAGCAGGTGTCGAACCAGATCGCGAGCCTCGTGCAGAACATTTCCGCGAGCGCCCGCCAGCAGTCCTCCGCGGCGCAGAACATCACGCGCAACATGCAGGTGCTGCGCGAGATCAGCACGCAGACCGCTGATTCGACCAGCGCGACCTCGCTGTCGATCGCGAAGCTCGCCGAACTGTCGGCCGGGCTGCGCAATGCCGCCGCGGGCTTCCGCCTGCCCGAGGCGCCGGAAACCGCGTGGCGGATCGAGGCGGCCGGCGCCGAGGCGGTCCCGCCGCGGTTGACCGACATCGGCAGACGCGGCGGATGACAGCCGTGGAGTCGAGCTCACAGGTCGCGCCCCAGACTCTCGACCTGATCGGCCGGGAGCTGAACGCCACACTGGCCGATGCGCGCGCGCCGCTCGAGGCGTTCATCGAACAGCCGGAAAACTACTCGTTGCTGGAGCGTTCGGCGGCCGAGCTGCACCGCGTCCAGGGCGTGCTGCGCGTGCTCGAGATCTATGGCGCAGCGCTGCTCGCCGAGGAGATGGAGCAGGTCGCGCGCTACATCATCGACAGCGCCGAGGAGCGCAAGTCGCCGGCGGAGAGCCTGGACGCGCTGCTGCGCGCCATGGTGCAGCTGCCGTCGTATCTCGATCGCGTGCTCGCCGGCGGACGCGACCTCGCGCTGGTGCTGCTGCCGCTGCTGAACGACCTGCGCGCCGTGCGCGGCAGCCCGTTGCTGTCGGAAGGCACGCTGCTGCTGCTGAACCTCAAGAGCGACCGGCGCCCCGAACTGGCGCTGCCGGTCGATGCCGCCGCGGCGACGCCCAACGTCACCCTCGCAGCGCGACGCCTGCGCGCGCAGTTCCAGCTCGGCCTGGTCGGCTGGATCCGTGGCGAGCGCGAGGCGGAACATCTGGCGGCGCTGGCGAACGTCGCTCAGCAGATGGAGCAGATCGCGACGCAGCAGTCGGTGTTCCAGCTCTGGTGGGTCGTTGGCGCCGTCATCGAGGCGCTCTCCGAGAACGGTCTCGAGAGCAGCGTCTCGGTCAAGCGATTGCTCGGTCTCGCCGACCGTGAACTCAAGCGTCTCTACGAGCAGGGCGAACCGCGCTATTGCCAGACGCCGCCGGTCGAACTGCTGAACAACCTGCTCTATTACGTCGCCCGCGCCTCGACCCATGGGCCGCGCGTGTCCGCAGTGCGCGCCTCGTTCCGGCTCGACGAACTGCTGCCGGTCGACCAGGCCGTCGAAGAAGAGCGTGACACGCTGTCGGCGCCGTCGATCAAGTTGATGCAGACGGTCGCGGCGGCGATCCGCGAAGACCTCGGCAAGGTCAAAGACACGCTCGACATCTTCGTGCGCCGCGGCAGCGGCCAGGCGGCCGAGCTCGGGCCGCAGGTGGAGTTGCTGCGCAAGATCGGCGATACCCTCGGCGTGCTCGGTCTCGGCGATCTGCGGGACAGCATCCAGCGCGAGCTGCAGCGTCTCGAGGACATCGTCGCCGAGCGCGCGCCGGCGACGGAAGCCGTGCTGCTCGACATCGCGACCACGCTGATCAACGTCGAGGATCGGCTCGACAGCAGCCTGCTGCGGCTGATCGTGCCGCGCCATGAAGGCGCGACCACCGCGACGGACGACAGCGCGCCGACGGAAGAATTCCTGCACGTGCAGGCAGCCGTGCTGCGCGAGTGCGCGGTCAACTTGGCGCGCATCAAGGAAGCGGTTGCCCAGAACGTCGGCGGCACGCTCGACGCCGCTGGCCTCGACGCATGGCCCGAGCTGCTGCGCGGCATCAAGGCGGGGCTGCTGCTGCTCGGCCGCATGCGCGCGGTCAACCTGGTCGAACAGATCGGCGAGTGCCTGCAGCGCGTCATGCAGCCCGGTGGCGGCTCGCTGCCGCCCAGTTACATGGATCGGCTCGCCGACGCGATCGTCAGCGTCGAGTACTACATGGAGACGCTGCAGGCCGGGCGCGCCGAGCCCGACTACATGCTCGACAACGCGCAGGTGTGCATCGATGCGCTGCGGCTCGCGCCGGTTGCCGAAGCGCCGACGGTGCCGCCACTGAGTGCGTCGGTTTACGCGAAGACCGTCCTGATCGATCCGTCGGGCGCGTCGCTGGGCCTCGATCCGGAGCGCACTGACAACCCGGCGCCGACGATGCTCGCGCCGGCGCTGCGCCCGCCGGCGAGCGGGGCGACGCTGTCGGGTGAGACGTCGCGGCGTCTGCGCGCCCTCGCCGACGGCACCGGCAGCCTGCCGCGTGCCGAACCGCCGGTCCTCGCAGCCGCCGCGCCGCCGCAGGCGGCGCCGGTGGTCGTCGCAGCGGCACCGGCCGCGCCCGTCAGCGCCGATGACGATCCCGAGCTGCTCGCGATCTTCATCGAAGAGGCGCGCGAGGAAGTCGCGCGCATCCAGCAGTATTTCCCCGAGTGGGATCGCAACCCGGGCGACGCCGCGTCGCTCGCGGTCATCCGCCGGTCGTTCCACACCCTGAAAGGCAGCGGGCGCATGGTCGGTGCGCGACCGCTCGCGGAGTTCGCCTGGGCGATCGAAAACCTGCTGAATCGCCTGATCGACGGCACAGTCGAGCGCACCCCGGCGGTGTCGGCGACGCTGCGCGAGGCCGTGGCCCGGGTGCCGCAACTCGTCGAGCACCTCGCGGGCGGTGCGGCGCCGGGCGCGGATCCGGATGCGCTCGCAGCGCGCGCGCACTCACTGGCGGCCGCGCAACCTGCCGAGGGCGAGACGCAGCTCGGGCTGCGTTCCGCCGTCGCCGTGCCGGCGACCGAAGCGCCGTCCAGTGCTGCGGGCGCGCCGGTTGCAGCGGTCGAGGCGGCCGCGGCCGCGCCGCCAGTCGAGGACGTCGAGACCGAGTCGATCGATGCCCTCGAGGCCATGCATCCCGGTTTCGTCGCCGAGCCGTTGCCGCTGGTTGCGGCCGATGCGGCGGCCGCCGAGCCGGTGCCCGGCGACGATTCGCCGAGCGTCGACACGACCTTGCGCGACATCTACCTGCGCGAAACCGACACCCATGTCGAGGCCGTGCGTCGTTTCATTGCGGAGTGCCGCGGCAAGGCCGCGCCGCACGAGCTCGACGAACCGGTCTATCGCGCCTGCCATACGCTCAGCGGCAGTTCGAAGATGGCGGAGGCGCGCCATGGCATCCGCCTGGCTGAGCCGCTGGATCGTTGGTTGCGCAAGGCCTGGGGCAGCGGCGTCGGCCTGCTCGATGAAGATCTGGACCTGCTCGCCGACTGCATGAACGCGATGCAGCAGGTCGCGCGGCACATGGACGAGTCGACGCAGTTCTTCCTGCAGCATGACCTGCTGCGCGAACGGGTGGCGCGCGCCGATGCAGCACTCGATCGCCGGATCGCCGAAGCCGCCGAGGCCGAGAACGTCGAGCTCAGCGCGCCGACGGACGACGACACGACGGGCGAAACGCCCGCGCTGTCCGCACCAGTCGTCGAGCTCGCCGCCGTCGCGCCTGCCGTCGTCCCGCGCCCCGCGGCTGCGCCGCCCGAGACCGCGCCCGCTGATGCGGGCGATGCCGATTTCGATCCGGCGATCGCCGCGATCTTCCTCGACGAGGCCAGCGAACTGATCGACGCGTCCCAGGCTGCGCTGCAGGACTGGAACGACGCGCCCGACGACGACAGTCGCAGCGCCGCACTGAAGCGCCCGTTGCACACGCTGAAGGGCGGCGCGCGCATGGCCGGCATTGCCAGCATGGGTGATCTCGCCCACGAACTCGAAACGCTGATCGGCCAGCTTGAACTGGGCCTGGTCGGCTCCGTCGATGCCGCGCGGCAGGCGACGCAGGCGGGCCTCGACGAACTCGCGCGCATGCGCGATCAGGTTGCGCAGGGCCGCAGCCCGCGTGCGGCGACCAGCCTGATCGAACGCCTGCAGGCGTTGGGACGCGGCGAATCCGTCGACAGCACGCAACGGCAGCCAGCGCTGGCGCCGGTTGGCGCGGTCGAGGCGGCCGGGATCGATGCCGTGGTGCCGGTCGCCGCAGCGGAGGATGCGGGCGACGCGACGGTGCTCGCGCGCGTGCTCGATTTGCCGTCGCAGCCGGCGCAACCGGTGGCGGCAGACGTGGTGCTGGAGCCGGCAGCGGCGGCGATCGCTGCACAGATCGAACCGATCGTCGAACCACCCGCCGAGAGCAACTTCGGCGCGGCCGCTGGCGCGGGCGCCGGATTGGCCGCCGCACTCGCGGTGCCGCCCGGTCGCGAGCCTGTGCCGCAGGCGGATCGCCAGGAAATGGCGCGGGTCGACGCCGAGCTGCTCGATCAGCTGCTGAACCAGGCCGGCGAGGTCAGCATCGGCCGCGCCCGCCTCGAGCAGCAGGTCTCCTCGATCGATCACAACCTCGGCGAACTGTCGCGCACGGTCACGCGCCTGAAGGAACAGCTGCGCAACCTCGAGATCGAGACCGAGAAGCAGATCCTGCACCGCTACGAGAACGACGCGCCGCACCGCGGTGACTTCGACCCGCTGGAGCTCGACCGCTACTCATCCATCCAGCAGTTCTCGCGCGCCCTCGCCGAAACCGCCAGCGACGTCGCGAGCATCCAGCAGCTGCTCGAGCGCCTCACGCAGGACACGACCAACCTGCTGCAGCAGCAGGCGCGCACGGTCACGGAGCTGCAGAACGGCTTGATGCGCACGCGCATGGTGCCGTTCCAGCGCCATGCGCAACGCCTGCAGCGCATCGTGCGGCAGGCGGCTGCGGATTCCGGTCGGCAGGCCGAACTCGTCATCGAAGGCGCCTCGGGCGAGCTCGACCGCCAGGTGCTCGAGCGTATGCTGCCGCCGTTCGAACACATCCTGCGCAATGCCGTCGTGCACGGCATCGAGCTGCCTGCCGAGCGTGCGGCGCGCGGCAAGTCCGAGACGGGCCGGATCCAGATGCTGCTGCGCCGCGAAGGTTCGGAGGTCGTCGTCGAGATCCAGGACGACGGCGCCGGCATGAACATCGCAGCGATTCGCGCCAAGGGCATTGCACTGGGCCTGATCCGCGCCGACCAGAACGTGTCGGACGGCGACATCATGCAGCTCGTGCTCGAGCCGGGCTTTTCGACCGCGGCGACGATCACGCAGCAGGCCGGCCGCGGCGTCGGCATGGACGTCGTCGCCACCGAGGTCAAGAAACTGAGCGGCGCGCTGCACATGGATTCGAAGGCCGGCGAGGGCACGCGCTTCACGATCCGCCTGCCGCTGACGCTCGCCATCAGCCATGCACTCGTCGTGCGCGTCGAGGATGAGCTCTACGCCCTGCCGCTGCCGACCGTCGAAGGCGTGGTGCGCCTGTCGCGCGATGAAGTCGCGGCCCACCTGGGTCGCGAGGGTGCCAGCTTCGAGTACGGCGGCCAGACCTACCGGCTGCAGCAGCTCGGGATGTTCGTCGGCCTGACGCAGTCGCCGCTGCCGGCGCAGGACGTCACGGTGCCCGTCGTGCTGGTGCGCGCCGGCGATCACTCGACGGGCCTGGTCACCGATGAGTTGATCGGCAGTCGCGAGATCGTCGTAAAGAGCGTCGGTCCGCAGATCTCCGGCATCCGGGGCATCTCTGGCGCGACCATCCTCGGCGATGGTCGCATCGTCATCATCCTGGACATCGGGGCGCTGGTGCGCGCCGACTGGCGCTCGCGCGCCGCGCCGGTTGCGCCGCGCCAAAAGGCCGACGCCCGCGCGGTCGCGCTGGTCGTCGACGACTCGATCACCGTGCGCCGCGTGACGCAGCGCCTGCTCGAGCGCAACGGCCTGAAGGTGCTGACCGCGCGCGATGGGCTCGACGCGGTCGCCGTGCTGGCCGAGCACGTGCCCGACGTGATCCTGCTCGACATCGAAATGCCGCGCATGGATGGCTACGAGGTCGCGGCCCATGTGCGCAACGACCCGCGGCTGCGCGAGGTGCCCATCATCATGATCACCTCGCGGGTCGGCGAGAAGCATCGCGCCCGCGCGATCGAACTGGGGGTCAGCGATTACCTGGGCAAGCCCTACCAGGAGGCCCAACTGCTCGAGGCGATCGAGCCGCTGATCGCCGAACGGCGTCGGGGTGCGGCTCATGGCTGAACGCCTGCTCGAAATCTATTGCGTGCTGGTGCCGCTCGCCGATGGCCGGCTGATCCTGCCGCGCTCCTGCGTCGCGGAGGTCGTGGGTCACACCGCGCCCGCAGAGATGCCCGGCGCGCCGCCGTGGTACCTCGGCACGTTCGCGTGGAGTGGCGCGCAGGTGCCGCTGGTGTCCTTCGAAGGCATCTGCGGCCGGCCGATTCCGCCGGTCACGGGCCGTACCCGCATCGTCATCGTCCACTGCCTCGGCGATGAGCTCGAGGGCGGCGTGTTCGGCATCGTCGCGCAGGGATTTCCGCAGGTGGTGCGCGTCACCACTGATGTCGTGCGCCCCGATAACTCGCGGCCGATCCCGGAGCGTTGGCCCGTGCTGAGCCAGATGCGGATGATGAGCGAGGCGCCGCTGGTGCCCGACCTCGAGCGCCTCGAGCAGATGATCGCCGAGGAAACCAGCGTCACCGGCTGATGCGCGTGCAGCGCGCGCTGGCCGACTGGCCGCCCGCCAGTTCGTCGCCGATGCCAAAGCCTACCCGACCGGATTCCGGCGTCGCCCAGCCGTTGCCGAGCATGCGTCGCTCGGCCCCCTCCAGCAGATACAGGTTCATCAGCGGCACGAAGTTGTTGCCCGACACGGATGGCCACAGCCCGTGCCGCAACAACAGCGTCAGTTGCCGCGCCGGCTGTTCGTCGGTGCGCATCGACACCGTGCCGCCGCGATCGTGCAATTTCAGCCGGGTCATCGCCTGCGGTTGGCCACCACGCCGGCGGATCGCCACGAAGCAGTCGAACTCCGTGGCGCGCAGCAGCTGCAGCGGTCGCGCGTCCCCTGGCAGCTCGCGCCACAGTTCGTCCGCCGACAGCCACAGGCGTGCACCGGGCCGCAGCAGCGTGCTGGCTCCGGCGGCGGCTGCGCAGGCCCCGGGCACGTCGGTCACGAACACGCCGGCGCGGCGAACCCAGGCCATGCGGCAGTCGTCGCCGGGCGTCTCGCTGCGCCACTGCACCCGCCCGCTGTCGTCCACCGCAACGGTCCAGACGCTGCGCGCCTGCATGGCAGCGTGTTCATCGCCGGCGTGCTCGCGGATCTCGAGCTGGAGCGGTGCATCGCCCGGCAAACGGCTGATCACGACATGCGCGCGCGCCGGACTGTCGGCGGCACGCTGCATGCCTTCGAGAAAGAAGCGCTGCGGTTCGTTGTCGTAGCGACCCGGCAGGCGCTGCAGCAGGTCGCGCAGATCGAGCCGGCCTTCCGCGGCAGTCTGGCTGGCGGTCGCGCTCGGTGGCAGGCAGGCCGTGAACAGCAGTGCAGCAGCGGCTGGCAGCAGTCGGTTCATCGCAAATCCCCGCGTGTCAGTTTTCGTCGAGATCGCCCGCCCAGGCCTGCAGGGCGGCCAGCGCCGCGATTGCGGCGGTTTCCGTGCGCAGCACGCGCGGTCCGAAACGCACGGCGATGAAGCCGTGCTGTGCCGCGGTCGCGAGCTCCGGCTCGCTCCAGCCACCCTCGGGACCGATCAGCAGCGCTGCCGCTGCGATGCCGCCGCCGCGTGCGGCTTGCGATAGGGAAGACTTTCCGCCGGGGTCCAGCGTCAGCGCGAGCGCCGTTGGCGTGCGCTCGCGCAGGGCTGCGCAGGCGGCGTCGAGGGGCGCTGCCGGCAGCAGCAGCGGCACGCGGTTGCGGCCGCATTGCTCGCAGGCGCTGCGCAGCACGCCCAGCCAGTGCTCGTGGCGCCGCGCGCCGCGCTCGGCGTCGAGGCGCATCACGGAGCGCTCCGCCAGCACCGGCTGGATCGCCGCAACGCCGAGTTCGGTCGCCTTCTGCAGCACCCAGTCCATTTTCTCGGCGCGTGACACCGCCTGCAGCAGCGTCACGGCGAGCGGCGATTCCCGCTCGGCTGGATCGAACGCGTCGAGGCGCGCGCGCGCGCTGCCGCGCGCCGCGTGGATCAGCGTGGCGCGATGCGTGCCGCCGTGGCCGTCGAACAGCGTGATCGTGGCGCCCGCGCCGAGTCGCAGCACGCGCAGCAGGTGTTCGGCGGCGGCGCGCGGCAGGTCGAGCTCGGTGCGGCTCGCGAGCGGCACGTCGACGAAGATGCGCACTTCTCGCATGCAGGTGGCCTCAGTCCGCCACGGCCAGCGCGAGCCCACTCGCCGCGACGTCGGCCATCAGTTCGATCTCGTCCGGCGTGACGACATAGGGCGGCATGAAGTAGATCACCTGCCCGAGCGGCCGCAGCAGCACGCCGCGCTCGAGCGCATGGCGATAGATGCGCAGGTGCCGGCGCTCGCGCCACGGGAAGGGTTCGCGGGTGGCGCGGTCGCGCGCGAACTCCACGGCGACGATCAGGCCCCGCTGGCGGACCTCGACGACGTTCGGGTGCATCGCGAGGCGGGCGTCGACCGCCGCGCGCAGCTGCTGCGCGAGCGTGCCGACGCGCGCCAGCACGTTCTCCTCGCGGAACAGATCGAGCGATGCCAGTGCTGCGGTGCAGGCCAGCGGATTGCCCGCATAGCTGTGCGAATGCAGGAAGGCATTGAGCCGGACATATTCATCGTAGAAGGCGGCATAGACGTCGTCGGTCGCCAGCACCGCCGACATCGGCAGGTAGCCGGCCGTCAGGCCCTTCGACAGGCACAGGAAATCCGGCGTCACGCTGGCCTGCTCGCAGGCGAACATCGTGCCGGTGCGCCCGAAGCCGACCGCGATCTCATCGGCGATCAGGTGCACGCCATGGCGGTCGCAGCAATCGCGCACGAGCCGCAGGTAGGCCGGGTCGTGCATGCGCATGTTGCCGGCGCACTGCACCAGCGGTTCGATCAGCACCGCGCAGATCTCGTCGCCGCGTTCGGCGAGCAGCGCCTCGAGCGCAGCGGCGGCACGCTGCGCGCAGTCGAGCGGCGTCTCACCCGGCGCGGCGGCATAGGCGTCCGGCGACGGCACTGTGAAGACGTCCATCAGCAGCGGGCGGTAGATCGCCTTGTAGAGCTCGACGTTGCCGACCGCGAGCGCGCCCAGCGTCTCGCCGTGGTAGCTGTTGGCGAGCGTCACGAAGCGGGTGCGACGCGGTTGGCCGCGGTTCTGCCAGTAGTGGAAGCTCATCTTGACCGCGATCTCGATCGCGGCCGAGCCGCTGTCGGCGAAATAGCAGCGCGTCAGGCCGGGTGGCGCGAGGCCGGTCAGCGCCTCGGCCAGCCGGATCGCCGGCTCGTGCGTGAAGCCGGCGAACATCACGTGCTCGAGCCGATCCAGCTGCGCGCGCAATGCTGCATTGATGCGCGGGTGGGCATGGCCGTGCAGGTTCACCCACCAGGAGCTGATCGCGTCCAGATAGCGGCGGCCATCCTGGCCGGTGAGCCACGCGCCGGCGCCCGAGGCGATCGGGATCAGCGGCATCTCGCGCTCGTGGTCCTTCATCTGCGAACACGGGTGCCAAAGGTGCGCGAGGTCGCGCGCCACCCAGTCGCGGTCTGCGGTCGTCATGGCGGCTATTCTGGCATCATGACCGGGGGATACGCTTCATGACGCCACCTGAATCCATTTCGCTGCAGGTCGATACCGCCACGGGCCGACTGCGCGGCGTGCGGCAGGTGTTGTCGGCGCACCATGACGCACGGCCCGCCGGCCTGCTGCCGGACCTGATAATCGTGCATGGCATCAGCCTGCCGCCCGGCGAGTATGGCGGTCCGTGGATCGACCGATTGTTCACCGGCGGCCTGCCGCCGGATGCCCATCCGTATTTCGCCCCGATCGCAGCGCTGCGCGTGTCCGCGCACCTGCTTGTCCGGCGCGATGGCGCTCTGGCGCAGTACGTGCCGTTTCATGCCCGCGCCTGGCACGCCGGCGTTTCCGAGTACCAGGGGCGCGCGGGCTGCAACGATTTTTCGATCGGCATCGAGCTCGAAGGGACCGACGACTCCGACTACGAGCCGGCCCAGTACCAGGCGCTGTCGGCCGCGATCCGCGCGCTGCTGCGGGCCTATCCGAGCCTGCATCGCGACCGCGTCGTGGGGCACAGCGACGTCGCACCCGGACGCAAGACCGACCCGGGACTATCATTCGACTGGGCGCGGCTGCGAGCGAGCGTCGCTCGCGACGATCACGCCCTGGGGGATTCATGACGACCACGCCAGCTGCCAGCGCGGCACCCGCCACTGCGGGCCGCGATCCGGGAATCTATCCATGGCTGATCGCCATCACCGGCATGCTTACGCTGTTCGTGTCGAACGGCATGACCGCCACCGGCATCACGATCTTCGATCCGGCATTGCTGGATGAATTCGGCTGGAGTCGCGGCGACTTCAAGTTTCGCGATTCACTGAACCTCGTCGTCGCCGGGCTCGTTGCGCCGGTCGCCGGCCTCCTGATCGACCGCGTCAACCCGAAGTACCTGATGATGACGGGCTTCGCGCTGCTGAGCATGGGGTATCTGGGCTACAGCGTGATCGCCAACGGCGGGCCGGTGCCGCTGATCGAAGCGATTGCGTTCGTGACCATCTGCGGCCTGTCGACCTTCCTGTATCTGGGCCTGCGACAGCTGCTGAAGTGGTCTCTGCCGGTCGCCGGCGGGATCACCGCGCTGGTTGCCGTCATCGGCGCCGTTGCCTATTGGCAGGCGTGGTCGGGCATCGCGCTGAAGCAGGTCTACATGATCCATCTGCTGTTCGCGCTGGTGCTGTCGACCTCGGGAACGATGGTGGTGATCTTCCTGGTCTCGAGCTGGTTCGTGCGCCATCGCGGCCTCGCGATCGGCATCGCGCTCGTCGGCACGAGCATGGGCAGCGCGATCCTGCCGTATTTCAATCCGGACCTGATCGCCGAGTACGGCTGGCGCCAGTCATATGTCATCAACGCCGCGATGCCCGTCGTGCTGTTCCTGTTCGTGCTGCTGTTCATCAAGGGCACGCCGCGCCACGCCGGCATGTCGGCGCTCGGCCAGAGCGATTCGATCAGTGATCTCAAGCAGCACGGGCTGACCTACAGCCAGGCCGTGCGCACGAAGACGTTCTGGATGATCGCGATCTCGGGCTTCCTGACCTACTTCGCGATCTTCAGTTTCGTGCAGCACGCGGTGCTGCACGCGAACAAGGGCTTCGGCATGCCGCTCAAGGAGGCTGGTTTCCTGATGTTCGCGTTCAGCCTGGTCGCGATGTTCTCGAAGCTGCTGAGCGGCTTCATCGCCGACATCATCGACCGGCACAAGGTGTTTACCGGCTGCTTCGTGATCATGCTGATCGGCGTGATCGGCCTCGCGACCATGCGCCAGGAATGGCTGCTGCCGTCGGCGATCATCATCGCCGTCGGCTGGGGCGGCCTGTTCACGCTGTACAACATGCTCGCCGTCAACAACTTTGGTCTGCGAGAAATCGGTCGCATCAACGGCACGGTCAGCCTGCTCGAGTCGGTCGGCGCGGGCCTCGGCAGCTGGGTCACGGGCTTGCTGTTCGACGCCTATGGCAGTTACCAGGTCGCCTTCCTGATGCTGGCAGGCATGGTCAGCATCGCGCTGGTGCTGTCGACACAGATCCGCAGCGAGGTCGACGAGCGTTCGCTGCTGAAAGCCTGAGGCGCATGCCGCCGGGGCCGGGCAGGCCCGCCCCCGGCTAGCGCGGGCGGCGGCGTTTGGCCTCGCGCGCCGCGATCTTCGCCTGCTGCGCGATCAGGCGTTCTTCCGGGGTGCGTCCGGCACGCAGCGCGAAGCGCTCCTCGAACAGCGGCCGCTGCGACCCGGCGCGATGCCAGGTGACGACGAGCGGTATCTTCGCCAGGCGGAACAACCCGAGCTGCGGACAACGCCGGTGTGTCTCGCGCGCCAGCGCGCGCACTTTGGCCACGCTCTCGCGCGTGTCCAGCGTCAGGTCGAAATTCAGCTGCTCGTACTTCGGCTGCAGGTGCAGGTCGAAGAAGAAGCCGCGGATGTCGATCAGCGAGCGCAGCCGCGTCATCAGTCCCGCGTGGTGGAATTTCTGGTCCCGCGCGACCACCGCGATCGTGATCGACGTGCAGGCGGCCAGTGCGGCGAGCTGGGCGTGGACCGGTGTCCAGCCGCGCGAGCGACCGCGCAGGTCCGGCGGGTCGCCGATGTCGAAGCCCTCGGGTTCGTCGAACATCAGCGTTGGCTGGCCGTCGAAACAGCCTTCGACCCGCATCTGCTCGTGTGAGCGTGTCGTGACGTCCGAGACGCCAATCCACGCCGGATACGCTGCACCGTCCTTCATCGGATTCTCCTCGAGTGACGCCGCGCGCGGCTCCGATCGGCCTGACCCATGAATTGAACTTATCCCGCCGCAGCGCGTGACGCCAGTCATCGCGGCAAACGCTTGCCGCGCGACCGTGACGCGGATCACTGGCTACCAACGACCTGTCTTCGGCAGCCGTCAAGGCCGGCGGGCGCGGGCCGATAACCCGCGTGATCCCGGTCAACAGACGGTCTCACCAGCATCATGAAGGCAAGGTTCGATGCGCTGCCCCTACGCCAGCGGCTCATCGCCACGAGCCTCGCGGCCTGCATGGTCATGCTCGCCGTGTCGATGGCGGTGCACGCCTATTTCGCCGTTGGCCATCAGCGCGAGGCCCATCTCGAGCGCATGCGCGCCATCGCGGGCATCGCCGCGGCCGCGAGCACGATCGCCGTGGACTTGGACGACGAGCTGCTGGCGACCCAGGTGCTGGTCTCGCTGGGCGCGGAGCCGACCTTCATCGGCGGCGCGATCCTCGACCGCGAGGGACGGCAGCTGGCGTACTGGGGTCCACCCGGCGCGGCGGCAGCAAGGCGTGAGCGGGCCGGCGATGCTGCGGTGCCGCGTGCCTGGATCGACGCCGGCAAGGAGGTCGTGCACGAGCCGAAG
>CAZPJE010000045.1:0-7354 GCA_964586725.1 uncultured Steroidobacteraceae bacterium | reverse complement strand
GTGACGGCGCGGAAGTACTCGAAGAACGCGGGATCGTCCCAGATCACGCTGCGGTAGTGCGCTCCGGCCGCCGCTGCCGCGGTCGCGGCGACCGCCTCGTACTTGGCCGGCGTCGCGGCGGCGGCGCCGCGCGCATCGGCGACGGCGAGGCCGATCGCGCTGAACGCGCGCTCAAGCGTGCGCATCGCGATGGTTCGCAGGCCGTAGCTCTGGTTGATGACTTCGCCCTGCTCCGTCAGGCGCAGCACGCCATTGACCGTGCCGCGCGGCATGGTCCGCGCCACCGTGTCGATGCGACCGCCGCCGCGCGCGACGCTGCCGCCACGGGCATGGAAGATCACGTGCTTCTCCCCGGCCTCGTCCAGCGCCGCCGTCAGCAGGCTTTGGGCCCGCCACGCCGCGAACCGCGACGTGCACAGGCCGCTCGCCTTGCTGCTGTCCGAGTAGCCGACCAGCACGCACTGCTCGCGGCCGCGCGCGTCGAGGTGTCGGCGGTAGACAGCGTCGCCGAGCAGCGAGCGCATGATGTCGCCGCTGCGCTCCAGCGTCTCGACGGACTCGAACTGCGGCGCGAAGTCGAGCGCCACTTCGCCGGAGCGGCGGTCATAGGCCTCGGCCCAGCGCGCCAGCAGCAGCGGCGCGAGGATGTCGTCGGCATCGGCGACGCCACTGACGACATAGTGGCCGATGGCGTTGGCTCCATAGCGATGCCGGCACTGCATCATCGTCTCGAACACGCCGATCGTCCGGCGCGCCAGCGCATCGAACTCGCCGCGCGGACCCTGGTCCCGCTCGATCGCAGCCGCGAGGAGCGCATGCCGCTCGTCGGCGGGACGGCTCGACCATGCGGGGTCGTCGAGGCCCTGCGCCAGCACGCGATGATGCACCTCGCTCTGCTGGCGCACATCGAGCGTGGCGAGATGGAAGCCGAAGGTGTCGATCCGGCGCAGCAGCCGCTGCACCGGCACGAGGCCCGCATGGCGCCCGCGGTTCTGGCGCAGCGAGTCAGCGACCAGCTGGATGTCGCGCCGCAGCTGCAGCGGGCCTTCGTAGCCGCTCGGCCGTCCGTCGTAGGTCAGCCGCAAGCGCTCGGCGATCTGCCCGAGCAGCACGCGGTAGGGCATCCGATCGTGACGCGCAGGCGCCGTCTCGCGCGCGCCCGGGAGCAGGGTCGAGTACTGGTCGATCCGCTGCAGCAGCTCGGTCGACACGCCGGTGCGGCTGGCGCTCTGCGACAAGCGCTGCGCCAGCGACTGGACCTCGGTGAAATAGGCATTGACGATGATCTGCTGCTGTCGCGCGAGCGTCTCCCGGATCGTCTTCGAGTGGACGTCCGGATTGCCGTCCATGTCGCCGCCGACCCAGGTCCCGAACCGCAACAGCGTCGGCAGTTCGATCGTGTCGGGATCGAGGTCGAACAGCCGCGCCATCGCCGCTGCGATTTCCTCGTAGAAGGACGGCACGGCGCGATACAGCACTTCGGCAAGATAGAACGCAACGTGCTCGCGCTCGTCCGCAACCGTCAGGCGCTCGCGCGGGTGGTCCTCCGTCTGCCAGGCCGTCGTGAATTCGACGCGGATGCGTTCGAGCAGCGTGCGCTGCTCCGCAGGCATCAGCGTCGGGTCGAGCCGATCCTGCATCAGGCCTGCGACGCGCTGCTGCATCCTAAGCAGCGTGCGGCGCGCCGACTCCGTCGGATGCGCCGTGAACACCGGCTCGAAGCGCAGCCGGCCGATCAGCTCGAGCACCTGTTCGGCAGTGAAGCCGTGCGCCTTGAGCTGCGCGAGCGCATCCTCGACCCCTCCCGGCTGGGGTCGAGTCGCATCGCTGAGGAAGTAGGCGCGCCGCCGCCGGATGCGGTGCACCTTTTCGGCGAGGTTGACGCCGTTGAACCACATCGAGAACGCGCGCGTCAGCTCGCGTGCCACATCGGGCGGCAGGTCACGCACCGTCGCGGCGAGCTGCGGGCCCGCCGCCGCATCGCCGTTGCGCCGGCGGATCGCCAGCATCCGCTGCGCCTCGACCCGCTGGTACAGGCTGTCCCCGCCCTGCTCGCGCAGGATGGCGCCCATGATGTCGCCAAGCGCGTGCACGTCGTCGCGCAGCGCAACGTGCTTGTCGGGGAACTGGATATCGGTGCGTTTCACATGCGGCGACCCGGGCTCGTGACCGGGCCCGACAGCGGATTGTACAAAAGGAAACGCCGGCGCGAGGCCGGCGTTTCCAGAACAGGCGTCCGCGTACCGCGGCCGCTCGTGACCGAGATCAGAACTTGTAGCCGACCTCGAACGACAGGCGACGTTCGGTGCCCGGGTGGATGAAGTCGCCGCCGAACTCCGGCGCCGGGATGACCTCGGCGAGGAACTTCGTGTTGGTGACGTTCTTGCCGATCAGCGCGAAGGTCCAGTTGTCGCTCACGACTGCCGCGCGCATGTCCACCGTGGTGAAGCGGTCGCGCTGCGAGTTCGTGAAGTTGCCGGGCACGCCGAACAGCGTCGGGTTGTCCTGCGCCTGGATGACATGGAACCAGGTCGGGCCGACGAGGTTCCAGTAGGCGCTGCCCTGCAGGCGCCAACCGTTGTCGGACACCGGCACGTCGAGCTCGACGCCCGCCGTGGCCGTGTAGTCCGGCGTGTACGGCGACTTGTTGCCGATGCTGTTCGGGCGCGAGGTGTTGGCCTCGATCTCGCTGATCACGCGACCGAAGCCAGCCGAGAGCGTGAGGTGCTCGGTCAGCTTGGCGTTGGCGGCAAGCTCGAAGCCCTGGATGCCGACTTCGTCGATGTTGTTGACGACGCGCAGCAGGCCGAACTGGCCGACCAGGAACTCGAAGAACTGCATGTTGTCGACGCTGGTGTCGTAGATCGACAGGTCCCAGTTCACGCGACCCTCGAGCAGCTTGCCCTTGGCGCCGACTTCGAACGAGCTGGACTTCTCCTTCTCGTACGAATCGCGCACCAGCACGGCGCGCTGGATCCCCGCGCGCTGCGCGGTCGTGAACGGCGTGCCGTTGGTGTTACGGCAGTTGTTGTTGGCGGCGATGATCAGGCAGTTGATGAAGATGTCGATCGTCGCGTTCGAACCGCCGTTGTTGAAGCCACCGCTCTTGAAGCCGATGCCCCAGGTCGTATAGAGCGTCAGGTCCGGCGAGTGCTCGTAGCTCAGGCTGAGCTTCGGCTGCAGCTGCGAGAACGTGCGGTCCTGCGGCCGCAGGCCACCCGGGTTGATCGCCGGATCGAGACCGGGGTTCAGGAAGGCGTTGCCGCCCGCAATGCCGTCCGGCGTGAAGTCGATGTACTGCGTGCGCGCGGCCGTCGGGACGAGGCTGCGCGAGCTGCGCTCTTCGCGGTCGTAGCGCAGCGCGAACGAAGCCTCGACCGAATCCGTGACGTCATAGGCCAGGTTGCCGAACACCGCGTAGACATCCGTGTCGAACTGGTCCCACACGAGCTGTTCGGTCGGGTTCGCGCCGGTGGGCGGCACGTACAGCGAACGGACGATGCCCTGGCCACGATCGATGCCCGTATTCACGCCGACTTCACGATCGATGTTCATGTAGTAGACGCCCGTCAGCCAGCGCAGGCGGTCGTCGCCATCAGACGCGAGGCGCAGCTCGAAGCTGTAGTCCGTCTGGTTGCGCTCCTGGTACTGCGTGCCGTCGCAGGCGACCGGCGTGTACGGGCCGAAGATCGCGGCCGGCGGGGTCATCGGTGCTGCAAAGAAGATGATCTGCGGCGGCGGCAGCTGCCGGCCGGAGTTGAAGAACGCCGCCGACGTGTTCTGGCACTCGGCGTCGTTGTTGAAGAAGCCGAACGCGCCGCTGGTGCCGTCCGTGCCGAAGGCGTTGTCGATCTTGCTGTACAGCGCCCAGGCCGTCAGCGTGCCGAACGACAGCTCCTGGTCGAACTTCGCGGAAATCTCGACCGTCTCCTGTTCGTTGAACGGGTCGATGTTCGGCACGAAGTCGAACTTGTGCGTGTTGACGTCTTCGTTGAACAGCTGGGCGTTCGGCAGGCCCGACAGCGTGAAGCCCGGCAGCTGGAACGCCGCATTGAAGGCGATGGCGGCCGCGTCGATCTTGCCGGCGCGCGCCTTGATGTCGAGCGACGACGTGTCGCTGGTCTCGACGACGAGCCGGCCGGAGACGTTCCAGCCCTCGTAGTCATCGACGACCTTGCGGTCCAGGAAAGTGTTGCGATAGAAGCCGTCGGTGCTGCGGTAGTCCGCGCCGAGCTTCCAGCCGATGCGGTCCGTCAGCGGGCCGCCGACGCTGAGCGCGCCCGTGACCGTGTTGTCCTCGCCGTAGCCGACCTTGATGTTCGCGCCGTAGCTGTCGCCCGGCTTGGTCGTGGTGACGATGATCGCGCCCGACGTGGCGTTGCGACCGTAGATGGCGCCCTGCGGTCCCTTGACGATTTCCATCTGCTTGAGGTCGCTGTACTCGCGATTCACGGCAGCCGGGTTCGTGATCAGGATGCCGTCGATGATCAGCGCGACGCTGTTCTCGGCGTCGCGCGCACCGTTGATGCCGCGGATGTTGACCTGGCCGTCGGCAACCTCGGCCGACTGCACGAAGGAGACGCCCGGCGTCAGGCGGATGAAGTCACCCGCGCGCTGCACGTTGGCAGCTTCAAGCGTGTCGGCTGTGATCGCAGTGATGGCGGCAGGGACGTCCTGCAGGGCTTCCGAGCGCTGGCGGGCGGTCGTGACCACGACCTCCTCAAGCGCATCGGCCTCGCTGCCCTGCGCCACGGCGACCTGACCCGCAAGCGTCGTGGCCGCGGCGGCCAGCGACAGGCTGGCAAGACGCAGCGAATGGGCTCGTTTGCTGTGCATCGAGAAACTCCACAATGTTCGGTTGTTGACGACGAGCAACGCCGAGCGCGGCGGCTCAAGACGCAGCGATCGTATCACGGGGTTTACCGCTGGAATACATCAATGCTTGTCCGGACAAATGCAGCCAGCTCATGTTGCGGTCAAGCAACATGATGGCCATGGATCGGGACGTCCCCGGCTGGCATGCTGCGCCCGTCCACTTCGCCACCGCCGAGCGCACCATGACCACGAACCCGCCCGTGCCTGCCATCGACATCGTTTCCGGCCTCTGGACCGAGGATGCGCTGGCCGTGCGCCCGGGCTGGCAGGACCAGTTCTTCGCCGGCAAGATGAAATCGACGGCGAACATGAAGGGCGTGACGCTCGAGCAGCACCTCGAATTGATGGCCGAGGCCGGCGTCGAGCGCGCCTTCCTGTTTGCGCCCAAGGTGGGCCGCAAGGGCCTGCCGGGCTGCTTCCATGTGCCGTACGAAATCGTCGCCCGCGCGGTCGAGAAATACCCCGGCCGGTTCTACGGCATGGCGGGCATCGATCCCTACGAGGGCATGAACGGCGTGCGGGCGCTCGAGGATGCCGTCAAGAACATGGGCTTCATCGGCGCGCACCTGTATCCGCACTGGTTCGATCTCGCGCCGGACCACGCCAAGTACTACCCGTTCTATGCCAAGTGCGTCGAACTCGGCGTGCCGATCCAGATGCAGGTCGGCCAGTCGATGGTCTACTCGAAGGAAGCACCGATGCGCAGCGTCGGCCGGCCGATCACGCTTGATGCAGTCGCCTGCGACTTCCCTGAACTCAAGTTGATCGGCATCCACGTCGGCATCCCGTGGACGGAAGAGATGATCGCGATGGCCTGGAAGCACGACAATGTGTTCATCGGCTCGGATGCGCACAGCCCGAAGTACTGGCCGCAGAGCTTCGTGAATTACATCAACACCTACGGCCAGGACAAGGTGATGTTCGGCACCGACTACCCGGTGCTCGGCTTCAAGCGCACGATGGACGAAGTGCTGGGGCTGAACCTGCGGCCGGAACCGCTGCGCAAGTTCCTGCGCGACAACGCGCTGCGCGTCTACGGCATCCAGTAGACCCCGCGCGCCGCCGCAGCGGTCTCAGTCGCCGCCTTCGGCCACCGTGTTGGCGGCCTGCTCGGCCGTCATGGCCGCGCCGCGCGCGCACAGTGCGGCGATCTGCGCGTCGCTGAGCCCGGCCTCGCGCAGGACCTCGGCGGTGTGTTCACCGAGCCGCGGCGCTGGGCGGCGGATGTCGGCTGGCGTCGAGCCGAAGTTGACCGGAAAAGACGGCATCCGCAGTCGGCCTTCCGTCGGGTGCTCCTGGAACTGCCAGAAGCCGGTGGCCACGAGATGCGGGTCGGTGGCGAGATCCTCGAGCGTATTGACGACGGTCATCGGCACGCCGGACTTGTCGAAGAGCGCGAGCCACTCTTTCGTGGTGCGCGTCGCCATGATCTCGCCGGTCTTCGAGTAGGTGTCGTCGATGTTGCGGACGCGGTCCGCGAGCGTGCGGAAACGCGGCTCAACGATGAGCTCCGGGTGCCCGGTGAGCTTGCAGAACTTTTCCCAGTGGGCGTCGAGGTACGGCAGGATCGCGATGTAGCCATCCCGGGTCGGGTACGGCTTGCGATGGTGGCTCATCAGGCGCGTGTAGCCGGGCGCACCCTTCGGCGGATCGAAGGTCATGCCCCATAGGTGCTCGGCCATCACGAAGTTGACCATGGTCTCGAACATCGGCACTTCGAGTTCCTGGCCCTCGCCGGTGCGCTCGCGGTGGAACAGCGCCGCGAGCACGCCGTAGACCAGGGTGATGGCCGTGGTCTTGTCGGCGACGATGGTCGGCAGGTAGCGCGGCTCGCCGAGCACGAGCTTGTTCAGCATCGCGATGCCGCTGACCGCCTGGATCGAGTCGTCGAGCGCGCCCTGCGCGCCGTAAGGGCCCTTCTTGGAGTAGCCGTACGCGCCGCAGTAGATGATCTTCGGATTGACCTTCTTCATGTCGGCGTAGTCGAGACCGAGCTTGGTCATGACCTGCGGCCGGTTGTTGTGCACGAAGACGTCGGCCGTCCTGATCATCTCGAGCAGCGCATCGCGCGCGCCGGGCTGGCGGAAATCCAGCACCATGCTGCGCTTGTTGCGGTTGCAGGTCAGGTACAGCGCGGCCATGCCCGGGTTCTGCGCAGCCCCCAGCGTGCGATTGCTGTCGCCGCGCGGCTGTTCGATCTTGACGACGTCGGCGCCCATGTCGGCCAGCATCTGGCAGGCCCAGGGACCCAGCACGACGCTCGTCATCTCGATGATCTTCACACCCTGCAACGGACCCGGCATGCCTGACTCCTGAGGCGCTATCGCAAGGCGCGAAGTATGCGGCGTTACCGCAGGGTGGCAAGCGGAATCGATGGCCTGCTGCGCTGCGCGGATATACGTATATACCGAGGATGTGGGCGCCGTGGCCGCCCCATCAAGGAGTCGACATGGAGTCGCCGGTTCCTCTGCTGCAGATC
>CAZPJE010000044.1:0-12365 GCA_964586725.1 uncultured Steroidobacteraceae bacterium | reverse complement strand
AGGATGCCGTCGATCGACAGTTCGTAGCCGTAGTAAAGCTCGATCGCGCGCAGGATCTCGCCGCCGGCGGCCAGGTGCCAGACTGGCTCGGCGCGGCCGGCGAGTTCGGCGCGCAGCTGGTCGACCGCGAGCACGTCGTTGGGATCGGCCGTCGCGACGTGCAGTTCGCCGCGCTCGCGGTCGAAGCTGACCGGGAACAGCTGGTGCCGCCGCGCCAGATCCTTCGGCACCAGCGCCATCGCGGCGCGATCCGCAACCAGGCCATTGAGCTGGATGCTGCGCGCGCCGAGCTTCTCGGAGAGCGCCTCGCGGAAGGTCTCCTCGGTCACGAAGCCGAGCGACACGAGCGTCTCGCCGAGCTGCTTGCGGCTGCGCTGCTGCTCGATCAGCGCGATCTTCAGCTGGTCGGCGCTGATGATGCCGGCGGCGACCAGACGCTCGCCGAGCCGGCCGCGCGGCGCGGTCGTCTCGGAGGCTGCGGTGTTCACGGCTGCGCGACCTCGAGCGCGGTGATGCGCGCGCGCACCGCGGCCGCATCAAAGCGCGCCGCGCGCCCGTCGGTCGCCAGGTCGACCGCGCGCCGGTACCAGGGCAGCGCAGCGCCAGCCTTGCCGATACGCTCGAGCGCAACGGCCACGTTGAAGGCGTAGTCCGCCGCGCGCGGTTCGAGCGACGCCGCGGCGAAGAACTCGAACTGCGCGTCGGCCCAACGCTGCTGCCGCGCGAGGACGTTGCCCAGCGCGAAGTGCAGCGGCGCGGCGGCGCGCGCGGCGAGCAGCTGCCGCAGGCGCGATTCGATATCGCCGAGTTCACCAGCGCCGGCGAGCTCCGCGAGCCCCGCCCAGGCGCGCGGATGATCCGGCACCGACTCGAGCACGCGCCGGTAACCACGGCGCGCCGTCTCGTCGTCGCCGCGGGCGTGCGCGAGCACGGCCAGGCCCAGTTCCGCGTCGACCTGGCCAGGCTCGGCATCGAGCACGCGCCGATACAGCAGTTCGGCCTGTTCGACGTCGCCGCGCTGCAGCGCAGCCCAGGCCGCGGCCAGCGGCGCGGGCTCGCGTGAAATGCTGAGCCGTTGGGCATCGGCCGGCGGCGCTGGCGCTGCTGGCGTGCGCGCCGGTCGCGGCGCGGCACTGCGCGGCGCGGCGGGCGTCACTGGCAGGCGCGGCGCTGGCCTGGTCTCGGCTGCCGGCAGCGGCTGCAGGATGACGCCGCCATCCGCCTCGCTGCCCCGGGCGCCGCCCGTCGGCGCGGCGGCGACCTCCGGCGCTGCGGCCAGCTCCGGCGCACCGCTGCCCCGGTTTGCCAGCGCATCGAACAATGCCAGGCCGCCCAGCACCAGCAGCAACAGGCCGACCACGCCGACCAGCCAGGGCAGCAGGTTGAACTCGCGCGGCGCATCGGCAGTCGCGGCCGGCGCACGCTTGGACGCCTCGCGCGGCACTGAGGCCGCCGCCTGCGGCGCACTGGCCGCGCGCGCGGCGCGCGCCGCCAGCAAGGCGTCGGCGGGCGCGGCCTCGCGGCGCGGAGCCGGCGCGGCGGCGGCGTCGCGCGGCGGCTCGGGCACGACATCCTCGGCGAGCGCGAGCGCGCCGTCAGTCTCGAACGACGGCTCGACCGGGGGCGGCACGCTGGCGCCGCGCTTGCGCGCTTCGGCTTCCTTCAACGCATCGAGCAGCAGGCTCATCGGCGCAACCTCAGCGGGTCGCCGCGCCGTCGCGGCGCGCATCGAAGAAGGCGGCGTCGGGCAACAGCGGCTGATAGCCTGCGTAGTCGCCCTGCAGCGAG
Source organism: uncultured Steroidobacteraceae bacterium (assembly GCA_964586725.1). Lineage (GTDB taxonomy): Bacteria > Pseudomonadota > Gammaproteobacteria > Steroidobacterales > Steroidobacteraceae > UBA964. The sequence goes on along the minus strand of CAZPJE010000044.1, from coordinate 10,577 downwards.
GGATCGCGGACGATCACCGGCCGCAGGAAAATCACGAGTTCGCTCTTCTTCGAGCGCTTCGCGCGGAACTTGAACAGCTCGCCGAGCACCGGTACGCGCCCGGCACCTGGCACCTGGTCGACGCCCTGGCTCGACTCCTCGCGCATCAGGCCGCCGAGCACGGCGATCTGGCCGTCGCGCACCTTGATCACGGATTCCATCTCGCGCGTCTGGATCTCGGGCACGCGGCTGCTGACATCGGGCAGCTGAGCGCCCGACTGGCGCGCCAGCGCGAGCGACAGCGCGACGCCCGGGTCCTCGACGAAACCGTTCAGGCGCGAGATCGTCGGCCGCAGATTCAGCACGACCTCGTCGTTCGCGGCGATCTGCGCCGTGACGTTCATCAGGAAGCCGACCGGCACCGTGCTCGGCGTCGACGTAACCGTGAACGTCGTCGGACTGCCGGCGGTGCCGGGCGTGAAGTCGGCGGTCAGCTGGAAGTAGACGAGGTTTTCGACCACCTTGATCAGCGCCGTCTGGTTGTTCAGCACGCTGATCTTCGGGCTCGACAGCACGCGCGTCTGGCCGAACGATTCGAGCAGGCGCACGGCCGACGCGATGTCGGTGCGGCCACGCGAATCAGACAGTTCGATCAGCCCCAGCGTCGGCACGGTGGCACCGACCGGCGTGCCGCCCGGCAAATCGCTGACGCTGCCGCCCGGACGCAGCGTCAAACCCAGTGAACTGCTCGCACCGCGGCGCACGATGTTCCAGTCGATGCCCTGCTCATAGCCGTCGGACAGCTCGACCTCGGCCACCGTCGCTTCGATCAGCACCTGGCGGCGCGCACTGCGCACGCTCGAGTCGAGGAACTCCTGCACCCGCGCGTGCTGGCGCGACGTCGCGCGCACGGCGACCACGCCGGTCTCGGGTTGCGCGATCACCGACGCCGCTTCGCGGAAGCGCTGGTTGGGCTGCGGCTTCGCGCCCTCCTTGCCATCACCCGCCGCGACCACCTCGGATTCGGGCGCCGGCAGCAGCTTGTCGGTCTCCTGCAGCAGCGCCTTCAGCGACTCGGTCAGGCTGTCCCAGTAACGGTTCTGCGCCGTGTTGACGATGTCGGTGTTGGAATTGTTGCCGGCGGCCGCCGGCGCGCCGCCACCGTCGAGGCCCGCGCCGCCCGTGGTCGCGACCTGGGTGGCGATCGAGGTGCGGCTCGACGCGTCGCGCGACATGTTCAGGTACTCGACCCGATAGAACCGCAGGAACGGCGTGTCGGGGACGACAGTCAGCAGGTTGCCCTCTAGCGTGTAGCGCATGTCGACCTGGCCGGCGATGCGGTCGAGGATCTGCGGCAAGGTCTGGTCGATCGCATTCAGCGTGACGATGCCACGGATGTCGGGATGCACGTCGAGGTTGACGCGCGCGTCGCGCGCCAGCGAGAACAGCAGCTCGCCGGCCGGCACGCCGTTCACGACCACGGTGTAGCGTTCGAGCGCCTTCTGCGCTGCGGGCGCCGGCACATCGAGGCTGCGCGTGACCGGCGCGGGGATGGCAGCGCGCGCCGCCTCCGCAGGCGGCGCCTGCAGGTGGGCCGGCGACGGCGCCGCGGGTCGGCTCGCGCAGGCCGGCAGCAGCGCTGCGCTAGAGACCAGCAGCAGCAGACGCAGGGGGTTCTTCATGCCAGAACTCCAAGGGATTCATCGGCAGGCGCGACCCGCGGTCGCGGTGCGCCATCGAGTTCGAGGCGGGCGCGCTCGACGTCGCGCCGCTCGACGCGCGCGTGGCCGCGGACGAACGCCGACAGCAGCGCCTTGTCGGCGAGCAGGTTGATGCGGCGCACGAGCCCGCCGGCCGCGCTCCAGATTTCGCGCACGGCCGCCGGGCCGAATGGGCTGTCGCCAGCCAGGCCCGCCACGCGCATCCGGTAGGCGAGGTAGTCCGCGGCGGCAGCGCGCTCGAGCTGGCGCAGCGCGAAGCGCTCGACGACGCGGTCGCGCAGCGCCCGCATGCGATGGTCGAGCAGCACGTCATCGAGCTCGGGTTGCCCGAACAGCACGATCTGCAGCAGTTTGTGCCGCGCGGTCTCGAGGTTCGACAGCAGCCGGATCTGTTCCAGCGACTCGTGCGGCACGACATGCGCCTCGTCGACGACCAGCATCACGCGCCGCCCGGCCATGTGCCGCGCGATCAGCACCTGCTGCAGCGCGTCGAGCGGATCGGGCCGCTGCCCGCCACCCAGGTCGCGCAGCAGCGCCGCGGTGATCTCGCGCCGGCGCAGCGACGGGTTCGCGAGGTAGATCGACTCGAGGTCGGGCGGCAGCGCATCGAGCAGCTTGCGGCACAGCATCGTCTTGCCGCTGCCGACCTCGCCGGTCACGACGACGATGCCCTCCTGGTTGCGCACCGAGTACTCGATCGCGCGCAGCAGATCGCCGCGACCCGCGCCGGGAAAGAAGAAGCGCGGGTCGGGCGTGATCGAGAACGGGGCGCGTTCCAGACCGAAATGCGCGAGATAGAGCCGATCCACCGCTGCTGCTCCGCTGTCGCTGCCGCGATCAGAGCAACGTGCAGACGGTGTAGCGCTGGTCCTCGCTGTAGGCCTGCGCCGCGGCACCCGGGGCCGTGTTGCCAGCGCCAGCCTGCTGCGTCGAGCGCACCGTGCCGCTGGCCGGGCGGCCATCGTCGAGCTGGTTGTCGAGCGCCGTGGCAGCCTTGCCGGGCACCTGGCTCATGCAGGCGACGCGGTTGTTGAAGTTGCTGAGTTGCGTCGTCAGCGACGCGATGCCGGTGACGCCACCGAAGGCGTTCTTGCCCAGCGCCGCCGCGCCGACGTCGGCCGGGCTGCCAGTCAGGAAGCCGGCCGCGCGCAGGTGCTGCCACAATCCCAGGTGCTCGCCCGCCGGGGCGGCGAACGGATTCGCGGCGGCGCCGATCACGCCATCGCGGTTGCCGCCGACGGTGATGTCCGCCCAGTTGCTGCCGCGAGCCTGCAGCGTTCCGATCGGGCCATCGTCACCCGGCAGCGACTTGTAACGATCGAGGTAGCCATAAGACGCCGCCTTGATGCTGTTGAAGTCGTTGACCGCGTTCTTGACCCGGCTGTTCTCGATCAGCTCCTGGCCCTTCAGGATGGCGCCGAGCAGCAGGCCGATGATGACGAGGACCACGGCGATCTCGACCAGCGTGAAACCGCGCTGGGAGCCGACGGGATGGCGGATGGAACGTTGGCGAATCATGTTTACCTCCGAGGCGAATGACTGGACCGCAGGCGCACGGACCACCCGCGGTCTGCTGCAACGAGGGTATCGGCGCGCGAGCGCCGAACTCGTGTGACGCAGTTCTCAGTTGGACGGGGCGGATGCGCGCGGCTGAGGCGAGCACCTGCGCGTGTGACTGACCGCATGGCTGCGGCAACGCGCTTCCGGAACGGTCAGTCCGGCGGCTTGGGAAAGCGGTCGAGACGCCGCAGCGACGGGAACGCATACAGATAGACGCCGACGACGACCAGGCAGGCGCAGCCGCCCACCACGACGGCAGGCACCGGCCCCCACCACTTCGCCGTCAGGCCCGACTCGAACTCGCCGAGTTCGTTCGAGGCGCCGATGAACATCGCGTTGACGGCGCTGACGCGACCGCGGATCGCGTCCGGCGTCTCGAGCTGCACCAGCATATGGCGGATCACGACGCTCATGACGTCGCCGACGCCCAGCAGGAACAGCGCCGCGAACGACAGCCAGAACGACGTCGACAGGCCGAACACGATGGTCGCGACGCCGAATAGCGAGACGCCGCCGAACATCCAGCGCCCGGCGTGGCGCTCGATCGGCCGGATCGCGAGCCAGGCGCCCATCAGCGCAGCGCCGACGCCCGGCGCGCTGCGCAGCGCGCCGAGGCCGACGGGTCCGACCGCGAGGATGTCGGCCGCGAACATCGGCAGCAGCGCCGTCGCGCCGCCGAACAGCACCGCGAACAGGTCGAGCGAAATCGCCCCGAGCACGGGCTTGTTGCGGAACACGAAGCGCAGGCCTTCGAAGAAATCGTGCGCGGTGACCGGGCCGGCCGCGGGCGCGGCCCGCACAGGCTTGACGCCGGCCAGCAACAGCACGACGAACACGAGCAGCACCAGCGCGGTCGCATACACGACCAGCGCGCCCTCGTGGTCGAGCACGACCTCGCCGAAGGCATAGAGCACGCCGCCGAGCGCGGGGCCGGTGATCATGGCCATCTGGAACAGCGTCGAGTTGGCGCCGACCGCGCGCGAGAACACGTTGCCCGGCACGAGGTTGACGATCATGGCCTGGCCAGCGGGCATCCAGAATGCGCGGCCCGCGCCGAACAGCGCCATCGCGAGGAACACCGGCCAGACCTCGTCCTTGCCCGACAGCGTGAAGGCGAGCAGCACGATGACGCACAGCGCCTCGGCGAAGTAGGCGCCGATCATGACAAGCCTGCGATCGGCGCGATCGGCGACCTGCCCGCCGGGCAATACCAGGAACATGAACGGCAGGAATTGCGCGAGACCGATCAGCCCCAGGTCGAGCGGATCGCGCGTGATTGCGTAGACCTGCCAGCCGACCGCGACGCCCAGCATCTGCCAGGCGATCGTCGCGAGGAAACGGGCCGCGGCGTAGCGCGTGAAGTCGCGATAGCGGAGCAGATCGCGCAGGCCGGGTTGGGACGTCGACAAGGGAAACTCAGGGCTCGGGGGAATCGCCACCAGTCTCACACCGTTGCGCGAGCAGTCGCAATGTCTCGCGCCGGACGAAGCCGCTGGCCGGCCGGATCAGCCACCAGTACAGCCGCATCCGTCGCAAGGCCGGCGCATCGTTGCAGGCGATCCGCGTCTCGGTGATGACCCGGGTGCGCGCCACATCGAGCGGCTCGAAGTCGAACGCCCAGGCGAGCCGCGCGCAACCCGGCGTTCGGTCGCTCGCGAACGCGGCGGGCGCCACGGCGCGAATGCCGCCGGCGGCACGCCAGAACTCACCGACGGCACCGATCACGAGCCCGCGATCCGAGGCTCCGCGCAGCGGCACGAAGGCGCGCGCGAACAACCCGCCGATCAGCGGGGAATCGGCGAAGTTCACGCGTGGCAACAAAGCGGCGATCCGCGTCGCGGTGGCGCGGATCACCCGCTCGTGTCGTTCACGGAACTGCCACGCGGGCAGGAACTCGTCGATCAGCGCCATCTGAAGTGCTAGTTTCCGTGCCTTAACCGGCCCCATCCCGGCAGAGGAAGTCTCGCATGGCAGAGCAGAAGATCACGCGTCATTTCGCCACCATCCACAACGGTCGGTGGGGCACGCGGCAGGTGCATTACCGTCAGGTCGGCAAGGGCCCCGTGGTGCTGTGCCTGCACCAGTCGCCGCTGTCGTCGCGCGACATGCTGTCGACCATGGAGCGCTGGAAGGGGCAGTTCACCTGCATCGCGCCGGACACGCCGGGCTTCGGCCTGTCGACGCCGCTGGGCGTCGAGCGCGCCGAGGTAGACGACTTCGCCGATGCGGTGGTCGAGTTCATGGACGCGCTGGGCATCGACAAGGCCGCTGCCTACGGCTTCCACACGGGCGCGATGATCACCGGCGGCCTCGCGGCGAGATATCCCGAGCGCATCACCTGCGGTGCCGCGAATGGCTACGTGATCCTGACCGAGCAGGAGCGCGCCGACCTGGTCGCGAACTACCTGCCACCGTTCGCGCCGTCGTGGGATGGCGCGCACCTGACCTGGCTCTGGTCGCGGATGCGCGAGCAGACGATCTTCTTCCCGTGGTACGCCAAGACGCAGGCCGATCGCCTCGAGTTCAACGTGCCGCCGCCCGCTGCGCTGCAGGCCGGGCTCGTCGATTTCCTGCGCGCCGGCGACCATTACCGGGTCGGCTATCGCGCGGCTTTCACGATGCGCTCGGACCTCGCGCTGCAGCAGATGCGCATTCCGATGCTGGTGACGGCCGCGGATTACGATCCGCTGTCGCTGCAGCTCGCCAGGATCCGCAACCCGGCGCAGAGCGTGACGATCAAGGCCGGCGGCACCGCCGAACAGACGCTCGACCTGTGCGCCGCCTTCCTGCGCAAGCACAACCAGGCGCGCGCCCGGAAGCTGCCCGCAACTGCGCCGATCGTGGGCCGACTCCGGAGCGAGTTTGTCGACGTGCCGGGCGGACAACTTCGCGTCCAGCGCAACACCGATGCCGCAGGCCGCACCGTCGTCGTCATGCACGACGCCGCAGGCTCATCCGACATCGTCGCGCCGATTGCGCGCGGTTTCATCGGCCACCGGCCCGTCGTCGCGATCGACCTGCCCGGCCATGGCGAGTCCGATGCGCTGCTGCAGGGCGACCGCGTCAGCGTCGCGGACTATTCGCAGCACGTGCTCGCGGCGCTGAAGTCGCTCGGTATCAAGGAGTTCGACTTCGTGGGCACCTGGGGCGGCGGCATGGTCGGCCTCGAGCTCGCGCTCACGGCACCGAAGCAGCTCAAGCACCTGGTCATGGCCGACATGCTGTACTTCGAGGCCGCGCTGCTCACCGACTTGCGCGCGAACTACACGCCGGACATCCAGCCGAACTGGTACGGCGGCCACCTGCTCGAGGCCTGGCACCTGATGCGCGACCAGGGGCTGTTCTGGCCGTGGTACGACCGCACCATTCGCGGCATCATCCGCCAGCCGCTGTACGTCGACCCCGCGATGGTGCACTCGCGCGTGCTCGAGCTGTTCCGCTCCGAAGGCATGTGGCGCAAGGCCTACCAGGCCCACTTCAGCTATCCGCTGAAGGCGAAGCTGAAGCAGTGCAAGGTGCCGATGAAGTTCGTCGCGCCGTCGTGGGATCCGCAGCTCGGCGTCACGCAGCAGGCCGGGCGCGACTTCCCGCGCGCCGGCTTCCTGAAGATGCCGGACGACATGTCGCGCTGGGCCGAGGCGCTGCTGCCGTTCTACGCGAGCTGACGATGCGCCTGCCGCTCGCTGCGCCCATGCTCGCCGCGCTGGCGCTTGCCGCACTCGCGCCACCACCGCTGGCGGCGGAGCAACCGCCGGCCGCCGGCAAGGCGCTGCCCGTGCCGGTGCAGGGCTGGGACATCACGGAGATCGGGCCGGGCTACTACACGTTCCGCTACACGGGCACGCGCAGCGTGTTCCTGGTCACGAACGCCGGCGTCATCGTCACGGACCCGATCGAGCCGGACGCGGCGCGCATCCTGCGCGCCGAGATCCGTAAGCTCACGCCGCTGCCCGTGCGCTACGTCGTCTACAGCCACCAGCACTGGGACCACATCCTCGGCGGCCAGATATTCAAGGACGAGGGCGCCGAGTTCATCTCGCATGCGAACTGCGTACGACATTTTGTCGACCTGCCGCATCCAGATCTCGTGCTGCCGGATCGCACTTTCAGCGGCGACCGGCTGGACCTGCGCCTCGGAGAGCGCACGCTGCAGCTGCGCCATCTCGGCACTAACCACGGCGACTGCCTGATCGTCATGACGCCCGATCACGTCGACGTGCCCTTCATCGTCGACCTGGCGAGCCCGGGCGGCATGCCGCTGCCGATGATCCCGGATTATTCGCTGCACCACTGGGTGCGCAGCCTGCGCGAACTCGAGAGCTGGGATTTCACGCAGTATGTCGGCGGCCACGGCATCCCGCTGGCGGACAGATCACGCCTCGGCGAGCGACGCGACTACCTCGAAGCGCTGATGGCGGAAACCAAGCGCGAAATGGACGCCGGCACGCCGCTCGAACAGATTCCCGACGTCGTCGCCGGCCGGCTGCGCGAACGCTTCCAGCACCTGCGCGGCTTCAATGCCATCGTCAAGGACAACGTGCGCCGCACGATGACCTACTGGGGCATGGGCTGGTGAGCCCGCGGCAGCCCGGGCAACGCGCGGCGGGCGGCAAGCCTTTGCCGCCCCCGTGAAGCAGAGCGCAGCGCCGTGCGCGCTGCAGCGCGACCGCTCAACCCCGGCAGCCTGGCGCCGATGCATGCGCAGGCACCTGCGGATCACTCATGTCCGAACTCGTTCACGCTGTCGCACGTCTGACCGCCCAACGCGACCGCGAAGCCCTGGATCGCGGCGCGCTCGAGCTCGTGCTGCATTGTGCGCCGCAGGCCGCCATCGAACTGTATCGCTGCGTCGGCTCGAGCCGCCAACCGCGCCTGCTGCCCGCGGCACGCGCCGCCGGCGGCATGATCAGCAACTTGCCGGCACCCTGGGTCACGCTCGATGAACTGCCGCAACCGGCGGCCGAGCCCCTGCACGCCATGGCGCTGCTGGGTCGCCGGTCGATCTGCGATGCGAGCGCGCGCCACCACGTGTTCCCGCTGCTGGGCGAGCGGTACTGCCTCGCGATCCTCGATCTGCGCAGCCAGCAACCGCTCGAACCCGAGCGCGCAGCGCTGATCGAATCGCTGATCGGCATCTATCGCAACCAGGTCGCCTTGCTCGACTACGGCGAGACCGACTCGCTGACGGGCCTGCTGAACCGCAAGACCTACGACGCCGCCTTCCACGAGGCCACCCGCCCCGATGCGGCGAGCGAGCAGCGCGCGCCGGATGACGCGGAGCGCCGCGCCGCCGCGCTGCAGCGCTGGCTGGGCGTCATCGACATCGATCACTTCAAGCGCGTCAACGACAACCACGGCCACCTGATCGGCGATGAGCTGCTGCTGCTCGTCGCGCAGCTGATGCGCGATTCGTTCCGCTACGGTGACGCGCTGTACCGCTTCGGCGGCGAGGAATTCGTCGTGCTGCTGCGCGCGCCCGATCGCGCCGCGGCGCAGGCCGCGTTCGAGCGGTTTCGCGAACGCATGATGGGCCACGCCTTCCCGCAGGTGGGCACCGTGACCGCGAGCGTCGGCTTCACGCTGATCCGCGACGTCGACCTGCCGGCGGGCGCATTCGAGCGCGCCGATCGCGCCGTGTACTTCGCGAAGCAGAACGGGCGCAACCAGGTGCGCTGCTTCGACGACCTGGTCGAGAGCGGCGACCTCGAGGCACCGGAGCGGATCGGCGAAGTGGAGCTGTTCTAGGGTCGGTTTCTAGGGTCGTTCCACTGCGGCGGCCTGCGCCGCCGCGTCGGCCAATTCCGCCGCTCGCTTCTCGGCCAGCCACTCGCGCCAGATGGCGACAAGGATCGCGAGGATCACCGGACCGATGAACAGGCCGACCAGCCCGAATGCGGCGAGGCCGCCGAGCACGCCGAACATCACGAGCAGGAACGGGATGCGCGTCGCGCCGCTGATCACCAGCGGCCGGACGATGTTGTCGACCCAGCTGACCGCAGTCGCGCCCCAGATGAACAGGCCGAGCGCCGCATAGGTCTCGCCATTGACGAGCAGCCAGAGGCTCGCGCTGATCCAGACGAGCGGCACGACGAAGGGAATCAGCGCCACGAGGAAGGTCAGCGCGCCAAGGAACGCGGGGGACTGCAGACCGGCGGCCCAGTAGCCGAGGCCCGCCAGAGTGCCCTGCGCCAGCGCGGCAGCCACGAGGCCGTACACCACGGCCTTGACGGTGTCGCCGATCGCATCGACGTAGTGCGTGACGCGCGGCCCGAGGAATCCGCTCAGCAGCTGCGACAGCTGCGCCGCGAAATGCTGACCGTCTCGGTACATGAAGAACAGGCTGACGAGCGCCAGCACCATCTTCGCGATGTTGCGCCCGACGCCACCGACGAACGAACCGAACTCGCCCGTCGAGCGCTCCAGCCAGTGGCGCAGCGTCTCTCCCAGTGCCCCTGGATTCTCGGCAATCGTCGCCAACTGCTGCTGCAGCCAAGCGCCCAACACCGGCAGCTTCAGGATCGCGTCGGGCAACTGCAGGCCCCGCCCGAGCAGCACGATGAAGCGCTCGTACGCGGCGAGCGCCTCGGTCTGCAGCAGCCAGCCGAGCCAGAACAGCGGCACGAGGATCAGCGCCGACAGCAGCACCGTCATGATGAACGCGGCCACGGCGCGTCGTCCGCCGACCCAACCGACCATGCGCTCGTGCACGGGCCAGGTCACGAAGGCCAGGATGCCCGCCCAGATCACCGGGACGATGAACGGCTGCAGCACCTGGAAGGCCAGCAGGAACAGGCCTGCGAGCAAGGACGCCACCACGAGGCGTCGCAGCCAGAGAGCGCGGGTCAGGTCTTCCATGTTTATTGACCGGTCACGACGACGAACAGCAGCAGGCAGGATTCCTCGCGCCGATTCTCGAACGTGTGCAGGTTGCCGCCCTGGACGAGCACGTCGCCGGGGCCCAGTTCGAGTTCACGCGATTCGATCTTCAAGATGATGTGTCCCGACAGGATAGCCATGTAATCGAGCGTGCGGTTGCGATGCATCGGGATCGCCAGCGAGCGGCAGCGCGGCCGGCAGGCCCGGCGCTTCCCACAAGCGCGTGATCCGCGTGCCGTTGAGCACGATGGACTTCGTCGGTTCGCCGTCCGCGAGCAGCACGCCACGTCCGGCGGCATCGTCGCCCGTGACCACGCGCCGGATCCGGCGCCAGCCGTCTGGCGACGTGGCCGGCGTCGCAACCGGCGCCGCGGCAGCGCCAGGCGCGGGGACGCCGGCAACGCCGGCCGCCGCTGCCGCACCGAGCACGGCACGGCGTGA
>CAZPJE010000043.1:0-1833 GCA_964586725.1 uncultured Steroidobacteraceae bacterium | reverse complement strand
GCTGATGGACCTCGCGACGATCGACGCGGACGCGCTTCCGAAGGACCTGATCGACACGAAGCTGCTGGCCGAGAGCCGCATCCTGCCGATCGCCAGGCGCGGCAACCGGCTCACCGTCCTGCTCTCGGACCCGACCGACCTCGAGTCGATCGACCGCGTCAAGTTCCGGGCGCAGGCCACGGTCGATCCGATCGTCGTCGAGCACGACAAGCTGCTGAAACTGGTCGCGCAGCTGGCCCAGTCGTTGACCGACCAGCTGGAGCCGGCGGCCGACGAATACTTCAGCGACCCCGACATGTTCGCGGCGGTCGAGGACGACGTCCGGATCTTCGACGAAGACATGCCCCTGCGGCCGGCATCCTCCACATGAACCCGCTCGTCGACGACAACCTCGGCAACGTCCGGCTCGAGGAGGCCGACGCAGGCCTCGAGCCGACCCGCTCGGTCAGGTACAGCCGAGTGGGTGTCATTTCGGATGACGGGTTCCACGCCGACGGCGAGCCTTTCCCGGCGATCCGGAGGTGCGGAGTGCCGCAGGTCGCGCGCTACCGCCATCCACCGTGGCGAAATCGGTCGCCCAGGGCATGCGCCCAGGCGAACCCGGCCCTCGACGCCGGGATCGCGGCCGTGCATGCGGACAGCGGCCGTACCCACGGCCCGCCCCGCGTACGCCGGACCTTGCGCGACGGCGGCATTCACGTCGTGCGCGGCGGGCCGGCACCGACATCGTCGGCCGGATCGACGGCTTCCAGGACCTCATTCGGCTGCATGGCGCGATCGGCTATCGCACGCCGATGCAACTTGAACGGCAGCTCACGACTGCATCAATCGGTGTATGCGGAATCGAGATAGTTCAAACCAGCAGGCGCCCGCCGAGGACACCTCGGAAGTCGACGACGCGCCCGTCGTACGGTTCCTGCAAAAGGTGCTGATGGACGCGATCACCGGCGGCGCGTCGGACATCCACTTCGAGCCCTACGAGAAGTCCTACCGGATCCGCTACCGGATCGACGGCGAGTTGCGCGAGGTCTCGAAACCGCCGCTGGCGATCAAGGAGACGCTCGCGTCGCGGATCAAGGTGATCTCGAGGCTCGACATCTCGGAAAAGCGGATCCCGCAGGACGGGCGGATGAAGCTCGTGCTGTCGCAGCAGCGCGCGATCGACTTCCGGGTCTCGACGCTGCCCACGCTGTTCGGCGAGAAGATCGTGATGCGGATCCTGGATCCGTCGTCTGCGAAGCTGGGCATCGAGGCCCTGGGCTACGACCCCGAGCAGAAGGAGCTGCTGCTCTCGGCGGTGCAGCGCCCCTACGGCATGGTCCTGGTCACCGGACCGACGGGCTCGGGCAAGACGGTGTCGCTCTACACCTGCCTGAACATCCTGAACAAGCCGGGCGTCAACATCTCGACCGCGGAGGACCCGGCCGAGATCAACCTGCCGGGCATCAACCAGGTCAACGTCAACGACAAGGCGGGGCTCACCTTCGCCGTCGCGCTGAAGTCCTTCCTGCGGCAGGACCCGGACGTGATCATGGTCGGCGAGGTGCGCGACGAAGAGACGGCGCGCACGGCGATCCAAGCCGCGCTGACCGGCCACCTCGTGTTCAGCACGCTGCACACCAACGACGCCTGTTCGGCCATCACCCGGCTGATCAACATGGGCGTCGAGCCCTATTTGATCGGGGCGGCGTTGAACGTGGTCCTGGCGCAGCGGCTGGTGCGGCGGATCTGCGCCAAGTGCCGGACGAAATACGAACCCGCCCGGACCATCCGCAAGGCCCTGGAACGCATGGGCTACGAGTTCTCCGAGTTTTACAAGGGGGCGGGTTGCCG
>CAZPJE010000042.1:0-2850 GCA_964586725.1 uncultured Steroidobacteraceae bacterium | reverse complement strand
CTGATCTTCTCGAAGTGGCGCCCGAGCTTCCGGCCATCGAACGGCAACGCGCCGAGAGTGCGAACGCCTTCGGTTGCGCCGGCCCGGTCACTGAAGTAGTCCACGACGTGTGGCAGTGACTCGTACCGCAATTCGCTATGGTCTTCGATGAACGCCAGTGCATCAGCTGCGTTGCGGACAAAGGTAGTAGCTCGCGCGATGTCGAGGCCGGAACCAATCGCTGCGTGGAGATAGGCAAGAGCATGCTCATGGGAATCGTTGCTTCCCACGCGATTCTGCCGATTCAGGGGAATCCATAGCTCGCCGCCCGAAATGGCGGTGGCGCCACCAACAACGTCGGCCTGTTCGCACACGATGACCTTCAGGCCGTATGCCGAGGCCGTGAGGGCGGCCGATAAACCTGATGCGCCGGAGCCGACTATCAGCAGGTCGCAATCTTGGGTCGAGCTGTACATGATTCTGCTCACTGTAGGTATCTTGTCGACACCGTGTCAACAGTATGCGCACTGGTTACAATGGTGCCACTGGGTCATTGGGCGGCGTATGGTCAAGATCGTCTGGTTTCTGAAGAAGGCGGAGCACCTTTCCATGGACGAGTTCCGTCGATGGTGGCTGGAGGGTCATGCTCCCGTGATCAAGGCAAAGCAGGGTGCGATGCTGCACCGTTACATCGTGAACATCCGCGTTGAACGCGATGACTTGCCCGCCGTGACCGGGACACCCTGCGAATGGGATGGAATGGCGGAAGAGTGGTTCGAGAGCGAAGAGGCGGCACGCAAGGCGTTGTCGCTGCCTTCCGCGCCGGCGACGCGTGCAGACGTCATGGCGCATGTCAGTCGCATGGCCAGGATGATCGTGACCGAGCACCCCATCATCGACCGCGATTGACGCGTGGCCGGCTAGGTTCGCCAGTCCCGCCCGACTACCAAGTCGGCGTACGACGCCATTTGCGTAACATAGTCGTTCATAGCCGCGTCGTGAGTCCTTCGGATGACGTCGCTCGCCTTGAACAGTCGAAGCGAGTCGACGCCGTCGACGTTCACAGCCAGAAGCGCGACTGGGGTTAGGTCGAGCCCGGTGATCAGCGTGCGAACCTTGCCGCCCATGCGCCCGGTCGAGAGTCGAAGGCGGGCAACCAGACTGACCACGTTCGACGGGTGCGACACAACAGAAGTGAGATTGCCAACACTGTAGAGAATCGGTACCGCGCGATCCGGTTCGGAAGGCGGTTGATAGATCTCCACCGGCTGTGGGACGTGTGGATGGTGGCCGATGATCAAGTCTGCGCCGGCATCCGCGAACCGGTGCGCCCAGCGGAGCTGGTCCGGGTGAGGGTAGAGCTCGAACTCGAGCCCCCAGTGCAATGCGACGATGACGAGATCGCAACCGGCCTGTCGGCACGCGCGGATCTGCGCCTCGATTCCGGATACGTCGGCGTCGGGTACGAGGTGCATGGGCGTCATGTTGACGATCCATGGCTTGTCCGGCGGGAACGGTTTGAAGTTGACACTGAAGGTGTGCGCGACCCAGCCGATCCGGAGCCCTTTCAGGGTAACGATGCGTGGCTGCTGGGCATCCGAGTCGGTTACGTTCACACCAACCTGTTCGATGCCGTCGTGCTTCAGCTGTGCGAGGGTGGTACGTACCCCTTCCTCACCGCAGTCAAGAATATGGTTGTTTGCGAGCTGCAGCACGTCGAAGCGACGTCCTCGGTGTGATACCACCGCCGCGTATTGATCTTTGGTCAGATTGATCTTGGGTGTTTCGTCCGCGGTGAAGGTCGTTGGCGAAATGTCAGCCGACGTCAGCGTAGATTCAAGGTTCGCGTACGCAATGTCCGCGCCAAAGATCAGGTCGGACACCGCCTCGTAGAGTTGATCCTTCGCACCGTCGAGCCCCTTTGTGCACATCAGGTCCCCGCTGACGCTCAGTGTGCGCTCAGTCTCGGCCGAGAAACTTCGCGGCGTCAGGTCGAAGTGTGTACGGCGAAACGGTTCGAGCGTCGACTCGACACCGCTTCCGGGCATTGCACGCAGGATGGGGTTCCAGGACTTGTACAGCCAGTAGGCCAGCGAGAGCGGGTTTCTCGGGTTCAACTCGATGTCTTCCGGCGACCGCCATCGGCCTGCAGCGACTGCCTCCGCAGTCAAGAGATCGATCTTCGCGCCGAGCTCGGCACCGAAGTTGACGAACGAGCGTGGGTCCGGCGCCATCGGTGGTCTCTGCAAACGGAGCGCAGTAAGCGAGCTCATGAGAATCTCCTGATGGCATGCCCGACAAGCTCAAGAAATCGATCCACGACAGCTTGTTTCCACGCCAGCTCATCGACATAGAAAACGTCGCGAAGGCGCTGCTTGATTCTGCTGCCCTGGGGCGAGTCCGCGCGGCCGCGTGCCACGAGCCACGTCTCCGCACGGAGCGCATCGAGTGTGTCGGCGATCGGGTAGGTGCCGTACTCCAGGCCAATCATGGTCAGTCGGCCGCGACCCAGTTCCTCCCGCGCGCCGTGCACGAGCGATCCACCCAACGAGGTAGAGACGGACTCGCCACTCCCGGTCCACTTGACGTCCTCGCCGAAGATCTCGATCGCCCGCAGATGCTCAGCTTGATCGGTGACGCAGATGGCTTCGCCTACTCCCGACGGACCCAGACCGGTATGTACGTCGATCGCGACGACATGACCGGCGCGGTCGCAGTGCTCGCGCAGGATTCGGCGCCACGTCTGGTTCGACCACGCAGGAGCACGCCCGCCAAAGAACAGTCCGTCCGGATGCGAGTACTGGCCTCCCGTCAGCGCAGCCTGGAAGGCGCGCATGCCCCTGGTCTCCTGATATCGCTGCAGTTCGCGGT
>CAZPJE010000041.1:0-2724 GCA_964586725.1 uncultured Steroidobacteraceae bacterium | reverse complement strand
AAATAGTCCACCGCCGCGGCCACTTCCTCGACCGAGCCGAATCGTCCTGCGCTCGTGCGTTCCATGTCGTGACGGTGGATCTCGGGGTCCGTGCGTGTCTTGGCCATCGCGTCGCCTGTCTTTTCGATCAGTCCGGGCGCGATGCCATTGACGAGAATGCCGAACGGAGCCAATTCCACGGCGAGCGATTGCACCATCGACTGCTGGGCCGCCTTGGTCAGGCAGTAGACGGATTCCTTGGCCCAGCCCTGCATCGCGCAGATCGAGGTGATGATAATGATCCGGCCGCTGCCCGAGGCGCGCATGCGTTGCCCAGCCTGCTGGCAGGCCAGGAAGGTTCCTCGAATGTTGACGCGCAGCAACAGGTCGAGTTCGTCGACATGCACATCCAGGAACGAGGTGGCGCGGCTCAGGGATGCGCAGCAGATCAACACGTCCGGAGCAGCGCCTTCGAACAGCGCGTCGATGCCCCTGAATGCCACGTCGATGTCTTCGGCTTCCGCCAGATCGGTACGCAGCGTCGTCACTGGGCCCGCGCACAGGCTGCGCGTGGCCTCCCCATCGAGCAGATCGAGGTTGGCGATCGTGGTCGAAGGTCCCGACAACCGCCGCGCGATCGCCTGGCCGATACCGCTCGATCCTCCCGTCAGCACGATGCGACGAGCGCTGTGTTCTGGGTTGGGCAAGGTCGTCGTGGTCATTCGGGATTCCTGGCGAGCAGGCAGAAGCCGTGGGGCTCGAGGACGCTATCTCCGTCGTGGTCTCGTCCAAGGCCCTTGGACAGCAGGACGGTGCTTGCATCCATGAGCGCATCGCCAAGCTTCGTCGCGGTCGGCGCGATGTTAAAGATACACCGAACGCCCACGCCGTCGCCGATGCGGTCGAGGCCGAACAGGGGCTCCGGCAGATCGAGGAAGCGGCAGTTGCCGGTGCGAAGCGCGCGATGCGCGCGACGCAACGCGATCAGACGCCGGGTCCACGCCAATGGCGAATCCGCCCACGATTCCTGGTTGTCCGGCGCCAACGCTGCGTGTCCCCGACCGAGTGGCAACCAGGGCGCGCCGCTCGTGAACCCGGCGTGCGGGGCAGCGCCTGCCCAAGGCATCGGGGTCCGTGCGCCGTCACGCTGCAGGTAGTCGGGATAGAAACGCTTCGTCGCCGGGTCACGCAGGCAGTCGAACGGAACCTGCCCGTCCGGCAGTCCCAGTTCGTCTCCCTGGTAAACGAGCATCGTGCCGCGCGTTGCGGTGAGGATGGCCATCAGCAGCGTGGTAAAGCCGGGCGGTGGCTCGAGTGTGCTGCAGCGTGAAGGTCCGCGGATGACGTCGTGATTGCTGAACGCCCAGGTCGGCCAAGATCCATGTCGTTCGGTCCAGCCGGCGAGCTCGCGGCGCAGCGCAGCGGCTGTCAGCGGTCGCGTTTCCGCTCCGAGCACGAAGTAGGCACTGTGCAGCAGATCATCGCCGCTGCAGTAGCGCTGCGCGTCCTGCATCGGTTCGCGTCCCGCGATCTCCCCGAGCAGGAATCGGCCGGGGGCTTCGTCCGCAAGTTGCCGGATGCGGCGGACGAATTCGAAGGACTCGGGCAGCGATCCGTCGTAGCGCATCTCCTGCGCATGCGCGGGCATGGCGAACGAGTTAACGCCGCCCGCAGCCGGCGGGTTGTCGCGCAGTGCAGGGTCCACCATGCAGAGATTGATGACGTCGAGCCGGAAACCGTCGACGCCTCGGTCCAGCCAGAACCGGCCGATGTCGAGAAGTGCCGCCTGCACCGCCGGGGTCTGGACCTGCAGATGCGGCATCCCCGGCAGGAAGTGGGTCATGTAGTACTGGCGGCGACTGCGGTCCCACTCCCAGGCGGGCCCGCCGAATATCGAGATCCAGTTGTTGGGCGGCGAGCCGTCGGGCCGTGCATCCGCCCAGACGTACCAGTCGTCCTTCGCACCACCGCGCGCCGCGCGGCTCTGCCGGAACCAGTCATGCCGGTTCGAGGTGTAGGTATAGACCTGGTCTACGATGACCTTCAGGCCGAGCGTATGCGCGCGTTCGAGCAAGGCGTCGAAGTCGGCCAGCGTGCCGAGTCGCGGGTCGACTGCCTTCTGATTGGTGGTGTCGTAGCCGAAGTCGGCGAACGCGCCTTCGTAGAACGGGCTGAGCCAGATGCCGTCGACGCCGAGACTGGTCACGTATTCGAGTCGCGCGGTGATGCCGGGCAGGTCCCCCCAGCCGTCGCCGTTCGAGTCGGCGAAGCTGAGCGGGTAGATCTGGTAGAGCGCCGCGCCGCGCCACCACGCCTCGTTCGAGTCGCTCAAGCCTGCCCTCCATCTGCGCCGCCGGCGTCGTGCATTTTGTCGACACGCGGTATACTCAAGTTCTGCAGTTTGCAGGAGTGCACGTCGATGTCAACCGTCGAGTACTTTCCGGGCATCGGGCGCGTGCCGCATGCCGGCGAGCCGTCCGCAACCGATCTGCGGTTCCGCCACTACGATCCCGATCGGGTGGTGGCCGGCCGCGCGATGCGCGAGCACCTGCGCTTCGCGGTGTGCTGGTGGCACAGCTTCAGCTGGCATGGCAGCGACGTGTTCGGCGCGCCCACACGGCAGCCGACCTGGGTCGTGGCGGGTGACAATCCGTTGCAGCGCGCGGAGCGGCAGGCCGCGGCCGCGTTCGAGTTCGTCAGCAAGCTCGGCGTGGACTTCTTCACCTTCCACGACCGGGACGTCGC
>CAZPJE010000040.1:0-2140 GCA_964586725.1 uncultured Steroidobacteraceae bacterium | reverse complement strand
TGACCGGCGCGCAGCTCGTGCTCGAACGCCGTGCCGACGGTGTCGCGAACTGGCAGGGGCTGGGCGACGGCGCGGCGCCGGTCGCCGAGGCCGAGCAGCGTCGCACGGTGCTGCGCTCGCTGGACGGCATCGAACTGCGCGAATCCAGCGTGACCTACATCGATCAGGCCGCCGGCACGAACATCGCGCTCAGTGATCTTGCCGTGACGCTGCCGCGCTGGGCGCCCGG
Organism: uncultured Steroidobacteraceae bacterium; assembly: GCA_964586725.1. Classification (GTDB taxonomy): domain Bacteria; phylum Pseudomonadota; class Gammaproteobacteria; order Steroidobacterales; family Steroidobacteraceae; genus UBA964. Next base: position 1,911 of record CAZPJE010000040.1, on the reverse strand, counting down.
CGAGCCCTTGCCGGTGCAGGCATCGGGCGGCATCGCAGTGGGCCCGCGGCCGGTGTGGCCGTTCGCGCTGTCGACCACGCTGACATTCCGCGAAGGCTCGACGGCGCTTGCCGACCTGAGCCTGGCGCTGACGCTGAAAACCCAACCCGCGGCGAAGGGGGTTGCCACGTCCTGGAAGACCCAATCGGTCGAACTGATCCACGAGCCGCTCGCGATTCGCGGTGCGCCGCTCGCAGTGAAATTCGGCACCGGCGACGACGGCCTGTCGATCCGCGACTGGCGTTACGTTGCCGGCAACGAACAATCCGCTGCCGCCGCAACCGCACAGCTGCAGCTCGCGTCGCTGCGCCGCAGCCTGATCGATGCCGGCATCACCCCGCCGTACACGACAGATCCGGAAGCGCTGGGTCCGCTGCGTCTCGCGACGACATTGCGACTCGCCGACGGCCTGTGGCAGCTCGAACCGCTGCAACTGACGCTCGACGCGACGACGCTGCGCGGCCGCGTGGCGCGCGATGCGACCGGCATCGTCGAGGTCACGCTGGCCGGTGACCAGATGGCGCTCGGTCGCTATCTGGAACCGGACGACGCGCCCACGCCGCCGTTCGTGTTCCCGACTGAGGCGCTGCGCGCGCTCGAGGCGCGCGCCACCGTGACGCTCGAGCGCGCGACGCTCGGCGAGGCGGAACTCGAGGGCGTGACGCTGCGGCTCGTGCACGACGCCGCGGGCCTGCGCCGCGCACCACCGTGACGGCGCTGCGCGAGCGCGAGCAACGGCGCGCGGCGTTCGTCGGTCCGGCGCTGGTCGCGTGGCATGCGCGCAGCGGACGGCACGATCTTCCGTGGCAGCAGCAGCGCACGCTGTATCGCGTCTGGGTCTCCGAGATCATGCTGCAGCAGACCCAGGTCGCGACCGTCATCCCGTACTTCGAGCGCTTCATGGCGCGCTTCCCGACCGTGGCTGCACTCGCCGCGGCCGATCTCGACGAGGTGCTGCACCTGTGGACCGGCCTCGGTTACTACGCCCGCGCCCGCAACCTGCATCGCGCCGCGCAGCAGGTTGTCGCCGGGCAGGTCTCCGCCGAGCAGGTCGTCGCCGAGAAGGGCGGCGAGTTGCCGGCGAGCTTCGAAGCGCTGCATGCGTTGCCGGGCATCGGGCGCTCGACCGCGGGCGCGATCCTCGCGCTCGCAGCCGGGCAGCGGCATCCCATCCTCGATGGCAACGTCAAGCGGGTGCTGACGCGACTGTTCGGCATCGAAGGCGATGTCGCGACGCGCGAGGTCGAGCTGCGCCTGTGGGCGCTCGCCGATGCCTGCACGCCAGCGGCGGATTTCGCGATCTACACGCAGGCCATCATGGATCTGGGCGCGACCGTCTGCGCGCGCACGCGCCCGGCCTGCCTGCTGTGCCCGCTGCAGCCCGAGTGCAGCGCGGCTTCGACCGGCCGGCAGCACGACCTGCCGCGTCCGAAGTCACGCGCGCCACGCAGCGCGCGGCGGCGGCGCACGGTGTTCATGCTGCTCGCGATCGATGCCAGCGGCGCCGTACTGCTCGAGCGGCGTCCGGCGCGCGGCATCTGGGGCGGCCTGTGGTCGCTGCCGGAATTCGACAGCGAGGCGGCGCTCGCCGGCCATGCACGCGCCGCGCTGCAGGGTCGCGCGCTGCAGCAGCCCGACTGGCAGCCGCGCGCGCTGGGCTGCATCGAGCATGTCTTCACGCATTTCGATCTGAGCATCCATCCGCGGGTCGTGGCCTGCGACGGACTGCGCGACGCTGCGATCGCCGAGGCGGCGGACATGCGCTGGTGCCAGCCGGCAGCCTGGAGTGAAGGGCGGGAGACGCTGGGTTTGCCCGCGCCGGTCAGGACGCTGCTCGAAGCCATTGCCGCCGAAGCGGCCGCGCCGCTCAGC
>CAZPJE010000039.1:0-15236 GCA_964586725.1 uncultured Steroidobacteraceae bacterium | reverse complement strand
CATAGGAAGTTCAAACGCCCCCTGAAGCCCGACGACCAGACCGAGGCCAGCCAAGAAGGGCCGACTGCGGCAGTGAGATCGTGGCGGATCGTGGCAGCGGCGCCCATTCGGACCGTCTCGCCGCTCCCCCTGGGTCTCGTCTGGCCTTGATCTGCCGCCTCAGTCTCAGGGTTGACCCTCATCCGGCTACGCCGCGCCCACCGGGCGCGCAGCATCGTCCGGCCGCAGGCGACGCTCAGGTCTGCGGAAGCGGTGTCGATCAAGGCCGGCACGGGCCAGACGGTGTTCAGGCGGGGCGGCTTCAGCCCTGCACCACCTCGCGCGCCCGCCCCCGAGGCGGTGGCTGCGGATCCAGCCCGAGATGGGTGAGGATCTTCGCGATCACCGGCCGCTCGAGGATGGCCGCGATGATCTTCAGCTCCCCGCCGCCGCAGTTCGGGCAGGTGTGCATGTCGATGTCGAACACCCGCTTGAGCAGCCGGGCCCAGCTGATGCGGTGCGGCCGGCTGTGAACCGTCTCGGTCTCGCATTCGTCGGCAGCTGCGACTTCGGTGGTCTGCTCTTGCACCTCAGGTCCCTGCGGCACCACCAGTGGCCGCAGCTTCGCGTTCGGGGCCAGAACGCCGTGGAACCGGATGAGGTGCAGCCTCGGCCGCGGCACGGGTGCCCGAAGGGCGCCCTTCGGTCGCCCTGGCCGCCAGCCGCTGCATGAACTCCAGCGGGCTCATGACCAGGTGCGTCGTGCCGTCGCGCCAGGGTGCCTTGAGCTTGAGCTCCACCTGCCCGGCGGCGTTGAGCTGCACCCGTTCGTCGGAGAGCGCCGGCCGCGTGATGTAGCGGCACAACTGCTCCAGCCGCTTGCGGTCGTGGGCTTGCACCCGCACCGCCGCGTGCAGGCTGAACCCGTCGATGTCGGCGCACAGCGGCTGGCGCGCCCAGTCCTGGCGCGGCATCGCGCCCCTGAGCGTCAGCACCTTCTGCCCGGCGCGGGGGCCGAAGGCGATGCGGTAGGTGATGGCCGCGGCCTGCAGCGGCCGCAGCGTGCGCGCCTCCTCGCCGTCGGCATCCGGCTCGGCCAGGTAGGTCTGGCCCATGTCCTCGACCAGCACGCCCCGGCGCGTGAGCATCTTCATCAGCCGCTCGATCACCGACTGCAGCAGCGCGTGCAGCTCGTCGTCGGTGGGCGAAGCCGCCTCGATGAAGGCCGGCGAGCCATCGGCGGCGCGGCGGTACACCCCGTCCAGCACCAAACAGTGCAGGTGGATGTTGAGGTTGGCAGCGGATCCGAAGCGCTGGATCAGCGTGACGGCGCCACCCTGGCCTTCATCGGCCTTGAGTCCGGCGACTCTCTTCCCGCCCACGGCATCGCGTGGGGCGGGATCCCGGTGGTGCTGGCGAGCAAGGGCCTGGTGGGGCAGGCGCTGTTCGCGGCCAGCCTCGGGTGCGTGGTCGCGGTCGCCCTGCGTTGGCGCATCCTGTCGGCGGGCGTGCGTGGGCTGCTCCGTGTCCGTGGCCGGCGAGGGCTGCGGTGAACAAGGTCGTTTTCAGCGTTCGCTGGGTGTTGGCGGCGATCGATGCCATGCCTTGGCCAGGTGGACGCGGTCGGCGTCACCCGCAGCCATGAACGCGCCGGTTCACCACGCGGCAGCGCGGCGGCGCCTGGCGATCGCGCAAGGCCTGACCGCGGTGTCGATCGTGCTGGCCGCCGTGGCCGCCGGCGTGGGGCTGTTCATGCCGGGCGTCTACCGCGAAACCGCCTGGGTGGTGCCGCAATGCCGCGGCCAGGACTTCGTGACCTTGCTGGCGTTGCTCGTCCTGCTGCCCACGCTGGCCGCCGCGCGGCGCGGTTCGCCGCGCTCGACGATGGTCTGGCTCGGCCTGGTCGGTTACCTGGCCTACACCTACACCGGGGCCGCGTTCGCCTACGGCTTCAACCTTCTGTTCCCGCTTTACGTGGCCTTGTTCGCGCTGTGTGGTGCGATCCTGATCGCCGCGCTGTCGGCGCTCGATGCGCAGGCGCTGCAGCAGGCTTTCGACGCGCGCGCGCCGCGCCGCAGCGTGGCCGTGTTCCTGCTCGTGATGGCAGCCGTATTGACGCTGCTGTGGACGAGCCAGATCGTGCCCTTCTACACGCGCGGCCAGTTGCCCGCCATGATTGTCCAGGCCAACACGCCGACGGTCTTCGTCTACGTGCTCGACCTGGGCGTCGTCGTGCCACTGGCGCTGTTGTCGGCGTGGTGGCTCCTGCGCGGCGAGGCATGGGGCTTCGTGCTCGCCGGCTTCGTGTTGGTGAAGGCAGCGACGATGGGGCTGGCGCTGCTGGCGATGACCGCGTTCGCGTTGCGCGCGGGGCTGCAGGTCGAACGGGTGCTGTCGGTGGTGTGGGTGACACTCGCCGCGGCGGGGCTGGCGATGTCGTGCTGGTTCTTCGCCCACTGCCCAGGGGTGGCGAATCAGGCCGCGCCGAGCGATCGTCTGGTCGACGCGTGAAGGCCAGGGCCATGAACCGCCGTGCAAGCGCGGCGGGCCGCCGGGCGGGGGGCTCTGCTCAGGGGTTGCGGGCGCTGGGCAGCGAGGCAAACCGCGCTGGCACGGCGCATCGGCACCGACCGGGCCTTCATCGACCCGTTGCCACTCATCGAGCAGGCGGCAACAGACGACCGCAACTTCGTGCGCAGGGCCGTCAATGGGCGTTGCGTCACATCGACAAGCGCGACGAGGCGCTCAACGCCGCAGCGCGCGCGGCTACAGGGGTGATTTTCGAAGTATGGTGAGTCGCCACTCGGCTGCGCGCCGGTTGACCGGTGGGCACGGGGACCGCCGCAACACGCGGATGGGGGGGGTACACACGATGACCTGGATCAAATGGCTCGGCTGGGCCGTCTTGCTGATCGCGCTGGCCTGGGCAGCGCTGGCCGCCCTGGGATCGTCCCGTTGGGGCGCAGCCACGCGAGCGCTCGAGGCGCAACTCGAGGCTGCGCGAGGGGCGCCCGCCGTCAAACGCTACGACATGCGAGAACTCGAAGGCTTGCCGCCACCCGTGCAGCGCTACTTCCGCACCGTCTTGACGGATGGTCAGCCCATCGTTGGCGCAGCCCGCGTCGACCATGTCGGCACCTTCAACATGGGCGAGACCACGGACCAGTGGAAACCGTTCACCTCGCGCCAACGCGTCGTGACGCGCCGGCCCGGCTTCGTCTGGGACGGCAGCGTAGCCATGCTGCCGGGCCTTCCGGTGCGCGTGCACGACGCCTACGTCGCAGGCGCCGGCATCTTGCACCCGGCCATCCTCGGTCTGTTCACGCTGATCGACCTGCGCGGCGGTGGCGACGTGGCGAAGGGCGAACTGATGCGCTTCTTCGCCGAGGCCGCCTGGTACCCCACGGCCCTGCTGCCGAGCCAGGGCGTGCGCTGGGAGGCCATCGACGAGCGCTCCGCACGTGCCACGCTGGTGGACGGCACGCTGAGCCTGACGCTGCTGTTCCGCTTCGACGACCAGGGCCTGATCGAATCGGCGCGTGCCGAGGCCCGCGGCCGCACCGTGGGCAAGACGATCGTCATGACGCCCTGGGAAGGCCGTTGGGCGGACTACCAGGAGCGTGACGGCATGCGGGTGCCGATGGCGGGCGAAGTCGCTTGGATTACTGCAGAAGGCCGAAAGCCCTACTGGCGCGGAAAGATCACGTCGCTGCAGTACGAGTTCGTGCGCTGAAGCGCAGCCTGGCGGACCGGGGCAGGTTCATGTAACGCTCCAGGTGAAGGCCATCACGGCCGCGGCCCGTCACTGCCTCTTGCCACGAAAAGCCCTTGCATGACCATCTCGAAGAAGTGGCCCAGCAAACTCAAGGCGGGCTGCGTCTGCAGCGCCTTGAAAAGGGTCGCTGGCGTGGCGATCTTCTGGCCGATTGGACGACTGGAACTGGCCGCGAGCGTAAGGTCACGACCGCAGCGTAGAGCAGCCTCTGGCCGGCGAGGCCACAGTACCGATGGTCAACATCATGGCCCGTCCTCTGGCTCGCGGTGCTGGCCGGGCGGCGACGCTGGATCCCGTCAGGATTTGCGTCGCCATGTCGGAGAGCCAGGGCGCTGACTCAACCCGCTATTGATGGACGCCCGGCCCACCCGCATTGAATCTCCAGAGCGCCAGATCGATGAACTCACGCACCTTGGGCGCCAGGTAGCGGGCACTGGCGAAGACCGCGTGAACCGGGATCTGCGGTGCCGACCAGTCGGCCAGAACCCGATGCAGACGGCTGCTGAATTCACCGTCTTCAACGATCAGGCGCGGCAGCAAGGCGATCCCCAGACCCCGCAACACCGCGTCACGCGCCGCCAGGCTGTTGTTGACACGCAGTCGAGGCTGCAACGGGACCTGCTGCGACTCGTCATCGCGCCGCAGCACCCAGGCGCCTTGGTGTCCACCCCCCGTGAAGGCGATCGTGCTGTGCTGTGCGAGTTCGGCGGGGTGGGCCGGTTGACCTTGGCGTCGAACATAGTCGGCGGACGCGTAGAGCCCGTACGACAGCGTGCCGAGTCGGCGCGCCGCCAGCGAAGAGTCCGACAAGGGTCCGACGCGCACGGCCAGATCGAAGCCTTCGTGCACGATGTCGACCACACGGTTGGTGAAGTCGGCGTCGACCTGGACCTGGGGAAAGCGTGCCAGGTAGTCGGCGACCCAGCCGCTGACGGCGACGAGGCCAAACTCGACACCGCAGGTCAGCCGCAGTTGGCCGCGTGGCTCGCCCTGGGTCTGCTGCATGGCCAGCCGGGCCTCCTCCACCGACGCGAGGATGCCCACCGCGCGTTCGAAGAACTCGCGCCCGTCTTCGGTCAGTGACAAGGACCGCGTCGTGCGGGCCAGCAGCCGCACGGCCAGTTCCTTTTCCATCTGGCTGACCACGCGGGACAGGTGGGCCTTCTGGGTGTTCATTGCCTCCGCGGCGCGCGTGAAGCTGCCGGTCTGCACGACCTTGACGAATGCTTGCAGTGCCTGCAGTTCCATTGTTGCCTCCTTGGGCAACAGAGTATCTCTGCGGGGTGTATTTGATTCAAGGGGACTCGCGACCACACTGCGCGGCATCAATCCCCTGCCGAGGAACCTCCCCATGAGCCTGCAAGACCCCAACGTCCTGAATCCGCAGCGTCGCAAGCGCGTCGCCCTGGTGATCGCCAACCCGGCGGTCTCCACCACCACCGGCTGGCCCGTGGGCTTCTGGTGGAGCGAATTGACCCACCCCTACCACCTGTTCGTCGAGCACGGCTACGAGGTGGCGGTGTTCAGCCCGAATGGCGGCAAGTGCGAAGCCGACGCGATGAGCGACCCCAACGACGCCAGCGGCTACAGCAAGACCGACCTCGTCAGCCAGGGCTTCATCCACACGCCCGAGCTGATGGCGCTGGTGGACAGCACCCGGCCGCTTTCGGACCTCGACGTGGCCGCCTTTGACGCCATCGTGGTCGCAGGCGGCCAGGCGCCGATGTTCAGCTTCGAGTCGGCCACCGAACTGCACCGCAAGTTCGCTGCCTTCTTCGAGGAAGGCAAGGTGGCCGCGGCGCTGTGCCACGGCGTGGCGGTGCTGGCCTATGCGAAGAACAGCCAGGGCGAGTACATCGCCAAGGGCAGGACGGTGACCGGCTTCGCCAATGTCGAGGAGGACTTCGCCGACAACGCCGTCTGGAACTATGGCCTGCTGCCGCGCGACAAGCACGTGATGCCCTGGCGCATCGAGGACCGCCTCAAGGCGCTGGGCGCTAATTACGTGCAGGCCGGCTTGTGGCGCAGCTACGCCGTGCGCGACGGCAACCTCATCACCGGGCAGCAGAACTTCTCCGGCCAGGACACCGCGCGCCTGGTCATCGAAGCGCTGGGGCGTTGAAATGAAGCTCTCCATCATCGGTGCCGGCAATGTCGGCATGGCCTTGGCACGCGCGCTGGTCCGTGCCGGCGAGTCCGTCACCCTGGGCGTGCCCGACCCGGCGAAGTACCAGGCCAGCGTCGCCGCGCTGGGGCCGGCCGCCAAGCTGGTCGGAACGGAGCAAGCCATCGCCGACGGCGACGTGGTGATCCTGGCCGTGCCGTATCCGGCGGCCTTGGCCATCGCAATTTCGGTGCCGGACTGGCAGGGCAAGACGCTGGTGGACGCGACGAATCCGATCGCACCGGGGCTGGCTGGACTCAGCCTTGGCACCACCACCTCCGGCGCGGAAGAGATCGCACGGCACGCCGTGGGCGCCCAGGTCGTCAAGGCCTTCAACACCACCGGCGCCGAGAACATGGCCGACAGCCGCTACGCGCAGGGTCAACCGATGATGCCCGTGGCCGCGGACGACGCCGGGGCCCGGCAGCGTGTGATGGTACTGGCCACGTTGATCGGCTTCGACGCCATCGACATGGGGCCCCTGCAGACGGCGCGCTACCTCGAGCCGCTGGCGATGGTGTGGATCCACCTGGCCCTCAAGCAGGGCCAGGGCCGCCGGTTCGCCTTTGCGCGTCTGGTGCGTTCCTGAGACCGGCCGCGCATGCAGTCCGTTGCAATGCCGGCAGATGTCCCGGCGCTGGCCCATGGCCGCAAGGCCACCTGGTTCGAACTGTTCTTCGATCTCGTGTTCGTCGTCGCCGTAGCGCAGTTGTCGGGCGCCTACGCGCACCACTTCGACTGGGCCGGCGCCGCCGGCAGCGCCTTCCTGCTGCTGGCCATGTGGTGGTGCTGGCTGGGCCACACCTTCCACGCCACGCGCTTCGACCAGGAGCGCCGCGACCAGCGGGTGTTGGGGCTGGCGCAGATCCTGGTGGTGGCCGGCATGGGCTTCGGCGTGACCGATGCGTTCGGCGAGCGATCTGGCGCCTTCGGACGCCGCCGGTGGCCGCAACCTGCGGCTGTGGGCCTATGGCCACGTGCCGATCTACGTCGGCGTGTTCTGCCTGGCCGCGGGCACCGTGGCCATGGCGGGAACGGCGCCCTGGACGGCGGCGCAGTGGCTGCTCTACGCGGCGGGCATCGCGCTGGTTCCGTTCGGCCTTCTGTTGCTGAGGGCGGCGTCACCCCATCACAGGACAAAGCCCGGCGCTTGAACGGGCCTGCCCCGTCGATGCCCTGCTGGCATCGGAGCCCGGGGACCGCGCAAAGGTCGTAGCCGGGATGGGCCACTCCGTTGTCCGCGTCCGAGGTTGTTGGCAGCGGCCTTGGGGTCGGTGGCGCCAGTTCCGTCCTCGGAAACACAGTCATCCGAGCAGCCCTCACGGCCTACCGGGACGCCAGCTCATCGAGCGATCGAGCTGGAGGTGCCGCGCGCAACGCGCGGTTGGCTGACTGTGATCGACCGCTTTGGAGATCGAGCAGCGTCGAGCGGTCATCGGCCTATGGCTGCTGGGCTTTGAAACCTGTCATTGGGACCGCGATTTTCTGGTCGAACGTGCGACTGCAAATGGCCGAGTCCGTGAGTTCGCGGCTGCTCCCGAGAGCTGACACTCAGCAGGGCGCGGGGCGCTCTGCCGCTGCGCACCTCAGAAACGATGGCGCCCCGCCCGGCCGAAAGCGCATCCTGTGTGGCCCTCAACTCGATGGGAGACCATCATGGGAACCACAGGTACTGCCGCTCATCGCGAGCCTTGGAACAAGGGCAAGCTCGTCGGGCAGAAGGCGCCCTTCAAGCTCAAGGACATCTGGGCGCTGCGCGTCCGCCTCCAGATGGAGGGACGAGTGCGCGAACTCGCCCTGTTCAACCTCGGCATCGACAGCAAGCTGCGCGGCTGCGATCTTGTCGCGCTCAAGGTCCGCGACGTGTGTCACGGCGACCAGGTGGCAACGCGCGCTGTCGTCATGCAGCACAAGACGCAGCGCCCAGTGCAGTTCGAGATCACGCAGGCTGCCCGCGACGCCTTGCAGGCCTGGATCAAGCTGGCTGGGCTGAAATCAGAGCACTTCCTGTTCCCCAGCCGTCTGCACGACTCGCCACATCTGGGGACCCGGCAGTACGCCCGGATCCTCGGGCACTGGGTCGACGAACTGGGTCTGGACCGCACGGAGTACGGGACGCACTCGATGCGCAGGACCAAGGCGACGCTGATCTACCGACGCACGAAGAACCTACGCGCCGTGCAGCTGCTGCTGGGGCACTCGAAGCTCGAGTCGACGGTGCGATACCTCGGCATCGAGGTCGATGACGCCCTGGAGATATCTGAGCAGACCGAGATTTGACCCTTCAGCTGACGCCCCCCCCCCGCTGCGAGGCCGGGGGGCGAACGTCTGGTGTAAGGAAGTCCGACAGACTCACGCTCTCGGCCATGAGCCGTCGCTCGTCCACCGAACCTGTGTGACCGCACTCAGAGTACAGGAGTCATGGGCCGACGGTCGCTCGAAATGGCCCGTTCCCCAGAACAGCCGCTGACCGTCTACGAGCCCTGATCGAGCTCCGATGCTGGCCAACCCTGTTGACGACGAGCGGTCTGACAAGCATCACGGCGGCAGGCCAATGATCGGTCCCTTCACCCGCATCAAGGTTTTCATGGGCGTGCCTCCATGCAAAGCCGCACGCCCCCCTGCGGCCGCAGTGTCACGGCCAACTTCGGTCGAGGGGGCTCGGTGGTGCAAGGGCTGAGCCTGAAGCGCTGCAACAGCCGCGCCGCAATCAAGGTCATCTCCAGAGTGGCGAAGTGCTGGCCCAGGCACACGCGCGGGCCTACGCCAAACGGCAGGTAGGCGCCGCGCGGCGGCGGCGGGGCATCGGGCAAGAAGCGCTCGGGCGCAAACGAGGTGGCATCGGGCCACCATCGGGGGTCGCGGTGCAGCACCCAGGGTGTGATGCGCACGATGGTGCGGGCAGGGAGGCGTACGCCGCCCAGCATGACCTCGCGGATCAAGCGGCGCGACAGCAGGGCCCCGGCCGGTGGGTACAGGCGCATGGCCTCTTTCAGAGTGGCGCTCAGCCAGGGCAGGGCCTGGGGTGCGTCAATCGCTGGCGCTTGCCCGGCTAGGACGGCGTCCAGCTCGTCCACAGCGCGCGCCTGCGCTTGCGGGTGGCGGGCCATCAGATCGGCCCACCAGCACAGGGCAGTGGCGGTGGTTTCGTGGCCGGCTTGGAAGCTCAGGATGCACTGGTCAAACACCTCTTGCTCCGACAGCGCCTGGCCAGTGGCTTCGTCGCGCACGGCGCGCAACATGCCCAACATGCTGGTGCTGCCCGTCGCGCGGGTGTAGTCGTCGATGCGAGCGCGGATCAGGCCGGAAATCAGCCGATAGGCACGCCGCTTGGCGGCCTTGCCCGGCAGCGGCAGCCAGTCGGGTAGGGTCATGGGCCAGAACATCTCGGCCAGAGCGGTCTCGCTCAGCACCTGCACGGCTGCGGCAGCGGAGCGGGTGTCGCCGCTGATAGGCTGGCCAAACAGGGTGCGTGAGATCACGTCCATTGCCAGGTGGCTGAGCAATGCGTCCATCGCCACCTCGCCGGGTTGCACGCCGGCAAGGCCATGATCAGTCGCCTCCAGCATCAGGCCCGCATAGCCCGCCACTTTCTTGGGCGTGAAGGCCTGCGTCAGCATGCGCCGCTGGCGCTGCCACACAGCCCCTTCGGTCACCAGCACCGATTGGCCAAGCCCTTCAGCGAATACCTCGGTACCGCGCTCCCAACGGATCAGTGCGCCAGCGTGGTCGACCATCAACTCGCGCAGCAACTCGGGGTCGAAGACGTCGACGGTGCGCTCGCTGAGGATCCCCAGCCGGGGCATGTCGCCATAGGCTTGCTGGGCCGCGATCGTGCCGAGGTAGTCGCGCCGCATGGCTGCGAGTTTCGGCAGGCCCCACCAGGGTGTGGGCGGCCCAGGAAGGTCGTTCCAGGACTTGGTCATGGCGGTCATGGTGCCGGGTGTGGCCTGTTGTGTCTTGAAGCCTTTCGACACGGATTTTCGAGAAGCACAGCATTTAAATTGCAATTTATTTTAGATTTAACTATAGTCCGTTCACAATGAGAACCAGCAAAGCCCAGCAAGCCCAGTCCCGCCAGCAGATCCTTCGCGCCGCTGTGAAGCTGATGAGCACGCAGGGCTATGAGGCCACCACGCTAAAGCAAGTCGCCCGCGAGGCCGGCGTGGGTGACGCGACCGTCTACAACTACTTCGCCAGCAAAGAGCGGCTGCTGCTGGGCTACTTTGAGGCAGCCGTGCAGGGCGCCATTGCGCAATGGCAGGCGACTCCGGATGAAGCCACCTTCACCTTGCGCGAGCGCTTGCAACTGCTGGTCGACGCGCTGCTGGCCCAACTGGCGCCCGATCGCGCCTTTGTCAGCATCGCGCGGCGCGTGTTGCATAGCACGCCGCTGCTGGTGGCCGAAGCCGGCCTGCCCGGGCGGGCCGCGCTGGCCCTGGCGGTGGAGCAGATGCTGAGTCAGGCCGAAGACGCCGACGAGATCGCACCCTGCGGCTTCAAGGGCGCGGTGGGCGCGTTGATGGTGGACTACTGCTATGGCCTGATCGCTTTCTGGTTGCGCGATGAGTCCGAGAACGCGGGCGACACCACCCAGCTCATCGATCACAGCCTGGACCTGCTCGTGCTGGTGCTGCAAACCGGCCTTGTGAACAAGCTGCTTGCCTTGGGCGGGCTGGTGTTGCGCAGCCAGATGGGGCGCTGGCTGGAGCAGGGGCCGGCTTTGGTGCAGGCCCTGGGTCTGCTCAAGGCCGGGCTGAAGGCAGGCCGGGCATGAACATCGGCTTCGCCATTGGCGGCGCGCTGAGCTTTGCGGCCGCGCTGCTGCACCTGGCCATCATCGTGGGCGGCCCCAGCTGGTATCGCTTCTTCGGGGCCGGCGAAGGCTTTGCGCAGGCGGCTGAGCTTGGCCACTGGGCGCCGGCCTTGACGACGCTGGGCGTTGCCGTCGTGCTATTTGTTGCGGCCGGTTATGCCTGGGGTGCCAGCGGCTTGGCGCCGGCGTTGCGGGGCTTGCCGTGGATGCGGCCGGTGCTCATCGTCGTGACGGCGGTTTATCTGCTGCGCGGACTCGTGCCGCTGCCTCTTGCCTGGCTGGCGCCCGGGCAGCTCACGCCCTTTGTGTGGTGGTCTTCGGCGGGCTGCCTGGGTTTCGGGCTGGCCCACCTGTGGGGCTGCGTCAAGGCATGAAGACCGGCCGGCTCTCCCGCACGGGCGTCGCCGCTGGTGCTGCTTTGCGTCTGGGGTCGGCCCAACTGGTGCACGGCGCCAAGCGCCGCCTGGGCGCGGCGCCTGACGAGCAGGCCCATCAAACCCAACTGGGCGACATCCTGTTCAAGGCCCTCGACCAACTCAAGGGCACGGGCCTCAAGGCTGCGCAGCTGCTGAGCCTGGATCTGGGTGTCTTGCCCGCGGGGCTGCGTGAGCGTCTGGCCCAGGGCCATCACCAGGCCACACCGCCGCTCAACCGCGCCCACGTCATTCAGTTGCTGCGCCAGGAACTGGGGGGCGCGCCGCAGGAGCGCTTTGCCGAGTTCGAGCCGCAAGCCTTCGCCGCAGCCAGCCTGGGCCAGGTGCACCGGGCCCGCGCCTTTGACGGCGAGCGCCTGGCCGTCAAGCTGCAGTACCCCGGCATGGCCGCAGCCATACGCAGCGACCTGCGCTTGCTGCGAAGCCTGCTCGGCACGCCGGGCTTTGCGCTGCCCAGCCCCGAGTTGGTGGCCAGCACCTTGGACGACATTGAGCTCAAGGTGATCGAGGAGCTGGACTACCGTCGCGAAGCAGCCGAGTTGGACTGGTTCCGCGCCCATACCGACCACCCCCATCTTGTGCTGCCCAACGTTCGCCACGAGCTGTCTAGCACCCGCGTACTCAGCCTGAGCTATCTCGATGGCCTGCATCTCCAAGCCTGGCTGGAGACAGATCCTTCGCAGACCGCGCGAGATCACTTCGGTCAGCTCTTGTTCGACCAGTTCTGGCACGGGGCGCTGCAGCTGCGCCGCATCCAGGCCGATCCGCACGCGGGCAACTATGTCTTCATGTCGGATGGGCGCCTGGGCCTGCTCGACTTTGGCCGCACGCTTGCTCTGGGCGAGGGCTTTTGCGCCGGCCTGCAAGCCGCTTGGGCGGCCCACGCGGCCGGGCAATCTGAGGATCTGTTCAAGGCGTACAAGAGCATGGGCCTGCTCGATCCTGCATTGCGCTTGGCCCGCTTTCGCAACGAGCTGCTGCCCGCCCTTCGCCCACTGCTCGACTGGCAAATCCTGCCCTGGCGCGAGGCGGTGTTCGACTTCGCCCACTACCCGCTGCCGCCATCGCTGCAAGCCGGCGGCGCCGCCCGCCGCGAGGTGGCTACGCGCCACCTTCACTGTATCCCGCCCGAGATGCCGTTTTTTGATCGCAGCCACATCGGCTTGACCGAACTGCTGCGGCGGCTGCGGGCGCGGGTGCGCACCGGTGCGCTCTGGGGCGCCGCCGCATGAAGCCTGAACCTCATCTGACCAGCCCGCCGCCCGGCGCTCGCATCAGGGCGCAGCTGTCCGGCGCGCACTTCCACGACGCCTGGGCCGTTCCCGCTGCCCGGCCCGAGCTGTCGCCGCTGGAGCAGTTTCTGCGCGCGGCGCGTGCCACGCCCGCCTGGGTCGAGTCTTGCATGCGCCTGCGCAATCGTCTGGTGCAGCCGTTCGGGCTCAAGAACCTGGGTGACATGGCTGCATTGCAGCCCAACCGCAGTGCCAGCGCGTACGGTTTGGGAGACCGCGTCGGCATCTTCACGCTGTTCGAGCAGCACCCCGACGAGCTGCTGCTCGGCGACCGCGACCGCCACCTGGATGTGACCTTGTCGGTGCACCAGACTGGTGGTGTTGTCACTCTCACCACCGTCGTTCACATCCACGGCCTGCTCGGGCGGCTGTACATGCTGCCCGTGGCACCGATGCACCACCTCATCGCACCTGCCGTCCTGCGAAAGGTCGGCCAACCGGATTCACCATGACCCTCACATCGCGTCGCCCTTGGATCGGCCCTTGGCTCATGTTGGTGGCCGCCGTTCACACCGTCTTCGGCTTCGTAGTCTTTGCGCCGGTGCTCAGCGGCATGCTGGAGCGTGGCCTGTTCAACTCAGTGGGTTCAGATGCAATGACCGGTGCAGTCACCTGGTTCTTGCTCTTTGGGGGGCCGCTGGCATTGGTCGCCTGGCAGGTCTGGTTGGCCGAGCGGCGCGCGGCGTGGGCCGAACTGCGGGTGCTGGGCTGGGGCATCCTGGCCCTCACGATCATCGGTCTGTTGCTGATGCCGATGTCCGGCTTCTGGCTCGCCCTGCCTGCAGTTTGGGGGCTGTTGCGCAGTGCCACAGGCACACACGCGCATGGCTGACAAGACCCGCCTTTGGCTGCCGCCTCTGGCCCTGTCGGGCTGCGTGCGCGGTGTGATGTTGAGGGACACGCACGGCAGAGACCTCACTGATGCCGAGCGCCACACCTTCTTCCCGGCCACCTTGCTGGTGTCTTTGCTGTGCTGGCGGGGCAGTGCGGTCGAGTGGCTGAGCGAGCCCGGGTTCGTGCCGCCGCCACCAGGGTTCAGCATGGCGCCAACGGTGCTGTCCGGGCCCTTCACGCTGCCCAGCCACATGCGCGCCAGCGGGTCGGTGCAGGGTACGCAACTGCTGTTCTTCCCCGATGCCTTTCAGATGCTCACCGGCATCGACGTTCAGGCGCTGGTGAACCAGTCCATGCCGGCCGAGCGGGTTTTGCCCAGCGATTGGCGTGCGTGGGCGAATGCGCTGCAGGCCGAAGGTGACGACGAGGCGCGGTTGGCGCTCATCGAGGGCTTCTTGCTCCCGCGCTGGCAGGCGATCGCGCCTCAGCGCACGGCCGGCCGCCGCTATGCAGAGTGGGCTGAGGCCCTGGCTGTGCGGGCCGCCACCAGCAGCGCCGGCCGCAGCCTGCGCCAGATCGAGCGACGGGTGAAAACCTGGGCTGGCCTGCCCATGCGTGAGCTGCGCGCGGTGTCCCGGGCAGAGCGCGCCTTTCTGGCGGGCAGATCCGAAGGCCCAGTCAACTGGGCCGAGTTGGCCGCCGACACCGACTACGCCGGCCAGTTCAACAAGCATCAGGGCCATGCACCAACCCAGCAGGGTCAGCACGTGCCAACTGGCCCAGAGAATGCGCACATGCCGCTCTCCAAGCGCATCCCCACCGTGGGTCGGCACGACAGTGCCGCGACCAAGACGCTGGAAGATCAGTACTTCGCCGATGACGCTGTGGGCCAGGCCCGTGGCGAAAGAGAGTGCAGCGGCAACATGCAGTGTGTTCATGGGATAGGTTCGGTGGGAACCCGCCGGTCGGTATCTATCGGGGAAAATGGATGCACAGGGCTGGCAAGGGCCCTGTGCCAACGCGATGCCGACAGCCGCGCCCCGTACTGGAAGCATGGGCACCGTGCCGTGGCTTCGCGCTGACAGGCATCGCGCATCGCTGCTGCCCACTCGGGTCGGCAGACTTGCTCAGCAGCACATTGCTGCCTGCTCGGCCGACAGGCTTTGCGACGCTCAGTCCGGCGAGACTGACGCCAACCACGATGAATCGTATGCATTCAAATTTTTTGCGCTGCGGCTGCCCGGAGTTCGAACAAGGGCCCGGACCTTGGCAGAGTTTGCGCATGCCGACGGGACAGGTATAGACGGTCTCCGACGCTTGGGGCTCCCCTGCTTGGGTTGCGTTGGAACCCTGTTTGCCCAGACGGTTTTGGCCGGGCTCAGCGCCAGCCGGGGTGGCTGTGCCGCCCTTCCATGAGCCGCCCCCCCCGCGCCAACAGCACCGGCAGCCCGGGGCCGGCAGTGCGGGTAGGCGGCCTTCGGGTGCAGTGTTCCCACCGGCACCGTGCTCAAGCCCTGGATTGCCAGCTGCGAATGACCTTCTCGCCGTCCACCACCTTCCCGATGGCGAAGGTCAGGTTCCGAGGTCGAACGGTCGCTCGCTCACAGAGTCCTAGCCGGCTCCTATGGGTCGATCTGAGCCGGTCGCAGTCGGCAGAAGCCGTCGGTCGCGTCGGACCTCCACGGTGGCAGGGGTTGGACGACCGGAGTCGGAAGTGAAGCAGTCGGTCGATGCCACCGACTATCAGTGACCGGTGCTGGTGGAAGCGGTCGCTCGGGACCCCGGCCACGACTGACTCAGATCAGTCTGAAGCGGCCATTCGACACCGCTCTATGCGTGGAGGCTAGCCGACAACCCCAAGAAACTCCGCCACGATCACCACCTCCCCTTCGCTCTCCGGCCGTATCTCGATCGGCCCGAATCGCGGATCATCGCTGTCCGG
>CAZPJE010000038.1:0-3835 GCA_964586725.1 uncultured Steroidobacteraceae bacterium | reverse complement strand
CAGCGCTCGAATCGCTGGGTGTGACGGCAGTCGACAACCGCACCGTGCGCGTGACGCTTGAGCATCCCGCGCCGTACCTGCCCGAGGTACTGGCGAGCTTCGCGATGCCCGTGCCGCGCAAACTCATCGAACAGCATGGCGCCGAGTGGATCCGGCCGGGGCGCTTCGTCACCAACGGACCGTTCACGCTCGCCGAGTGGCGACCCAACGCGTTCGTCAGGCTGGCGCGCAACCCACAGTTCTACGACGCGGCCACCGTGCGCCTCGACGAGGTGTTCCACTACCCGATCGCGCAGGCGAGCACGGCACTGCGCCGCTACCAGGCGGGGGAACTCGATTTCGTGATCTCGGTGCCGCCAGACCAGGTGCCGCGATCGCGCGAGTTGTTCGGCGCGCAGATGCGGGTCGATCCGGGACTGGGGCTCGACGTGATCGCCTTCAACACCCGCGCCGGTCCGACGCGCGACGCGCGCGTGCGGCGGGCGCTGTCGCTGGCGGTCGACCGCGAGGTGCTGGCCCGCAACCTGTTGGGCGATCCGCGCGTGGCGGCCTACGGTTACGTGCCGCCCGGGGTCAACGATTATCCCACGCGGCCACAGGCCGACTTCGCCAGCTGGAACGCGGCCCGACGCATCGCCGAGGCACGACGCCTGCTCGCGGAGGCGGGCTACGGACCCGGCCGGCCGCTGGAGCTACGGCTGGGCTACCCCGGCAACGATGCCAATCGGCGGGTCGCGATCGCGATCGATGCGATGTGGCGCGCGGTCGGCGTGCGCCCGCAACTGCAGGCGAAGGAGCAGCGCGCGCTGACGGCCGACGTCGTGCGCGGCGATTTCGATGCGGTGCGATCGTTGTGGCTGTCGGGCTTCAGCGATCCGCTGGCCTTCCTCGAGCGGCTCGACGGCAGCGCTGCGGGTACGACGATGAATCAATCCGGCTACCGGAGCGCCGCCTTCGATGCCGCGATGCTGCGCGCGCTGCGCGAGGCGGACCTGCTGCGGCGCGCAGCACTGTTGCGGGAAGCCGAGTCGATCGCGCTCGCCGATCAACCTGTGGCACCGCTGTACTACCTCGTCAGTCGGCGCCTCGTGTCGCCGCGGATCGTCGGCTGGCAGAACAATCCGCGCGGAATTCATGTCTCGCGCTGGCTCAGCGTCCCGGCGCGTTGAGCGGCTCTGGTCCACATTGCGGATCGTGCGTTCAATAGTGGGCGACGGGCAGGGCAATTCGTTGTTTGCAGCGCGGGCGAGGGGTATAAGCGAATCAGGGTTGGGTCTCAACCGACAGAGGGCGGAAGATGAAGTTGATCGCCAACAAGCGCAGCCGTGAGGCGCAGGCCTGGCTGAATCGCGAAATCAAGGAACAGAAGGTCCGCTACCGCAAGATCGTCAAGGAGATGGACGACCTCGCACCGCAGCGCGACAAGTGGGTCGCGGACTTCTTGCACCGCATACAGACCCGCGGCTTCCACGTGCACTACGACCAGCTGCGGAAGATCCGGCCGGAAGAAATCCCGGTCAAGCCGCGTCGTAAATTCAAAGTGGTTTTCTGAGGGGATCGCCATGGCACGTCCACATATCGAACCGTTCGTCGACCGCGACGTTCCCTTCAAGAAGATGACGCTTCCCGGGTTCCCGAAGGGCATGCAGTACAAGATGCTGTCCATGGACCCGGATAACGGCGCATCCTCGATGACGGTCATGTTCGAGCCGGGCTACAAGCAGCCGCCGGGCATGAGCTACACCGAGTACGAGCTGTTCATCATGTCCGGCTCGATCAATGTCGGCAGCAAGACCTGGGGTCCGGGCAGCTACTTCATGGTCCCGGCAGGCATTGCGATCGAAGCACTGACGTCACCGCGCGGCGCCACGGGCCTGATGTTCTTCAACTATGGCGAGCCGTCGTTCGTCGAGTCGGACAGCGATCACCCGCGCGCCGAGCGGCACAACTTCCGTGCGATCCAGTCCTACGAAGACCTGCACTGGACCGGGACGAACTTCTACCCGGCGACGGCGCCGGGCTGCATGGTCAAGGTGCTGCATTTCGACCAGCGCACGCAGGCGTTCACGTTCCTGTACTGCATGACGCCCGAGTTCTGGCAGGACAACATCTCCTACCATGACTGCGCTGAAGAGGCGTACCACATCTGGGGCACGTCCTGGATGATGCAGTTCGGCGAGTTGCCCACCGGTGGCTACTTCTATCGGCCGCCGTACATCAGCCACGGCGCGTTCGGCTGCAAGCGCGGCACGCTGGCCATCGGCCGCACGGACAGCCGGCTCTACAACCACTTTCACTTCAATCCGTGGTCGAACCTCGAAGAGAACAAGGAACGTGCGGCGAGCCGCATCCAGCACTGGATGCCGGATCTCTACAAGTGGATCAACACCCACGGCCACAATCACCCGGTCGATTTCGAGTACGACCATGGCCATGCGCATGGCGACCTGGATCACCACCACGGTGACGGCAGGGTCGAGCACAAGCACGTCAAGAAGCGTCGCCGCCGTCGTTGATGGCTGGTACTGGGCGCGACACGCGTCCACGCCAAGGCACACGCCAAACAAAAGGGGTCGCTCGCGCGACCCCTTTTTCCTTGGCTGCGGCCTGTAGAACGCGTCGCGCTGACTTGCCCGACGGATCCGGCCCCTATTTCACCGCGCCGAAGATGAACCAGCTCGCGCCGTTGCCGTGCTGCGGCGGCGGCTTCTGGCCGAGCGCCACGGCGGCAAAGTCGGCCTCGCTGACCGTGCCCCAGTTCGCGATGCGGGTCGCGAAACAGCGCGCTGGCGCAAACCCGGCGTCGACGCACAAGCGCTGCGGGCTCGTCGCGCGAAACGACGCGTAGTGGGGTTCGTTGTTGTAGAACGCGTCCCAGTCAAGGAAGAAGTTGTAGTAGGGGTCTGCCTCGCTGGTCGGCGGCAACTCCATGTGCACCATGATGCCGCCCGGGCGCAGCACCCGGTAGGCCTCGCGCAGCGCAGCCCGATTGGTGGCGGCAGACTGTTCGTGCAGGAAGAAGCTCGACACGACGAGGTCGAAATGACCGTCGGGAAAATCGAGGTCGCGGGCGTTCTGCTGCGAGTAATGCACGGTGTGGCCGAGCGAGCGAGCGTGTGCATGCGCGAACCGCAGCAGCGGCGCGCTGACATCCACGCCGTAGCCCTCGCAGGCTGGAAACACATCGAGATACGGCAGCGTCTGGTTGCCGGCGCTGCAACCGAGATCGAGCATCCGGCGGGGCTGGAAATTGGGGTCGCGCAAGCGCAACCAGTGCGCGATCGAGCGCGCGACACCACCCCCGTTGTGGCGCAGTTTCAGCCCGGCTGAGAACACCTGGGTGCCATGCCAGTAGACCGCCGCGACCGAGACATCGCCCTCGCCGTGCTCCGTGTGGAAACAGCCGGGCATCAGGTGGATGTCCATCGCAGTGACGTCGCGCGGAATGGGCAGCGCCGGATCGAGTCGCAGTGAACCCGGGCCTCGCTGCGTCGCGACCGCACCCGCCGCGACGCGCAGGGCCGCATGCGCGCGCTCGACCTGCGGCGACACGGACCACCACGTCATCTGCTGGGCCGTGTAGCGCAACGTCGACCAGGCCTTGAAGTAGGGCTCGGGCAGCATGGCGCGCCGCACCTCGCGGCCGTCGCGGGGCGCGCGCCGGTGCTGCTTGCGGAACGCAGGCTCGACCACGGTCTCGTAGCGACGCCGCAGCGACCCTGCCATGTCGACCATCAGCCTCTTGCGCAGTGTCGAGACGAAGCGCTGGCGGGCCTTCTCGTCGTGGGTGGCCTGGGCGACCTCGGAAATGGGCGCGGTGGCGGGCATCGTCTTG
>CAZPJE010000037.1:0-3263 GCA_964586725.1 uncultured Steroidobacteraceae bacterium | reverse complement strand
CTGCGATCGGCGCCGCTGGGCAGCCTGATTACGGGCACCACGCGCGCGTTCCACATCGGCAGCCGCAGTCAGGTCTGGGGCATCGAGATCGCGAACGAGCGTGGCCAGCTGCTGTGCGTCGCGCGCATGACGATGGCCGTCGTCGCGCGTGACCCGCGGCTTGCGGCACCCTGAGGCGGCCGGAGTGTCGACATCCACGAGGCTGGACCGGGCCGCACTGATCGACCTGGTCGAGAACCGCTACTTCGGCAACGTCACG
Source organism: uncultured Steroidobacteraceae bacterium (assembly GCA_964586725.1). Taxonomy (GTDB): domain Bacteria; phylum Pseudomonadota; class Gammaproteobacteria; order Steroidobacterales; family Steroidobacteraceae; genus UBA964. The sequence continues at coordinate 3,004 of CAZPJE010000037.1, read as the reverse complement.
CGAGAGGATGTCGATGCCGTGGCGGCCTGCTTCACGGACGACGCCGAGATCGTGATTCGGCACGGCGACGCGCCGACGCGGGTCATGAAGGCGAGCCCGGCACCGGGCGAGACGGACATGCGCGACTTCTGGCGCCACCTCAACGCGAACTACGACGCCGGCTTCGACGGCTTCGAGCACTTCATCGACGTCGAGGCGCAGCGCTGCGCCGCGACCTTCACGGTGACGCTCGCGCCCAAGACCGGTTCGGCGTACGCTGCCCGCGGCACACTGACGCTGCTGAACTGCAATTTCTTCTGGCTTGAAAACGGGCGAATCGCCCGCATGATGGTCTACTACGCGAACCCGGATACCGGTGGCCCCACCGCGGGCAAACCGACCGGCTACCCGCAGAGCCCCTGATCTTGCGATCGATTGCGAGGAGCTGCAGATGGCCGACACTTACACGATCAACCCCGACGGTTCGCGCGCAGCGGACCCGGCGCTCGTCACCTACACGCACATCATCTATGCGCTGCACGCGCTGTCCGTGCTGATCGGCGTGACGGGCCCTGCCACGATCATCGGCAGCTTCATCTTCGGCCTGCCGTCGATCATCGCGGTGATCATGAACTACGTGCGCCGCCGCGACACCGTCGGCACGCACCTCGAGTCGCACTTCGCCTGGCAGATCCGCACGTTCTGGTCGGCGCTGCTGTGGATCGTCATCGCCGGCCTGTTCTCGGCGCCGCTGATCCTGCTGTTCGGACTCGGCATCGTGACGTTCTACGTGGCCGCCATGGTCATTGGCCTGTGGGTCATCTACCGGGTCGCGCGCGGCTGGCTCGCGCTGCGCGACGGGCGGGGCATCGCCTGATGCGCGGCGTCGTGGCGGGGCTGCTGTCGGCCGGCGTGCTCGCGCTGGCCGGCTGCGGCCAGAAGGGCGCTCTCTACCTGCCGGAAAGCGGCGGCGAAGTGATCACGCGGACGATGCAGACACCGGCGGATGCGCCGCCTGCGGAAGCGCCACCCGCCGCAGACGCCCCCACTCGCGACGCCGACAAAGCTGCCGCGCCGGTGCCGGCACCGATGCCTGCACCCGTCACACCACCCGAAGCATCCCGCTGACCTGGAGTCCCCATGCATCCGTTCCCACACCGCTACACCGTCACGGCACAGTGCGCCAGCGCAGGCAGCGTCATGCTGCGCTCACCGGGCGTTCCGGAGCTCCCGTCCGACGGCCCCGCCGAATTCGACGGCCCGGGCAACTTGTGGTCCCCTGAGACGATGCTGTGCGGCGCGGTGGCCGACTGCTTCAACCTGAGCTTCCGCGCCATCGCGCGCGCCTCGAAGTTCGACTGGACATCGCTGGATTGCGAAGTGGTCGGCACGCTCGACCGCGTCGAGCGCACGTCCTTGTTCACGCAGTTCGACATCCGCGCCTCGCTGCAGCTGCCGGCCGGCGGCGACGCGGCCCGCGCGCAGCAGCTGCTCGAGAAGGCCAAGCAGATCTGCCTGATCTCGAACTCACTGAAGGGCGAGTTCCACCTGCACTCGACCGTGGAAGTCGCTTCCGCCTGAGCCGACGAGCCGTCGGCTAGGTGCAGTCGGCGCGCGAGGGCCACACGACGCGCCAGCCGGCCTGTTGCGCTGCGGCTTCGAGCTCGACCGACGGGTTGATCGCGTACGAGCGCCGCGCCAGCTGCAGCATCTCGATGTCCCAGCGCGAATTGCCGAAGGCCATGTCGGGCTGACGCCCGATCACCTCGCGTATCGCCTGCGCCTTGCCCGCGCCGCTCGGCAGCCGCCGCAGCCGGTCGGTCACGAGATCGCCGGCGAGCTCGGCACTCGCGGCGAGCACCCGCTGCGGATCGAGACCAAGCGCGCGCGCGCCCGCCGCGATGACCCACTGGCTGCTCGAGGACACCAGCCAGAACTCGCAGTCCTGCAGGCGCAGCGACTGGACCAGCGTGTACATCGCCGGGAACCACTGTGGCACGACGGCAGCGCGAATGTACTCATCGGCGCGGGAGTGCAGCGTCGTATCGGCGCGACCGCGATGCATCGTGACCTGCAGCGCGCACATCGTATCCTCATCGACTTCGCCAGCCAGGTAGCGCGCATACTGCTGCTGCACATGCGATGCGGTCGCCGCATCGACGCCGCCGCGCTCGATATCCCAGACCGTGAATCCGCTGCCCGCGTCATCGGGCCACAGCGTGCCGTCGAAATCGCAGACGACGAGGCGCGGACGGCGCGCGAGCACCTCCTGCACGAAGCTGTATTCGGCATCGAAGGCGGTCAACACGGGCGGGATACTCCAGGACGCCGCCAGTCGCGGCACGGCATTCTACTGTGTGCGGCCCGTTATACTCGCGCCTCCTGACGAGGCGCCATGAACACACCGCCGGCTTCCCCCTCCAGCAGCCCTGCCGCCGATCTGGTCCTGATCGACGGTTCGTCGTACCTGTACCGCGCCTTCCATGCCCTGCCGCCCCTGACCGGCCCGCACGGCGAGCCGACCGGGGCGGTGCACGGCGTGCTGAACATGCTGCAGAAGTTCCTGCGCGAACATCGCCCGAAGTACGTCGCGGTCGTGTTCGACGCACCCGGCAAGACCTTCCGCGACGAGTTGTTCGCGCAGTACAAGGCGCATCGCCCGCCGATGCCGGACGACCTGCGCACGCAAATCGAGCCGCTGCTGGATGCGGTACGCGGCCTCGGCCTGCCCTTGCTCCGGATCGGCGGCGTCGAGGCGGATGACGTCATCGGCACGCTCGCGCGCCGCGCCGCCGAGCGCGGCCTGCAGGTGCTGATCTCGACCGGCGACAAGGACATGGCCCAGCTGGTCGGCGAGCAGATCCGGCTCATCAACACGATGAGCGATTCGCGCTACGACCGCGATGGCGTCAAGGCGAAGTTCGACGTCTGGCCCGAGCAGATCATCGATTACCTCGCCCTGGTCGGCGACAGCTCCGACAACATCCCGGGCATCGACAAGGTCGGGCCGAAGACGGCGGCGAAG
>CAZPJE010000036.1:0-20175 GCA_964586725.1 uncultured Steroidobacteraceae bacterium | reverse complement strand
CGGCCAGATAGACCCCATCGTCCTGTTCTTCGTGCTCGGCCTCGCGGCGGGCATCCTGAAGGCCGACCTGCGGCTGCCACAGCCCATCTACGAGTTCGTCAGCACGCTGTTGCTGCTGTCGATCGGCATGAAGGGTGGCATCGAGCTCGCCCAGCAGCCCATGGGCACGATCGCCGGTGACATGGTGCTGGTGGTCGTCATGGGCTGCCTGCTGACCTTCCTGGCCTACGGGATGCTGCGGGGCGTCGGCCGGATCGACCGGGTCAACGCGGCGGCCGTGGCCGCCCACTACGGCTCCGTCAGCGTCGGCACCTTCGCGGTCGGCGTCGCGTTCCTGGGCCTCGCGCAGATCCCCTACGAGCCGCAGATGCCGCTGTACCTGGTGCTGCTCGAGGTGCCGGCGATCGTGATCGGCATCGTGCTGGCGCGCGGGCTGCACGCCGCGACGCCCTGGAAGGAGATCATGCATGAGGTGCTGCTGGGTCGCAGCGTGATGCTGCTGCTCGGCGGCCTGGCGATCGGCGCGCTGGCGGGCTCCGAAGGCCTCGATCCGGTCAAGCCGCTGTTCTTCGACCTCTTCAAGGGCGTGCTGGCCATCTTCCTGCTGGAAATGGGCCTGATCGCCTCGGACCACCTCGGCGGCTTCCGCCGGCATGGCCTGTTCATCGCCGCCTTCGCCATAGTCGTGCCGCTGCTGTTCGCGGCGATCGGCATCGGCTTCGCGCTGCTTATGGGGCTGTCGCCGGGCGGCGCGATCCTGCTCGCGACGCTCGCGGCGAGCGCGTCTTACATCGCCGCACCGGCCGCGATCCGCTCGGCCGTGCCGGAGGCGAACCCGGCGCTGTCGCTGACCGCGGCGCTGGCGGTGACCTTCCCCTTCAACATCCTGGTCGGCATACCGCTGTACCAGCGTGCCGTCGAGTACCTCTATGGCTGACACGCACCACACCCGCAGACTCGTCACCGTCATCACCGAAGCCGCACTCGAGCGCGAACTGATCCGCGAGTTCGACGCCCTTGGCGTGCGCGGCTACACGATCACCGAGGCCCGTGGCCGCGGCGATCGCGGCACGCGCTCGTCGAGCTGGGGCCACACCGGCAACATCCGCGCCGAGATCATCTGCGATGCGGCACTCGCGGAGCGCGTCATGCACACGCTGCGCGACAAGTACTACGCGCACTACGCGATGGTGCTGTTCGCACACGACGTCGAAGTGCTGCGGCCGGAGAAGTTCTAGCACACAGCGGCGGCGCCTTCAGCCTGCCGCGCGCGGCAGGTCCTGCGCGCCCAGGACGGCCGGGCCGCGCCAGCCGGGGCCGCGCAAGGCCCGCCCGGGGCGGGTGCCCGTCACGACGCCATCCCGCAGCACCGGCACGCCATTGACGAGCACATGCGCGACGCCCGTCGCGAAGCGCTGCGGCGCCTCGAAGCTGGCATGGTCGATGATGCGCGCAGCATCGAACACGACGAGGTCGGCCCAGCAGCCCGGCTGCACCAGGCCGCGATCACGCAGGCCGAGCTGGCGCGCCGGCAGGCCCGTCATGCGGTGCACGGCGGTGGCGAGCGGCACGAGCGCCGCGTCGCGCGCGTAGCGACCGAGGAAGCGCGCGAAGCTGCCGTAAGCGCGCGGATGCGGCCGATGCGCGAGGAACGGCTCCCGCGGCGCGAGTGATTCCTCGTCCGAGCACAGACCCATCCACGGCAGCGCGATCTGCCGGCGCAGGTTCTGCTCCGACATCAGCGAGTAGGCGGCGGTCACGCGACTGTCGTCCTCGATGACCAGGTCGATCAGCGCCGCTTCCGCGGCGCAACCACGCTGCGCGGCGACGGCGGCGAGCGTCTGGCCAGCGAGGCCACGCAGCGCCGGGTTGCGGAACCCCAGCAGTCGCACGCCCGCGGCGCCACCGGCCAGCTGGTAAAGGTTCTCCCAGTCGCTGGCGGGCGCGCGGATCTCGTCCATCAGCCGTCGACGCACCGCCGGATCGCGCAACCGCGCGACCCAGGCCGCATGCCCGCCTTCCTGCACCCACGGCGGCATGCAGGCATCGAGACCGGAGGCCGCCTCGACGTACGGATACATGTTGGCCGAGACGTCGAGTCCTTCGGCGCGCGCCGCCTCGATGCGCGCGAGCGCGGGCTCGAGCAGCGGCCAATTGGACTCGCCGGCGACCTTGAAGTGGTAGATCTCGGCGTGGCGGCGCGTCGCGCGCGCGATATCGATGACTTCGTCGATCGCGGCCAGCAGCTGCGTCGATTCACTGCGGATGTGGCTGATGTAGGCGCCGCCGTACTCGGCCGCGGCGAGCGCCAGCGCGCGCAGCTCGTCGTGGCTGGCGGAACTCGCCGGCGCGTAGATCAGCGCCGAGCCGACGCCGAGCGCCCCCTCTCGCATCGCGAGCCGCACCTGCTCGCACATCCGCGCGAGTTCGTCGGCGCGCGCCGGCCGGTGCGCGTAGCCGATCTCATGCACGCGCAGCGTCGTCGCACCGACGAACGACGCGACGTTCGTCGCGATGCCGCGCCGCTCGAGCGCATCGAGGTACTCGCCCAGGGTCGTCCAGTCGACGTGGAAGCGATAATCAGCCTGCCGCGCCTCGAGCGCGCGCCGCATCGGCGGCGTCAGCGGGCCCATCGAGACGCCTTCGCCGAACACCTCGAGCGTGACGCCCTGCCGCAGGTCGCTTTCGCCCCGCGGGTCGACCAGCAGCGACTCCGTGGCCCACGACAGCATGTTGATGAAACCCGGCGCGACGGTGAGTCCGCGCGCGTCGATTTCGTTGCGGGCGCGGGCCGCGGACAGGTCGCCGATCGCCGCGATGCGGCCGCGCGCGAGCCCGATGTCGGCCTCGTAGGGTGGCGCGCCCGTGCCATCGCAGATCGAGCCACCGCGGATCAGCGTGTGGAACTGCGGCGCCGGCGCCTGATCGCGCTGCCGCCCCAGCAGCGCGGCGAACAGCGTGCCCCAGAGCAGGCCGCGAATCCGCCGCTGCGCGCTCAGCGCGGCCGCCCCGGCTCAGGCCGCGGCGTCATGCCGCGCCGTCGCCGCCCCGGCCGCGGCTTCGGCGCGCAGCGCGGGCATCACTTCGCTCGCGAACAATCGCATGTTGCGCTCCGTCAGGTCTGCCGGCAGCGTACCGAACTGCAGCATGCTGAGCAGGTGGCCGACGCGCATGTCCCGCCAGGCGGCTGCGAGCTGCTCGCGCACGGTTGCCGCGGAACCGCAGAAGAACATGCCCATCTCGACTGCGATCTCGAGCGTGATGTCGCCGGTGATCTGCTGCTTGGCCTTCGCGATGCCGCGCATCGACTCGATCGACGAATACCCCGGCGGCAGCAGCATTTCGATCGGCATCTTCAGGAACTTGTTGCGGAAGTTCTCGAAGTGCGGCTTGGCCTCGCGGCTCGCGATCTCGTCGGTCTCGGCGACGTAGATCGGTACGGCCCAGCCGATCTTGTCGTCACCCGCCGTGTAGCCGTGCCGTGCCGCCATCTCGCGGTACTGCTCGAGGTACTTGCGCACCGACTTCAGCGGACTGAATGTCTGCAGGTAGGTGTACTTGCGGTCGGGGTGCGCGGCCCACTCGATGGTCTCGCTGCTGCCCTGCGACGGCACCCAGATCGGCGGATGCGGCTGCTGGTACGGGCGCGGCCAGAGATTCACGTACTCGAAGTGGTAGTGCTTGCGCGAGAAGCGGAACGGCCCGGGTCTGGTCCAGGCCTCGATGATCAGGTCGTGCGCTTCGTGGAAACGCTCGTGCGAGAACACGGGGTTCGTGCCCCAGGCGTGGTACTCCGCGCCGATGCCGCGCACGAAGCCGGTGATCAGCCGGCCCTCGGTGATGTTGTCGAGCATCGCGTGCTCTTCGGCCAGCGTCAGCGGATGGTCGCGCAGCGGTATCGCGCTGCCGAGGATCGCGATCTTCGCCGTCTTCGTGCGGCGCGCGAGCGCCGCGGCCATGACGATCGGCGACGGCATCATCCCGTAGGCGGTCTGGTGGTGTTCGTTGACCGCGATGCCATCGAAACCCAGTTGCTCGCCGAGTTCCAGCTCGTCCAGGTAACGGTTGTAGAGCCGCGCGCCGGCCTTCGGGTCGTAGAAGCTGTTGGGCGTGACGACCCAGGCGGTCGGGTATTTCGCCGCGCCGTCGAGATCGAGGTCGGCGTAGGGCATCAGGTGGAACAGCGTGAATTTCATGCGGCGTTCCTCAGGCGGCGTGGGCGAATTGCCGGACCAGCGCGGTCAGCTCGGCCGGCCGTTCGACTTGCGGCAGATGACCGCAGCGCTCGATCACCGAGAAGCGCGCGCCAGGGATCAGGCTGGCAAGCCGGCGTCCATAGTCCGGCGGGAACAGCCGATCCTCGCCGCCCCAGATCACATGCGTCGGCAGGCGCAGCCGGTGCAGCCACTTCTCGAGATGCGGATCGAAGAACCGCGGCTCCCAGGCGAGCTTCGCGGTCGTGATGAAGTTACGCAGCGCGATGTCCTGCTGCTCGGGCGTCTGCGGCAGCGCGAGGATCTTCTCGGCCAGCGCCGGATCTGCGACGAGGTTGCGGACCCGATCCTCGGGGCTCCACATGAACAGGTCGCCAGTGGGTATGTCACCCGGCCGGATGCCGGCCGCGCCGATCACCGTCAGCGATGCGAGGCGGCTGGTGTTGCGGACCGCCACTTCGAGGCCGATCCAGCCGCCCAGCGACATGCCGACCACGTGCACGCCACGCAGGTCCAGCGCGTCGAGCAGATCGAGATAGGCGTAGGCGGCATCGTGGATGTTGTCCAGCCAGGCCGGATCGGCACTGGCGCCGAAGCCGGGGTGGTCCGGCACGATGACGCGCATGCCGGCGGCTGCAAACGGCGCAAGCCAGCCGAGCGCCGACTCCGCCCCGCCCGCTCCGTGAAGGAACAGCAGCGGCGCCCCGTGGCCGGTCTCGCGAACGTGCATCCGGCAGCCAGCGACGTCGACGTACTGCGAGCTGAATGAGTGCATATCCCCTCCCCCGGCTTGCATTCTGGTATACAGAAAAGCGATATTCAACCCATCTGAACCCGTTTGTATCGCTTTTGGTATACAGGATGATATCCGCGACCGAGAAGACCTACTCGACACTGCTGGAGCGGATCCAGCGCGGCGTCCTGCCCGCCGGCACCTTCCTGATCGAGTCGGAACTGGCCGATGCGCTCGGCGTCAGCCGCACGCCGGTCCGCGAAGCGATCCGGCGCCTCGCCGCCGAGGGCCTGGTGCTGGCCGAGGGCCGGCGCCGCGCGCAGGTGCGCGACTTCAACGCCAGCGAGGTCGAAGAGCTGTTCGAGATCCGCGCCCGCCTCGAGAGCTACGCGGCCGAGCGGGCTGCGACGCGCCTGACCGACGCCCAGCTCGCGCACCTGCGCGAGCTCGACGCGCAGATGCACGCGCTGATCCACATCAGCGACGCGTCGGGGATCGCGCGCTTCGCGGACCTGAACGACCGCTTCCACCAGATCATCGTCGAGGCTGCCGCCGCGCCGCACCTCGAGGCGGCCCTGCGGCCGGTGCTGCAGATCCAGCTGCTGCTGCTGCAGCGCTTTCGCGAAACCATCGCCGAGCACCTCGAGCGCAGCGCCTGGCACCACCGCGAGCTGATCCGCGCCTTCGAGCTGCGCGACCCGTCGCTCGCCGCGACCCAGATGCAACTGCACATGCTGTCGGCGCGCGGCGCACGCAGTCCGCAGCCCACCTGAACACACCCCGGGGATCACCATGAAATTCTGCAGCGATTGCGGTTCGATGGATCTGCGCAGCAGCAGCGGCCCGCAGGGACAGGTGCGGCGGTTCGACTGCGGGCGCTGCGGCGCGACGCACTGGCGGCAACCGCGGGTCGTGGCCGTGTGCCTCGCCGAGTGGAACGGCCAGGTGCTGCTGTGCCGCCGCGGCATCGAACCTGGCCTGGGCCAATGGACGCTGCCCGGCGGCTATGTCGAAGCGGGCGAGCCACTGCAGGCGGCCGCCGCGCGCGAAACGCTAGAGGAAGCGCATGCCATCGCCGATGACCTCGGGCTGTACCGCGTCTACAACCTGCCCAAGTTCAACGAGATCGTGGCGGTGTTCCGCGGCACGCTGCGCGAGGGCCGCTTCGCGGCCGGCGACGAAACCCAGGAAGCCGCGCTCTGGAGCAAGCGCGACCTGCCGTGGGAGCAACTCGCGTTCGAGTACGTGCGCGCCGCGCTGCAGGACTTCGCGTTGCAGCGCTGGCAGCCGGTCTATGCGTCGCCGGTGCAGGATCTGGTCTGGCTGCCGCCCTGTACGCCGGTCACGAAGCCAGCAGCGCGCGCCGCGGCGCGGCCGACCCCGGCTCAGCGCGCGCCGCGCGCCCTGCCGCTGACCGCCGCGCGCAGCGCCGCCACCTGAGCCGCGTCGAGGCGGCGCCACTCACCGGCCCGCAGGTCGTCGGGCAGTTCGATCGGCCCGTAGCGCACTCGCGTCAGCCGGCTGACCTCATGGCCCACCGCGAGCCACAGCCGCCGCACCTCGCGATTGCGGCCCTCGTGCAGCGTCACGCGGTACCAGCTGTGGCTACCGTCGGCGCGCGTCGCCGTCAGGCTGTCGAAGCGAGCGAGGCCATCGTCCAGCATCACGCCGCGCAGCAGGCGCTGCTCGGTCGCGGGCGTCGGCCGGCCGCGCACCCGCACGAGGTACTCCCGCTCGACCTCGGCTGACGGATGCATCAGGGCATGCGCCAGCGCGCCGTCGCTGGTGAACAGCAGCAGGCCCGAGGTGTTGACGTCGAGGCGCCCGACGACGACCCAGCGGCCACTGGCGGCCGCCGGCAGCGCATCGAACACGGTCGGTCGGCCCTGCGGGTCGCTGCGCGTCGTGATCTCGCCGAGCGGCTTGTGGTACGCGAGGTGCTCGGTCTGGGCGGGCCCGGCGGGCGCCGCGACCGCGAGCGGCCGGCCATCCAGGCGGATGTCCTCGCCGCCCTGCGCGCGGTCACCCAGGGTCGCGACCCGGCCGTCGATGGTCAGCCGACCGGCCCGGATCCACTCCTCGATGGCGCGGCGCGAGCCGTGGCCGGCCGCCGCCAGCAGCTTCTGCAGTCGTTCGCCGGGCTTTGGGGTGCTCATGCTGCGGCGAATCATAACCAACGGTTATCAGGCCATGCCGCTTCGCAACACGCCCGCAACGCGCGGCGGCGTACAGTGGGGCCATGATCTACGACAGCATCCTGGGCACGATCGGCCGCACGCCCATCGTGCGCATCAACCGTCTCGCACCCGAGCACGTGACGATGTACGTCAAGTGCGAGTTCTTCAACCCGATGGCCTCGGTCAAGGATCGCCTCGCGATCGCGATCATCGAGGATGCGGAAAAGCGCGGCACGCTGAAGCCGGGCCAGACGGTCGTCGAGGCGACCTCGGGCAATACCGGCATCGCGCTCGCGATGGTCTGCGCGGCCAAGGGCTATCCGTTCGTCGCCGTGATGGTCGAGACCTTCTCGATCGAACGCCGCAAGATCATGCGCGCACTGGGCGCCAAGGTGATCCTGACGCCGGCCGCCGAGCGTGGTACCGGCATGGTCAGGAAAGCTGCCGAGCTCGCCGAGAAGCACGGCTGGTTCCTTGCGCGGCAGTTCGAGAACCTTGCGAACCCGGCCTACCACCGCAGCACGACCGGGCCCGAGATCCTCAGCGACTTCGCCGGCAAGCGGCTCGACTTCTTCGTCAGCGGCTGGGGCACGGGCGGCACGCTGACCGGTGCCGGCGAAGTGATCAAGCTCGCGCGCCCGGAAACGCAGATCATCGCGACCGAACCGGAAGGCGCGGCGCTGCTGTCGGGCAAGCCGTTCACGCCGCACAAGATCCAGGGCTGGACCCCTGACTTCGTGCCGGCCGTACTGAACCGCGATATCGCCGACCGCATCGTGCCCGTCACCGACACCGAAGCGATGGAAACGGCGCGGGCACTGGCCGCGCGCGAAGGCATCTTCTGCGGCATCTCCTGCGGCGGCACGTTCGCCGCGGCGCTGAAGGTCGCGAAGGACGCCGCGCCGGGTTCGGTGCTCCTCGCGATGCTGCCGGATACCGGCGAGCGTTATCTGTCCACCGCGCTGTTCGCCGACATCCCGGAAGGCAGCGACCCCGAGCCATGAGCGCACGCCGCCTGCCCACGGCCCCGCGCATGAGCGATACGCTGGATGCGGCCGATGCGCCGACCCGCTCGCAGCCGCTCGCGGGCAGTGCGCGGCGTTTCGCGGCGCTGCCGAGCCCCTTCCCGCTGCACCGCGGTGGCACGCTCGACGATGCCGTCGTCGCCTACGAGACCTGGGGCGAACTGAACGCGGCGCGCGACAACGCCGTCCTGCTGTTCACGGGCCTGTCGCCGTCGGCGCATGCGGCCGCGTCGGCGGAAGACCCGAGCGAAGGCTGGTGGGAACCGATCGTCGGCCCCGGTCGCGCGATCGACACCCAGCGCTGGTTCGTCATCTGCGTCAATTCGCTCGGCAGCCCGTTCGGTTCGACCAGCCCGCTGTCGATCAACCCGGCCACCGGTCACCCGTACCGGCTCGACTTCCCGGAACTGTCGATCGAGGACATCGCGGCGGCGGGTCACGAAACCGTGCGCAGCCTCGGCATCGAGCGCCTCGAGGCGGTGATCGGCCCGTCGCTGGGTGGCATCGCCGTGCTCGCATTCGTCGCGCAGTTCCCGGGCGTCGCGCGCCGGCTGGTGTCGATTTCCGGCACCGACGCCGCGTCGCCGGTCGCGATCGCGCTGCGCTCGGTGCAGCGCGAGGCCATCCTGCGCGATCCCGAATGGCAGGGCGGCCAGTACCACCCGGACAAGCCGCCGCGCACCGGCATGCGGCTCGCGCGCAAGATCGGCACGATCACCTACCGTTCGTCGCTGGAATGGAACGAGCGCTTCGGGCGCGAGCCGCTCGGCGGCAACGCGGTGCGCGCCAGCGGTTTTGCACCCGAGTTCGCGATCGAGGGCTACCTCGAAGCCCAGGCGGAACGCTTCGTGCGCAGCTTCGACGCGAACTGCTACCTGTACCTGTCGCGCGCGATGGACCGCTTCGATCTTGCCGCGCATGCGCCGCCGCGCGAGGTGTTCGCGCGGGCGGGCCTCGCGAGCGCGCTCGTGATCGGCGTGCAGTCGGACATGCTGTTCCAGCTGCACGAGCAGGAGCGCATCGCCGCCGCCCTGGTCGATGCGGGCGTGCCGACCACGCTCGTGACCATGCCATCACGCGAAGGCCACGATGCCTTCCTGGTCGACATTCCGCGCTTCGACGCTACACTGCGGCGCTACTTCAGCGAACCGTAGCTTCAGCGAACCGTCGCCCTTTCTCGGAGACCCTGCATGCGCCCGGAAACCATCGCCGTCCACGGCGGCTATACGCCTGACCCGACCACCAAGGCCGTCGCCGTCCCGATCTACCAGACCACGTCCTACGCGTTCGACAGCGCGCAGCACGGCGCCGACCTGTTCGACCTCAAGGTGCAGGGCAACATCTACACCCGCATCATGAACCCGACCACCGACGTGCTCGAGAAGCGGCTCGCCGCGCTCGAGGGCGGCATCGGCGCGCTGGGCCTCGCCAGCGGCAGCGCCGCCGTGACCTATGCCGTCATGACGATCGCCGAGGCCGGCGACAACATCGTGACGTCGAGCGCGCTGTACGGCGGCACCTACAACCTGTTCGCGCACACGCTGCCGCAGTTCGGCATCGAAGTGCGCTTCGCCGACTACCGGCATCCCGAGCAGTTCGAGAAGCTGATCGACGCGCGCACCAAGGCCGTGTTCTGCGAGTCGATCGGCAATCCGCTCGGCAACGTCACGGATTTCGGCGCGCTCGCCGAGATCGCGCACCGGCACGGCGTGCCGCTGATCGTCGACAACACCGTGCCGTCGCCCTACCTGTGCCGGCCGTTCGACTTCGGCGCCGACATCGTCGTGCACTCGCTGACGAAGTACCTCGGCGGCCACGGCAACAGCATCGGCGGCGTCATCGTCGATTCAGGCAAGTTCCCGTGGGCCGAGCACAAGCAGCGCTTCCCGCGCCTGAACACGCCCGATGTGTCCTATCACGGCGTGGTCTACACCGAGGCGCTGGGCCCGGCGGCCTACATCGGCCGCGCCCGCGTCGTGCCGCTGCGCAACATGGGCGCGGCGCTGTCGCCGTTCAATTCGTTCCTGATCCTGCAGGGCATCGAAACGCTCGCCGTGCGCATGGATCGCATCTGCCGCAACACGCAGGCGATCGCCGAATTCCTGCGCGCGCACCCGAAGGTGGGCTGGGTCAATTACGCGGGCCTGCCCGACCATCCGTCGCATGGGCTGGTGCAGAAGTACATGGGCGGCCGCGCGTCCGGCATCCTGACCTTCGGCGTCAAGGGCGGTCGCGCCGCAGGGGAGAAGTTCCTCGATGCGCTGAAGCTCGTGATCCGCCTCGTCAACATCGGCGATGCGCGCTCGCTCGCGACCCACCCGGCCTCGACGACCCACCGCCAGCTGTCACCCGATGAGCTCGCGAAGGCCGGCGTGTCCGAAGACATGGTGCGCCTGTCGATCGGCATCGAGCACATCGAAGACCTGAAGGAAGACCTGGATCAGGCGCTGCGCGCAGGCTGAGCCGCGCCGGCCAGCATGGCTGGCAGCGGCAGCTGCAGCACGGCGCACAGCGTGCGCAACAGGTCGACTTCGCTGATCGTCAGCTCGCCATCGTGCGAGATCGTCGCGACCAGCCCCTCGACGACGCTGCGCTTCGCATACGGATGCAGGCTCGCGAGGCGCGTGCAGGCCGCATCCAACGCGGGCGGCCAGTCCGATACCGCCGTGAATTCGGGCCGGTGGCGCGGCAGCACTCGCGAGATGCCTGCCTCATAGGCGCGACGGGTTTCGAGTGCGGTGGCCGCGCCGTGTGCCGCCACGACGGCGAACAGCGTGCCGAGTTCCTGTGAAGCCGCGGCGAGCGACAGACCGCCGTGCGTCGCGCCCGCCTCGAGCTCATCGCGCAGCGAGTCGGCCAGCAGCTTCAGCAGGCAGAACTCGTGCACGTCGATGCGCGCGTCGGCGCGCGCGAGGTCGCGCAGCAGGCGCAGCAGCGCAAGCCGCTGCTCCCGCGGCAGCTGCCGCAACGCCGGAAACAGCTGCAGCAGCGCCGGCAGGCGCAGGTGCGGGTCCAGCTCGCCTGCGAGGCTGCGCGCCGCCGCGGCGCGCTGCGCATCGACCGGCGGCGACGCGGCGGCATCGGACTGCGCCGCTTGCAGGAGTCGCAGCTGCGCGGCGCGCACGTCCGGATCGCGCGCGAGCAGCAGCTCGATGACCAGCATGCGTGCCATGCCCGTGGACTCGGCGAAGTCGTGCAGGCCAGGCGGCAGTTCGAGCCGCAGCCGCGCGGCTTCGTCGATGTCGGGGCTCTCGATGCGCCCGACCGCGGCCGCCACCTGCGCCGGCTCGACCGCGAAGCGTGTCTCCTGCATCCGGGACGTCAGCTGCGCAAGGTCGCTGTCGGGGGTCGGATCGGCAAGCGCGCGCTTCGCGACCCGCTCTAGCGTCGTCGTGTCGAATGAGGGGTCGAGCGCGCGGATCCGCTCCACCAGCGGCGGATGGGTCGCGAAGGCACGATCGAGCCCGGACGCGAACAGCATGTGCGCGACCTCCGAGGTGCGCGTCGCCGCGAGACGGCCGTGCCGGTCGAGGCCCGCGATCTTCAGCAGCGCGCCCTTCAGGCCATCCGGGTTGCGGGTGAACTGCACGGCAGATGCGTCGGCCAGCGACTCGCGTCGCCGACAGACCGCCGCCTGCAGGATGCGGCCCGCCAGCGCGCCGAGGTAGCCGACCACGATCATCGCGAGCGCGATGACGTACAGCAAGGCGACGCCCTTGTCGTTCGAGTTGCGCGAACCGCGGCCGCCGAGCTCGAAGATCATGCGACCCGCGAGGGCGATGAAGGTCAGGCCGAACAGCCAGCCCACCATGCGGACGTTCAGGCGCATGTCGCCGTTGAGGATGTGACTGAACTCATGGGCGATCACGCCCTGCAGCTGCTCGCGGTTCAAGCGCTCGACCGCGCCGCGCGTGACCGCGACGGCCGCGTTGGCGGGGTTCTGGCCGGCGGCGAACGCGTTGATCGCCGACTCGCGCTCGAGCACGTAAACCTCGGGCATGGTCACGCTGGACGCGATGGCCATCTCTTCGACGATGTTGTGCAGGCGTCGCAGCCGTGGATCGCGGGTGTCGCGTTCGACCCGCGTGCCGCCGAGCGCACTTGCCACTGCACCGCCACCGTCGCGCAGGTCGAGACCGCGCCACGCGCTGGCGCCGGCGATCACGAGCAACCAGAACAACGCTGTTTTCCAGGCGATGCCGGGCGATTCGACGATCTGGTCGTAGAGCCCGAAGTTGCCGGCCTGCAGCGCGACATGGATGCCGTCGGCGCCAGGCGCGACCAGCAGCACGATCCAGGTCAGCGCGGCCACGACCAGCAGCATCGCGGTGATGAAGGCCGCGAGCCACAGGCGGGAGCTTCGGCGCGCGGCGGCCTGACGGGCGAAGAAGTCCATGGCGGCGCGGTGCGCCGGCGATGTCAGGAGAAGCTGACCTTGGGCGCTTCCCGTGCCTCAGGCGTCGCGACTTCCAGCAACTGCCCTGCCTGGAACGAGAACATGCCGGCCACGATGTTGCCCGGGAACTGCTCGCGCAGGTTGTTGTAGGTCAGCACCGAATCGTTGAACGCCTGGCGCGCGAAGGCAACCTTGTTCTCGGTGGACGTCAACTCCTCCGACAACTGCATCATGGTCTGGTTGGCCTTGAGGTCCGGATACGCCTCGGCGAGCGCAAACAGCCGGCCGAGCACGCCGCCCAGCTGGGCTTCGGAACCCGACAGCTGCGTCAGCGCAGCCGCGCTGCCCGGATCCGCAGCGGCGGCCTTGAGATCCGTGACGGCCGAATTGCGCGCGCGGATCACGGCTTCGAGCGTCTTGCGCTCGTGCTTCAGATAACCCTTGGCGACCTCGACCAGATTCGGGATCAGGTCGTATCGCCGCGTCAGCTGCACGTCGATCTGGGCGAACGCGTTCTTGAACGTGTTTCGACCCGCAATCAGCCGGTTGTAGACGCCCACGACCCAGACGACGAGCACGATGATCGCAATCAGCGGAATCCAGGCCATCTGTCAGACCCTCCAGCCATGAAACGAAACGACCGTCACCGTATCAGCGACGCCGCGCCGGGGACTTGCGCTGCGTCGCAGTCTGTTTCGGCGCGCGCGCGCCCGCGGGCTTGCGCGCCGCTTTGCGGACCGGCTTCTTGCCGACGGCCGGCGCGCCGCTCGCGACGCGGCTGATGCGGGCGCCGAACACCGGCCCCTTGCCGGCAGCCGCCGGTGCGCCAGACTTCGCGGCAGCCGCGTCGACCTGCTCCTGCAGCACGCGGAACAGGTTCTCGATGAACTCGCGCCGCTGCGCACCGAGGCGCTGCTCCTGCTCCGGCGTGAACTCGTAATCGTCGACATCCGTCGCCGCGAGCGAACCCTGGCGCTCCTGCACGCCCTCGAGCGCGCTGAGCCGCTCGCGCAGCGCCCAGACTTCGCTGGCGAGCGTGATCGTCATCGTCAGCACCTTGTCGATGGCCGGGTCCGAGAAGAAGAACGGCCGGCCACCACGGATCGTGCGGCGCAGCGGCTTGCGTTGGCTGGAATCGCTCATCGCCCGCCCCTTACTTCCACGCGCCGAAGCAGTACCAGCGGACGCCATCGGCGAGCCGGCCCGTCTTGTCGCTGTCGACCTCGTCCTGCTGGTTCACGGCCTCGCGCACGGCCTGGTCGCCATAGCCACCCACGGAGGGCACGACGAACTGCACGTACTTCTTCGGTTCGAAGCCGGCGCGCCGCACGAGCTCCTCGGGCTTGAGGTCGCGGAACGGCTTGTAGTACGGCTCGTTGTTGTAATAGCTGTCCCAGTCCAGATAGAACGACTCGTACGGCGACAGCTGCGAGTTCGGCGGCAGTTCCATGTGCAGCATCAGACCGCCCGGACGCAGCAGCCGGTGCGCTTCGCGGAACACCTTCTCGATGCCCTTGCGCGGCACCTCGTGCAGGAACATCGACGAGAACACGACATCGAAGCTGGCGTCCGGGAACTCGACGTTCTCGGCATTCATCTGGTGGAAATGGATGCCGCGCGACTGCGCCTCGGCGCGCGCGTGGCCGTAGCGCAGGCAGGGCGCGGCGACGTCGATGCCATGCACCTCGGCCTGCGGGTAGACATCCTTCCATGCGCCCGTGTTGTGCCCGATCGTGCAGCCCAGATCGAGAATCCGCTGCGGCCGGAAATCCGGATACCGGTAGCTGATGAAACGCGCGATCGACTGGCCGAGGTCGTCGAGGTTCTGCCCCATCAGGCCGAACGAGAACACGGCAAGACCGTTGTCGTAGACCGCGCCCGCGGCGACGTCATCCGCCTCGTACTCGCCATCGTAGTTGCCGGACATCAGGTGCACGTCGATGGCGGTCACCGAACGCGGCACCTCGAAGCCCGGTTTGAGGTTCAGCGAGCCGAGCTTGCGCCGCTGGGCAACCTGCTGCGCCTTCTGCTTGAGCTCGCCGCGCTGCCGCTCGAGCGGCCCGAACACCGATTGCCAGACCATGTCCTGCGCGGTGACGCGCATGCTCGAGTAGAACTTGAAGTATTCGTTCGGCCGGATCGCCTTGTGGACCTCCGGCCCATCCTTGGGCGCGCGGCGGCGGCGCTTCTGGAACTCGGGGCCGACCTCGGCGTCGTAAACGCTGCGCATGCCGTTCGCCATGTCCATCAGCACGTAGGCGCGCAGTCCGGAGACGAAGTTCATCCGCGCTTTTTCGTCGCGGGTCTTGTGCAGCTTCAGTTCGTGCTTCAGTTCGAGCATGGCGGCGTCCTCATCGGCATGGCCCTGATTATGTCGCAGCCGGGATGCGAAGTGCATCACACTCGAGGGCCTCTGATCGGCCGGCGCTGACCGCTCGTCGGCACGGCTCGCGACAGCGTTGCGACGGCCCGAGCATGCCGCCCCATGGCAATCGCCGTCAAAGGGTATTCCGCGCTCGAACTGACCTTCGCACTCGCCGTGGGGGCCGTGGTGTTTTCGCTTGCGGTGCCCGCGATGGCGAAGTTCGTCGAACGTTCGGCCATCGTGGCAGCGCACAACGATCTGCGCGCCGCCATCAGCTTCGCCCGCAACCAGGCGATCCAGCTGTCGATCCCGGTCTCTGTCTGTGCCTCCGCCGACCAGCGGCGCTGTGGCGCCGGCGGCGACTGGAACCAGGGCTGGATCGCGTTCACCGACCGCGGCGAAGCCGGCGTGCAGGACGGCGCCGACGAGGTGCTGCGCACCTGGAGCGCGCCGTCGCAGCCGCAGCTGGCCATCACGCCGCGCGATGGCCGCGGCACGCTGCGGTTCTCGTCGCGTGGCTCGACGCTGCCAGCCGGCGCCTCCACGGGCTGGCAACTGCAGCCGGCCGACTGCGCCGCCGGCGCAGACGCCCGGCAGGAAATCCATGTCGGCCCCTCCGGCGACGTGCGCATGAAACGCACGCGTTGCACCTGAGCGAGATCACCATGAACCGACAGCGCGGCTTCAACCTGATGGAACTCGTCGTCACGCTCGGTCTCGCCGTCGTGATCATCGGCATCGGCGCGCCGAACTTCGAGCAGTTCCGCGCCAACAATCGCCTGACCGGCGTCGCCAACGATTACCTCGGTGCAGTGCTGTCGTCGCGCACCGAGGCGCTGAAGCGCCAGACCCCAGTCGCGATGTGCCCTTCGGACAACCCGGACAGCCCGGATGCCGAGTGCTCGGACGGCGCGTTCACGGGCTGGATCACGTTCGTAGACGAGAACAACGACTGCCTGCGCGACGAGGACGACGACGAGATCCTGCGCGCCCAGCCGACGATCGACGAAGCCGTGCTGACCGACTCGAACGGAGTCTGCCTGTCGTTCGCAGCCAATGGCTTCCGCCAGGTGATCGCCGGTCGCGCCACCGTCACGCGGGCCGTGTTCTGCGACGAGCGCGGCAACAACCTCATCTTCCCCGAAGGCCCAGACTCGTTCGCGCGCGGCATCGAGGTGCAGCCCACCGGCCGCGCCGCGATCGTCCGCAACCAGGAGACTATCGCCAGCTGGTCCGCAGCCCCCACCGAAGTGGAATGCCCATGATGAAGTCCATCTCTGCCAACCCGCGCCCACAGCGCGGCGTCACGATGGTCGAGTCGCTGGTCGCGCTCGTGATCCTGTCAGTCGGCATGCTCGGAATCGCCGGCCTGTATGTCTCCGGCGTGAAGGCCGGCCGGTCCGCGCTGCTGCGCACGCAGGCGGTCAACCTCGCCAGCGACATGGCGGATCGAATCCGCGCGAATCGCCGTGCGGTCGACGCCTACGCCATGGATACCTACGGCGGCGAACCGGAGGACCAGGGCTGCATCAACGACGCGTGCACACCCGAAGAACTCGCTGAAGATGACTTGTTCCGTTGGCAAGCGGCTGTCGAGGCGACGCTGCCTGGGCGCCCGACACCCGAGGTCGACGTCGAATTCGAAGAACTCGATGCCGAAGATGCGGATCGCTACATCGTGACGGTGAGATGGCACGAAGCCGGAGAAGAACAGCCGAGCGCCTACACGCTGGTGGTGGAAGTATGAACTTCACTTTCAACCGCGCCAGAGGGTTCAGTCTCGTCGAACTGATGGTTTCCCTGACGATCGGCGGACTGTTGATCACGGGCACCGTGTTCATCTACTCACAGAGCCGAACCACGTTCACCCTGAATGAAGCGCAGTCGCGTCTGCAGGAAGACGCTCGCTACGTGATGTCGGTGATCGAGCCTGAGATCCAGCTCGCCGGTTACTACGGATTCACCAACCAGGGCGGCAACATCAGCTTCTTCAACGCCGGTGCGCTGACGCACGTGTCGGCGCTGCGCCAGGATGACGCGCAGTTCGCAACTGTGCCCGCCGCCGTCCACAACTGCGGCACCAACTGGGCGCTGGATCTGTTCATGTCGGTTCAGGGTTCCGAGAACACCTATGACTGGGCACCAGCGGGCGCAAACTGTGCTGCGAGCGGTGGCGGTGCCGCCGACGATACCGACACCCTGACCATCCGGCGTGTTGCCGTTGCCACGTCGGCACCGGCAGTGGATCAAATTCAGTTTTACACGAACCGGTTGGCGCCGAACGAGAACTACCTGTTCATGTCCAACGCCGCGCCTGGCGCAATCACGGCGAACGTCACGGAGGTTCGAAACCTCGTCGTGCAGGGCTACTACATTTCGGAGAACTCGGACGGAATCCCGGGCGTGCCTGCACTGCGACGCAAGTCACTGGTGGCGGGTCCGGCCTGGCAGGACGAGGAAATCATGCGCGGGGTCGAGGATCTGCAGGTGCAGTTCGGAGTCGATATCGGCGACGACCTCGACGGCGATGGCGTCCCGGATGACCCCGACGCTGACGGCGTCGTCGATTTCGTGGATGGCCACGCCACCCGCTACGTCGACCCGGATGATCCGATCCTGGCGTCCGGCCAGATCGTGTCAGTGCGGCTCTGGCTGCGCGTGCGTGCGGTCGAACCAGAACCCGGCTACGTCAACAACAACCAGTACGTCTACGGCAGCACCGACTTCACGGCCGACGACAACATCCGGCGCGTGGTCGTGTCGCGGACGATCCTGCTCCGGAACGCCCGCATGTTCACCGAGGTCGAGACATGATCGCCGCTCGCTACGGTTCAGAAGTGGCTTGCCGCACACAGCGCGGCGCAGCGCTGGTCGTCGGCCTGATCATGCTGGTCGTGCTGACGATCCTGGCGATCACGGGCATGAACGTCGCCAGCACTGAGCTTGTCATGGCGGGCACCGAGCAGGACCGGGTCCGCGCATTCGGCGCCGCCGAAATCGGCGTCGAACGCGCCTCGCGCTCGCTGGGCGACGTACCGACGGCCCCTGGCGCCGAAGTCGCGGTAGCAGCGACGGACGTCGTGGGCTCATCGGTCAATGCCGCCACGGGTGCGGCAACCGAGCGCTACGAGACGACCACGCGCTACCGCGGCTCGACGCAGATCTGCCCCGGCAGCTCGAGCGGCAAGGTGCACAGCTTTCACTTCGAAGTCGAAAGTGTCGGCACCGCCGCGCGCGGTGCCATCTCGACCCATACGCAGGGCGTGTACCTCTGCAACCCTGTGTTTGGCCAATAACTCGAACCGATGTCACCCCGGAGCGCAACATGCACTCACTGAAGTCCCTCTCGACCGCCCTTCTCACGACACTGGCACTCGCATTTGCGACCAGCGCCGACGGGCAGATGCGCGGCCTCGAGCAGTCTTACGAGGTCTCGCCCGGGCTGATCGTGCTGCCGAGCTCGCCCGGGGGTGGTCTGGTGCTGCGCAAGTGTCCGGCCTGCGCACCGGCCACGATCGCGACCAACGCAAACACGCTTTACACAGTCGGGGACGAAAGCCTGCCGCTGCAGGACTTCGCGGTCTTGCTGCGCACGAACCCGAACATCCAGGTCACCGTGATGACCACCACGCGCGGCGATCTGGTAACGCGGCTGCGCGTCGCCGCCCTGCCGCCGACCCGCGCTTCGACGCGATGAATTTCCGGAGAACAGCCATGCATCGCAGCCAGCGACGTCTGTCCACCCTGCTCGTCGCCGCGCTCGCCCTAATCGGCGGCGCAACGACCCCACCCGCACACGCGGACGACTCGGAAGTCTTCACGAGTTCGGCGTTCACCGGCGGCGCCGGAGCGCGCCCCAACATCCTGTTCGTCGTCGATACGTCGGGCTCGATGGGCGCAGAGGTCACCAGCTACGATCCGACGCGAACGTATACGGGGCCCTGCCCGGCGGACCGGGTCTACTGGCGTACAGAGAACACATGGGAACC
Source organism: uncultured Steroidobacteraceae bacterium (assembly GCA_964586725.1). GTDB lineage: Bacteria > Pseudomonadota > Gammaproteobacteria > Steroidobacterales > Steroidobacteraceae > UBA964. The sequence goes on along the minus strand of CAZPJE010000036.1, from coordinate 1,276 downwards.
GCCGGCGTGCACCTCGAACCAGTGGATCGCCGCCGCGCAGAACACCTGCAATGCCATCGTAGGCGGCCTCAACCAGTTTGGCGTAGCACGCACTAGATCGCAGCAGTTCAACCCGTCGACCAACCAGTGGGGCAACCTGCGCGCCGGGGCCTCGGCCGATCCGATGGAGTGCGAGGCAGACTCCGGCAGCCATGGCCCGTCCACCGGCTCGCCGAATCGCTGGGCGCGCAACGACGCAACGCGCTGGACCAACGCGGCCGCCGGCTCGATCAACTGGGCCGGGCGTGCCAGCTTCACCTACTACTCGGCCAACTACGCGAACTGGTGGTACGGCACCGAGGAAGGCTCGCGCGCAACACGCTGGGAAGTCGTCCGGGACGTCGCCAAGAACCTGATCGACGAACTCGAGGGCGTCAACCTCGGCCTGATGCGCTACAGCAATGACCTCGGCCCGGGCGACGCCGGCGCCGAGGGCGGCATGGTCATGCACCCCGTCACGGAGCTGACGCCGGCGAACAAGACGACGCTCAAGAACCTGCTCGATGCGTGGGGGCCGAACGGCTGGACGCCGCTGGAGGAGACCTTTTACGAGGCGACGCAGTACTTCCGCGGAGGTGCTGTCGAGTTTGGCAACACCGCGCGGTTTGCGCCGGGGGTGCCCGCGCCCAGCGTCGCAGGCTCACGCGTGGGAGGCCTGTTGACCAACAACACCTACAACTCGCCGATCGACTTCAACTGCCAGAACAACTTCATCGTCTATCTGACCGACGGCCTGCCTACCATGGACGCAAACGCCAACGCGCGCATCCGGGCCCTGCCTGATTTTGCGACCTACGGCGGCGCCTGTGCGACGACAGATCCCCACGCCGGGTGGGTCAACAACGGCCGCTGCATGGTCGCGCTCGCGCGCTACCTGCACACCGCGGATCTGAACACCGCAATCCTGGGCCGCCAAAGCGTCAAGACCTACATGATCGGCTTCGGCGACGACATCGTCGACAGCCGGGACTATCTCGACGCCATCGCCGAAGCAGGCGGCACGGTGGAGGCCTACACCGCGAACAGCGTGAGCGGCCTCACCCTGACGCTACAGACCATCTTCACGAATATCCTCGAAGGCAAGGACGTCACGTTCGTTTCGCCGACCTTGTCGGTGAACGCCTTCAACCGCACACGCAACCTGAACGACCTCTACGTTTCCGTGTTCAGTCCGTCCGCGGGCCTGCACTGGCCCGGCAACCTGAAGAAGTACGAGGTCAAGGACGGCCGCGTCGTC
>CAZPJE010000035.1:0-1933 GCA_964586725.1 uncultured Steroidobacteraceae bacterium | reverse complement strand
ATTTTCAAAAAAATTGAAAACAGTCGCCCGGGACAATCTTTTTTTTCGTAATATTGATTTCCTGATTGTAACAGGTAATCATCAATCTAATAGTGTGTTTTATTTATATTTAAAATCTCTTCTGCATGAAATTTGTAGTATCAAGTATTGACCTGCTGAATCATCTGCAAGGTTTAAGCCGGGTAATCAGTTCAAAGAATACGCTTCCATATTAGATAATTTCCTTTTTAAACTCGACGGAAAAACCCTTGAAATTACTGCATCTGATCTCGAAACCACTATGGTCACAACCATGGAACTGGAAAATACGGATGGGTCAGGCAGTATAGCGATTCCCGCGAAGCTGATCACAGACTCACTACGTGAATTTCCCGATCAACCGCTGACCTTTACGATCAACACGGATACCTATGCAGTTACCACCAGTTCGGAAAACGGACAATTCTCTGTGGTTGGTCAGCATGGCGAAGACTTTCCGCAGTTGCCCAAAATAAAGCCGGAACGCAGTGTTTCCCTTAAAATTTCCGCGGCATCATTGGTAACCGGCATTACCAACACATTGTTTGCCACAGCTGATGATGAACTCCGTCCCGTGATGAATGGCATTTTTATGGAGCTAAGCCCCGCAGATATCACTTTCGTGGCCTCAGACGCCCATAAGCTCGTGCGATACAAACGTAAGGATGTGAATGCCGATGCCAGCGCATCCTTTATCCTGCCTAAGAAACCTGCAGGTCTGCTGAAAAACCTGCTTTCCAAGGGACATGAACAGGTAACCATTGAATTTGATGACAAGAACGCATTTTTCACCTTACCCAACTATCAGGTTGTGTGCCGACTGGTGGAAGGCAATTATCCCAGTTATAATTCGGTAATACCTACCAATAATCCAAATAAACTGATCATTGACCGGATTAAACTGCTGAACACCATAAGGCGCGTGTCGGTTTTCTCCAATCAGGCCAGCAACCTGGTGCGGTTATCACTGAAGGGTAACAGGCTTACGGTTTCGGCCCAGGACATTGACTTTGCAACATCGGCTGTAGAAGATGTTACCTGTCAGTACAACGGTGATGAACTCGAAATAGGCTTTAAATCAACCTTCATGGTCGAGATCCTCGGCAATATCCAATCCACCGAGGTATCCATTGAACTTTCCGATGCATCAAGGGCAGGCTTGTTTATTCCTTTTGACAAGGAAAACGAAAATGAAGATGTGCTGATGCTCCTGATGCCCATGATGATCAATTCATAGTCCCGGCATGAAGCTGAATCTCCGAAATCCACTCATTTTCTTCGATCTTGAGACAACCGGAATTGATGTGGCCCTTGACCGCATTGTTGAAATTTCCTACCTGAAAATCTTTCCAAACGGTGATGAGGAATCAAAAACCATGAAGGTGAATCCCACAATTCCCATTCCACCCAAGGTAACGGCGATTCACGGGATCACCGATGAGGATGTAAGAGATGCGCCCAAGTTCAGCGAGATTGCCAAAACACTTACCAAAGTTTTTGAGGGATGTGATTTTGCAGGATACAATTCCAATAAATTCGATCTTCCCCTGCTGGCTGAAGAGTTTCTGAGAGCAGGAGTTGACATCGACCTGAAAAAGAGAAAGTTTATTGATATTCAGGTAATTTTTCATAAAAAGGAACAAAGAACACTTGGCGCTGCTTATAAGTTTTTCTGTGACAAGAACCTGGAGGATGCTCATACAGCAGAGGCCGATACCCGGGCGACCTATGAGGTTCTGAAAGCGCAACTCGACAGGTATGCTGATCTTCCGAATGATGTGGATGAACTGTCAAAATACTCCAGCCATAACCGGAACGCTGACTTCCTGGGACGAATTATATACGATGAAGAGGGAATTGAGATCTTCAATTTCGGTAAATATAAAGGACAGCGCGTGACAGAAGTGTTGAAAAA
>CAZPJE010000034.1:0-1695 GCA_964586725.1 uncultured Steroidobacteraceae bacterium | reverse complement strand
CCGAGATCATCCAGGCCCTTGATGTCATTGGCGATCGTGCGGATCACCATGCCCACGTGCTGCTGCTGCACGAACACGTTCACGCGGAACCGCGACACGCCCGGGATCGAGATCGCGAAATTGCACTCCAGCTCGCGCGCGAACTCCTCGCGCTGTCGCGCGTTCATCAGGGCGTTGGCGAGCTGGCGCGTTACCTCGCCGCCAAGCTTGTGGCCGGTCAGGGGCTTCATGGCGCCCTGCAGCTTCATGCTGGGAGGAAAGTCCTTGGAAATGAAGAGGTCCGACCCTCCCGCCTGGCTCATCGCCGTCAACAGCTTGACGACGTGGGCCTTTGCCTGTTCTTCCGTCAGCCCCGCCATCGCCCGTCCCGCCGCAGTTCCAATTGGACGCTACTGTAGCCAAATGGCCGCTGACGGAATGGCGGACAAATCACGTTTTGATGCGACGTGATCTGCAGAATGCGCGCCAGAAGGGCATCCGGCGCTGGCGCGCGCGTCGTCGTGGGCGACGCCGGCGAACGGCAAGCGATGGGATGGACGCTCCCGTTCCCAAACGGCATCGATGTGCCAGAGTGTGGAAGTGTGACCGACCCCTCGAACGGAAACGGAGGCGTCGATCCCGATTCTAGACGATCTGAACGTATACAAATCGAAGGTGGTCAGTTCCTGGCTCGCCGCGAATCGCGCGCAGATCGAGGTGTTCTACCTCCCGCCGTACTCGCCGGAGTTCAACCCGAGCGAATGCTTCAACCGAGATCCGAAGGGCCCGATCCAGCGCGGCATCCCCAAGAAGGACCTCAGTGAACTGAAGTGCACGATTCTCGGGCACTCATGCTGGATCCAGAAGTCGCCCTCTCGCCTGCGCTCGTACCTGAAGCACAAACACATCCGCTACGCAGCGTAGGTCCAATACAAATACGCCGAGCAATAGCAGCACAAGGTAAGCGCCCGGCGATAACATCCTCGCATCAGTGCACGCGCGCGGCGTCGGCGGGCTTCCACCCGTGCGGCAGCAGCTCCTCGAGGCGATGCTCGAGCGTGAGCGGCAGCCGCTCGAGCACGTCGCGCAGGTACGCGTAAGGGTCGTGGCCGTTGAGCCGGGCGCTCTGCGTCAGGCTCATCACGACCGCGGCGCGACGACCGGCGCGGGCGGAGCCGGCGAACAGCCAGTTGTTGCGGCCGATCGCTAGCGGTCGGATGCGGTTCTCGACTCAGTTGTTGTCGATCGGCAGCGTGCCCTCGTCGAGGTAACGCGTCAGCGCCGTCCAACGACGCAGGCAGTAGAGGATCGCCCTCGACGTCGCACAGCCCTCGGGCGCCTGCTCGAGCTTCGCCTGGAGCCAGGCGTGCAGCGCCTCGGCCGGCGGCTTCGCCTTTCGCTGGCGCAGCTCGGATCGACCTGGCGCATCGAGCGCGGGTTCGTGCTCCTGCACCTCGCGCTCGACGCCGTAGAGTGCCCCGTAGAGCTCGAGCGCTTCGGCGGCGATCGCGCTCTGATGGTTCGCGTACAGCGCGTGGAACTTGCGCCGGGCGTGCGCCGTGCAGCCGACCTCGGTCACGCCGCTGTGGAACAGCGCGTCGTAGCCCTGGCAGTCGTCGCAGACGAGCGCGCCTTTCCACGACCCGAGGAACGTCCGGGCGTGTACGTCACCACGCCCCTCGGCGAAGTCGTGGACGACCATCTGCTCAGGATCGT
>CAZPJE010000033.1:0-2423 GCA_964586725.1 uncultured Steroidobacteraceae bacterium | reverse complement strand
GTAAGCGTCCAAACCACGACGTCCTTCGCGGTGCCGAGAGCGATCGTTACCTTGGGGCTCCTGTGAATCGGAAGGAGCCAAGGGATGAGGACTGCGAAGACGACGACGGGCACGCGGGGCGTCGTGGTACGACGCAAGCACCGAACGGCGCAGCAGCGCCGGGAGATGGTCGAGGCGTATGAGCGCAGTGGATTGAGCCAGGTCGAGTTCTGCGAACGCGAGGCGGTGAGCACGGCGTCGCTGGCGAACTGGCGCAGGCAGGTGTTGGAGGGGGCGGCGAAGCCGGCGTCGGCCGCGAGTGTGAGAGCCACGCCGAAGGCCGCGTTCATCGAGCTGGGATCGACGCGCCCGCTGGAGGCGGGCCTTCGGGTGCGCATCGAACTGGGCGCGGGCGTGGTGCTCGAACTGTCGCGGGGCTGATCGGATGCTGCCGCACGGCGTGCGGGTGTTCCTGTGCACGCAGCCCACCGACATGAGGAAGAGTTTCGAGGGGCTGATCGCCGCGACCAAGGCGGTGATCGGCGCCGATCCGCTGTCGGGACATCTGTTCGTGTTCGTGAACCGCCAGGCGAACTACGCGAAGGTGCTGTACTGGTCGCGCGGCGGGTACTGCTTGTGGGCCAAGCGGCTGGAGCGGGGGCGGTTCGCGAGCGCTGTGGGCGCGGGCACGGCGGTGCCGATGACCGACACCGAGTTGATGATGTGGCTCGACGGCATCGAGTGGCGCGGTGCGATTCGCAGGAAGCGGTTCGTGCTGCCCGAGGCGCGCGGCACTGCTGCGATAATGCCGAGGTGATGAGCGATGTGCGAACCGACAGCCCCGATGCGATCGTGCGTCTTGCACGCGAGCAGTACGAGGGCATGCGCTCGCAGATCGCGCGCCTCGGGCAACTCGAGCAGGACTACGCCGAGCTCAAGGCGCAGTTCGAGTGGTTGCGCCGGCAGTTGTTCGGCACGAAGAGCGAGACGCGCCATGGCGTGCCTGTCGAACAGATCGCGCTGTTCAACGGGCAGGTCGCGGGCACGGCCGAGCACGCCCCGACGATCACGGTGCCCGCGCACGAGCGTCAGAAGTGGCGCAGCGGCGAGGAGGTCAACGACACGGGGCTGCGCTTCGGCCCCGAGGTGCCGCTCAAGGAGATCACGCTGTCGTGCGCCGAGCTGCAGGGGCCCGATGCGGATCGGTACGAGATCATCGATTACAAGACGAGCCTGCGGCTGGCGCGACAGCCGGGCAGCCACGTCGTGCTCAAGTACCTGCGCCCGGTGCTGCGGGACAAGGCCGCGGCGGGTGCGGGCGCCCCGGCGCTGATCACGGCGCCGGCGCCGCTGGGCGTGCTGGACCACGCGCAGGTCGACGTGAGCTTCCTGGCCGGGGCGCTGGTCGACAAGTTCGTGTATCACGTGCCGCTGTATCGGCAGCACCAGCGGCTCGCCGACGAAGGCATCGTGCTGAGCCGCTCGACGCTGGACAAATGGGTGCGCGATGCGATCGCGCTGCTCGAGCCGGTGGCGCGCGCGGTGCGCGTGGCGATCCTGGCGGGCAGTCGCCTGAAGGTGGACGAAACGCCGATCCGGGCCGGGCGCACGAAGGCGGCGACGGGTCAGGGCAAGATGAAGCAGGGTTGGCTGTGGCCGATCCTGGGCGAGCACGGCGACATTGCGTTCTACTACGCGGCCTCGCGCGCCGGCAGCGTGCTCAAGGAGGTGCTGGGCGAGAGCTGGCGCGGCACGCTGCAGACCGACGGCTATCACGTCTATGCCAACTACGCGGCGGGCCTGCCGGAGTGCGTCCATGCGCTGTGCTGGGCGCATACGCGGCGGGCGTTCCTGAAGGCCGAGAGCGCGGATCCGCAGGCGGTGGCGCAGGCGCTCGAGATGATCCGCGCGCTGTACGCGATCGAGCGCGAGCTCGCCCAGGCCGGCGCCGACGAGGCGACGATCCTGGACACTCGCAAGACACGCAGCGAACCGATCGTGGACAGGTTCTTCGAGTGGGTGAGCGTCGAGATCGGCAAGCCCGAGCTGCTGCCGAGCAGCGCGCTCGCCCGGGCGCTCGGGTACGCGCGCGAACGCGAGCAGGGGCTGCGCAAATATCTGGGCGACGCCTGGCTCGCGCTGGACACGAACGACCTGGAGCGAGCGCTGCGCGTGATACCGATGGGCAAGAAGAACTGGTTGTTCTGTACGACCGAGTTCGGCGCCCAACAGGTCGCGACGATCCAGACGCTGCTGGCGACCTGCCGCGCCCACGGCGTCGATGCCTACACGTACCTGGTCGATGTGCTGCTGCGGATCAACCAGCATCCGGCCAGCCGGCTGAACGAACTCGCGCCCCGCGTGTGGGCCGAGCGCTTCGGGCACAACCCGCTCAGGTCGGATCTCGCTCGCCGTCAATAGGCGTCCCGGTTCGGACGCTTACG
>CAZPJE010000032.1:0-12520 GCA_964586725.1 uncultured Steroidobacteraceae bacterium | reverse complement strand
GGTCGGGATCGATCGCCGACCGGCCCGCGGAGGCTAGGCGGGGCACTCACCGCGGTACCCGGGACGCACGCGACCGAGGGTCTGAAATCCCTATCCATGCAGCACGCCGACAAGATCGCCGTAGGCCAGCCGGCGGACGTGTTCATCGTGGGGCGCTCCGCCCGCGAGACTCCGCCGTTGCCCGGTCGCGTCGACTACGCCGCTGCGGACCGCATCGTCGACACGCGGACCGGGCGCGCCGCGGGGATCCCGTTCGGTGCGCCGCCTCGCGCCGGCGAGGCGGTCGACGTCTTCGTTCGCACCGCCGAGCGCACGGCTCTGGACTACTTCATCCAGCCGCTGAGGGCGCAGCTACGGCGGGCGATGCGCGAACCCTGAAGCCTGCCGCGGCATCAGCCCGGCTGGGATCCTCATCGCGCCTTCGCCGCCTCCAGGCGGAGGCGCCGCCTTGCGGGACCTCACCGCCTCAGTTGCCTCTGCGTAGCGGCCCGAGGAACTCGTTGAAAGTCCGCTTCGCCTCGGCGCTGGTGAACAGCGCGGGGTGGCCGAGGCCCGGCAGCTCGAGGATGGTTCGCGCGGCGCAGGTGGCGCAGGCCTCGAGCTGCTGGCGGAACAGCGGCCAGTTCGCCATCTGGATCGGCGAGTCCGCCTGGCCCTGGATCACCAGCAGCGGTGAGCGCTGGTTGCCGGTGAATTCGAGCAGCGAGCGCGCGCGGTATGACTGCGATGCCGCGCTCGTGGAACCGTAGGTCTGTCGCAGGAGCGAGCAGACCGCGCTGGCCGCGAGGCGGCCGTCTTCCTCCAGCCCGCAGCGGTACACGAGGTCCAGCGGGCCTGGCGCGCTGGCGATGACGCCGTCGACCGTGTACTGCGTGTTCAGTCGCGTGACGATGTAGCCACCCTGCGAATGCCCGGCGAGGAACACCCGGCGTACGGTGATCCCGAGCTCCCGCGCGGCGCCGTCGCGCACCCACTGCAGCGCCGCTTCGGCGTGCCGGACGTTGTCCCCCATCAGCAGGCCTTCCTCCGGATAGGCCACGCTCACCAGCAGCAGGTCACGGCGGTCGAACAGTGCGCCGAAGGCGTCCAGCGTGTTGCGGGCCGCGTCGAGCACCAGGCTGTCCAGGCCCACCGTGCCGTGGAACAGCAGCATGACGTCCAGCGAATCCCCGACAGGCTTGTCGACGATGGCCGGAACCGACAGCGCGGCGGTACCGATCGATCGCGTGATGGTGTACGCCGCGCTGCCGCTGACCGCGGACGGAACGCTGGCGGGCAAGCGGGCAGCGAAGAAGTTCCACGCGACCTCGGCGAATTCGACGTCACGGTTCTGGGGTCCGGAGACGGCGTTGCCGGCGAGCACTGTTCGGCTCGGGGCCGGGTGTCCTGCGCCGTCCAGTCGCCACCATTCCACCGGCTCGGCACCGGCATAGAGGAAGCGGTTGGCCGGGCCGGCGTCGGCGGGATCGACGTTCACGGTCGTCAGCGACGGCGTGACGGCGGCGAGCCCGTTGGCCTGCAGCCAGTAGTCGCGCGTGGCTTCCGCGCTCACGACGCGGCCACGGTTGCAGGCCCCGCCCAGGTTCGCCACGCAGCCGCCGCCGTAGGGCATCGGCACATCGGCGGTGCCGTGCGTCAGGAGCACCGGGAAGCGCCGCGCCGGCGGCGCGCTGCAGGCACCCGGCTTCGGATTCAGCGGCAGGTTGCCGTTGCCGACGGCGATCGCCCCGAAGTTCTCGGCACGCGCGATGGCGTAGGCCAGGACCATCTGCGCCCCGTTGGAGCCACCGGAGAGGAACACCCGCGAGGCCGGCAGTCCGTATTCCGCGCGCAGCCGCGCGATGAGCGCATCCAGGAAGCCGATGTCGTCCGCCCCGCTCGCCATCAGGTTGTCGCTGCGGCAGTCGTCCCAGCCCGGATTACCGTCCATCGCCGGCAGCCCGCCGGGGTAGACCACGACGAAGCCCTCGCGGTCGGCCACCGTGCGGAACACCGACAGCGGGTGCGAGCCGGTGAGCGCGACGTCCATGCCCTCCCCGCCGCCCCCGTGCAGCACCAGCACCAGCGCCTTCGGCGACTGCGTCAGGCCCGCCGGGACGTGGACGCGGAACTGGCGAGTGACGCTACCGACCGGGATCGAGGCCAGCGACAGGCCCGCCGGGTACGGACCGCTCGCGGCCGTCACCGTGACCGTGGCGGAGGCCGTGACGCTGCTGCCGGCGGAGTTGGTCGCCGTGAGGACATAAGTGGTGGTGGCCGTCGGCGTGACGCTCCGGCTGGTGAGCCCGGTGACCGATCCGACGCCGTCGCTGATCGACAGGCTGCTGGCTCCGGTGACCGACCAGGAAAGCGTCGCGGCCTGCCCCGCCGTCACGCTTGCCGGCGAGGCACCGAAGGAGGTGATGACTGCAGGGGCGGATGGCGGCGGCGGCGCCGCGGGGGCCGATTCGCCGCCTCCCCCGCAACCGCACAGTACGAGGAGCAGTCCCAGGGCGATGGCGGCAGGGCGTGGCAGGAACATCACTTCTCCAGGTCGGTCGGATTGGGGTTCAACGCACGGGTCGCCCGCCCGTTGACACCGGTGCACGAGTCGCGACGATGCAGAAGAAGATCGATCGGCAACGAGACGGTCATCACACTTGCCCCCTGCGCAACGGCTGCCCGCTTGGCAAAGTGAAGATGTCGGAAGACTCGGCTGCCGAGCCTGGGCGCCATGCATGGACCCGCCGCGAGCTCCTCACCACCCTGCTGGCTGAAAACCGGCGCCAAGGATTCACCAGCGTTCGGCGTCCAATGTTGACCACGCAGCACTGGGGCAAACACGCGTTTCTCATCGAGAAAAATCTAGCGAACTCTGGTTAGTTTTCGTCGCCTGTCGGGCCAGAATTCTGGTCAGGCTTCCATGCCTGTTCACACCCTGCACAACGATGCGATGGCGGCACAGCTCATCGATGCCCTCGCCGATACGGATCTGCGCCGCACACTGTCGCCTCATGCTGTCCTTGTCGACGAGATGACGACGATCCCCGCCGGCGGCTGAACCGCTCTCCGGTCACTCCGCAGGCTCTTTGGATGCCGCACCGGTCGTTGACCCCGCGTTGACGGCGCCTTCACATCCGCTTCACGACCGGGCCTTCAGCATCCCTCCCCAGACGCTGCGATGCAGTGTCGTCATCGTCATCCACAAGGAGTGATCTCATGTCGAACATCCATGAAGGGAAACTGCTCGCGACCGCGGGCCTGGTGTTGATCGCGCTGGCCGGCGCGGACGCCGCTCGCGCCACCGAGGACCGCCAGTGGTACGTCACCGGCACCGCCGGCTTCGTCACCCAGTCCGACCAGCGTCTCGACTACACGCGCCCCGGTATCGCCGGCGTCACGACGCGGACGCTGCCGCTCGACACCGGCATCCTGACGGGCGCCGCGATCGGCCGCTATGTCGGCGACGCGTGGCGCGTCGAAGCCGAGTTCATGTACCAGTCGGTCGACCACCCGAACTTCACGCTCGTGACCGGCACGGCGGGCGACGGCAACTATGCGTCGACGTCGGTGGCCGTGAACGCGCTGCGCGACTTCGACCTGTTCGGCTCACCGAGCGTGAAGACCTACGCGGGTCTCGGTGCCGTCTACGCGACCGAGGTCGATGTCGACTTCGAGTCAGGCGGTGTGGAGAAGTCCTTCAGCGGTTCAGGCGCGGGCGTGCAGGCGCTCATCGGTGCGCGCTACACCTTCGGCGAGCGCGCCTTCGTCGATGCCGGCGTCCGCTACCTGCTGGTCTCCGGCGTGGAACTGGACGCCGAGGAAGGTGGTGCGGTGGGCCGGATCAAGGCCGACTACGAGCCCCTGGCCGTCACCGTGTCCTTCGGTTGGCGCTTCTGACGGCGTCTTCCCATCCGCTTCACAGGCCACCCTGCAGAGCACATACCGATGAAGATCGTTCTCAACTTCGTCGCCTGTCAACTGGCATGGTCCGCCTGTGTGCTGGGCGGTGCCAACGGCCGGCCTCTGGCCGGTGCGTTGGTCGCCGTCGCGGTGATCGGGCTGCACTTTGCGCTCGCGCGACGGCCCGCGCCCGAGGCGCTGCTGATCGCCGCGGCGACCCTCATCGGGTTGGTATGGGACAGCGCGCTGATCGGGATCGGTCTCTTCACCTACCCCAGCGGCATCCTCGTACCCGGCCTCGCGCCGTATTGGATGGTCGCGCTGTGGGCGGTGTTCGCCACCTCGCTCAACCTCTCGATGGGATTCCTGAAGGGCCGGCTCTGGCTGGCGGCGCTGGTCGGCGGGATCGGCGGTCCTGTGTCCTATCTCGCAGGCAGCCGGTTGGGCGGCCTCGAGATGTCCGACCCGGCGCTCGCACTCGGTGCGCAGGCCCTCGGCTGGGCCGTGCTTCTGCCGATATTGACCCAGCTTGCCGCTCGATGGGACGGCTGCTCGGTCGCACCCTCGTCCGCGACTCCGCGAAAGGGTAAAGACCCTGCGCTCATCCCCCAAGAGGTGCGCAGCCATGTTTGACCCCATCCTCTGGGCCAAAGGGCTCGCGGCGCTCGCGCTCTTCGCCAGCGCCGGCTGGCTGCTGAGCCTGCCGCTGCGCAACGTGAGCATCGTCGACAGCCTTTGGTCGCTGATGTTCCTGTTGGCCGCATCGGTCTATCTGGCTGGTCAAGCCTCACCCGGTCCGCGCGCCTGGCTGGTCATCACCTTGGTCGCGCTCTGGGCGATCCGGCTCGCCGCGTACATCACCTGGCGCAACCACGGTCACGGCGAGGACTTCCGGTATCGCCAGATGCGCGCCAGGAACGATCCCGGTTTCGCGTTCAAGAGCCTGTACATCATCTTCGGCCTGCAGGCCGGGCTCGCGTGGCTGATCTCGCTGCCGCTGTTGGCCGCCATCGGCTCCGCGGCTCGGCTCGGCTGGCTGGATGCGGTCGGTGCCGTGCTCTGGCTTATCGGGATGGTGTTCGAGGCCGGTGGCGACTGGCAGCTCGCGCGCTTCAAGCGCGACCCTGCCAACCGCGGCAAGGTGCTGGATACCGGCCTGTGGCGCTATACCCGGCACCCGAACTACTTCGGTGACTTCTGCGTGTGGTGGGGACTGTTCGTCATCGCGCTGTCCGCCGGCGGGTGGTGGAGCATCGTCGGCCCGCTGCTGATGTCCTTCATGTTGCTGAAGGTGTCGGGCGTCGCGCTGCTCGAGAAGGATATCGGCGAGCGCCGCCCTGATTACCAGGCCTATATCCGTCGCACTAACGCTTTCTTCCCCGGCCCGCCGCGGGCCTCCTGACCACAGGAACAACCCCCATGGAAGCACTCGACATGACATCTCCGACCCGCCGTACCGTCTCGGCCCGACCCGTCGCGACCCTTTCCATCGCTGCAGCCTCGCTGATCGCCCTGCTCGCCTCCCCGCTGCAGGCCAACGGCGCCGACGCCGCCCGCAAGCTGAGCTTCGATGTGTTCCTCGACGACCGCGCGATCGGCTACCAACGGTTCTCGTTGACGCCGGCGGGTGATGCCACGCGCATCGAGACCCAGGCGCGGTTCGAGGTGAAGCTGCTGCGCATCACCGCCTTCGCCTACGACCACCGCAACACCGAGCTGTGGCGCGGCGGCTGCCTGCGGTCGATCGACGCGGCCACCGACTCCAACGGCAAGAAGTCTGCCGTCAACGGCCGCGCCCGTGGCGACGCCTTCGTCGTCGCCACCAAAGAAGGCGAGCGGACCCTCGGCGACTGCGTGGCGACCTTCGCCTACTGGGACAAGGGCGTCCTGCTGCGCAGCAAGACCCTGCTCAACTCGCAGACCGGCGAATACGTGCCGGTGCAGATCGCGCCGCTCGGGTCGACCACCCAGCGCGTCGGCGCGCGCGACATCCCTGTCAAGCGCTATGCGCTCAAGGGCAAGGGCATCGACATCACGCTCGCCTACGCCGCGGGCAGCGATGAGTGGGTAGCGCTCGACAGCAAGATGGAGGGCGGCCGCACCTTGCGCTACCGCCGCAGCGCCGCCGAGCTCGAACTGCTCGCGGCATCCCCGGCGCCGCGGGGAGGCGGTCCGACCACCGCCGGTTGAGGGCCCGCGGTACACTGCGGGCAGGGAACGATGACCCCATGACAGACGAGCCGCGACAGCCCAACATATTGCTGGTCGACGACCACCGCGACATCGCGGGCGCGATCATCGAGTTCCTCGAGCACCGAGGGTTCGCGGTCGACTACGCAGCCGACGGCATCACGGGGCTGCATCTGGCGGTGACGAACCCCTACGATGTCATCGTGCTCGACATCATGATGCCGGGGCTCGACGGACTCTCGGTGTGCCGGAAGCTGCGCGAGGAGGCCCGCATCGACACGCCCCTGCTGATGCTCACGGCCCGCGACACGCTCGACGACAAGATCACCGGCCTCGGCGCCGGCGCCGACGACTACCTCGTCAAGCCTTTCGAGGTCCGTGAGCTCGAGGCGCGGATCAGCACCCTCCACCGCCGTCACCGTCGGGCGGTCGCCCGCGAAGTGCTGGCCGTCGGCGACCTCACGCTAGACACCGGCATGCTGCGGGTCACGCGCGCCGGCCAGACGCTCACGCTCACGCCGATCTGCCTCAAGCTGCTCACGGTGCTGATGCGCGCCTCGCCGCGGGTCGTCACGCGTCAACAGCTCGAGCGCGATGTCTGGGGCGACCTGTTGCCGGACAGCGATACGCTGCGCAGCCATCTCTATTCGCTGCGCAAGGCGATCGACAAGCCGTTCGACCGCGTACTGTTGCATACCATCGCCGGTGCCGGATACCGGCTGTCGGACGACGATGGCCGCTGACGGAGCGCGTGCGCGGCTCGGCCGCGCTTTCCTGCTGCAGTCCGTGTTCATCGGCGCAGCGGCGGTGGTCGGCGTCTTCCTCGCGAGCCTGCTGCTCGAGGGCGTACTGATCCGCCAGGCCTTGAGCGAAGAAGCCGCGCACTTCTGGCAGCAACGCGACCGCGACCCTGCGTTCCCGCTGCCTGCGACCGTGAACCTCACCGGCCATCTCGGCGCCGCGCCGGCGCCGATCGCGGGACTGCCACCGGGCTATCACGACCGCGTGGTCAACGGCGTGGAGACGGTCGTCTACGTGTCGGACCGTGGCGGAGAGCGCCTGTACCTGATGTTCGACCGCAGCGGCGTCGGCAAGCTAGCCACCATGTTCGGTCTGCTGCCGCTCGCGATGGTGCTGCTGGTGCTGTACCTGACGACCTGGCTCGCGTTCCGAGCCTCACGGCGGGCGTTCTCGCCAGTCATCGCGTTGGCGCGGGCGGTACGAGGGCTCGACCCCGCGTCGCCGGACCCCGCGCAGCTCGATCCCGCCAAGCTGCCGAAGGACGCCGACGACGAGGTGCGTGAGCTCGCCGAGGCGCTCAACCGCTATGCCCAGCGCCTCAATGAATTCATCGCGCGCGAGCGCGACTTCACCCGCGATGCCAGCCACGAGCTACGCAGCCCGCTCACGGTGATCCAGCTGTCGGCCGGCATGCTCGAGACTGACGCCGGGCTCAGCGAGGCGAGCCGCCGGTCCGTGGCGCGCATCACTCGAGCAACCCGCGACATGGAGGAGCTCACCAGCGCTTTCCTGCTGCTCGCCCGCGAATCGCAGACCGGTCTCCCCGTCGAGGACACCTGCATCAACGATGTGCTCGCCGACGAGCTCGACCGGGCGCGACCGATCGCGGCCGGCCGTCCCATCGCCTCGCAGCTCACGGCCACGCACCGCCTGTCCGTCGATGCGCCCGAGAAGGTGCTACCGGTGCTGCTCGGCAACCTGCTGCGCAACGCCTTCTCGTACACGGACGCCGGCGAGGTGGCGGTGGAGATCGGCGCCGCCTCGGTCGTCATCCGCGACACCGGCGTCGGCATGGCCCCGGAGCAGCTCGACGCGATGTACCAGCCTTTCGTCCGCGGCGAGACCGCACGGCGCGGCGGGCACGGCGTCGGGCTGACCATCGTGCGTCGGCTGTCGGACCGCTTCGGGTGGCCGGTGACCATCGAAAGCCGCCCCCGCGTCGGCACCCGCGTCGAGATCAGCTTCCCCGACGCACGCAGCGAGCCGCTCGATGCCTGAGCGCTGCGGCGCCGGGATCATTGCCCGATCAGAAGCGCCAGACTAGGGCCAGCGACAACTCGAACTCGGTATCTCTGCGCGCGATGGGGCTGTCGCCGATGTCGCTCGAATAGAACTCGACGCCGGCCTGCGCGATCGCATGCAGCTTGCGGGTGAGATACCGACGGTGCACGAGCTGAACGCCGGTCGAGCGATAGCCGCCGCTCAAGGTCGTCACAGGCAACCCGGACCCGACGGCATCCGCCGCGGTCACGCCGAAGTCCTTGTTGATGAACTTGTCGGTGCCGAAGGTCATGAACCCGTAGAGCTCCGTGCCGGTGCCGTCGAGCTGCTGCCCGAAGCGCCGGCCCGCCGCCACCACGCCGAGCACGCCGAAGTCGCTGGGGCCACCCATGAGCCGCGCCGCGACCCAGTTCCGCCAGTCGTCGCCGACGGCACGGCGCACCTCGAGGAAACCGACGACATGCGAATCTCGCGGCAGGATGCCGTCGAGGTTGCCGTCCTCCGAGTCATCCGGTTCGAGTCCGCCCTCGTTGCGGATGCCGGCCTGCACCAGCCAGACATCGGCGAGGCGACCTCGCCAGCCGAGTTCCATGCCCTCCCAGAAGAACAGGTGATCCCCTTTCCGATACTGCACCGCCCCGGCGGGTTCGACCCCGAGTTCGGTCTCGTCCGCGCCGTCGTAGGCGTTCTCGTATTCGACGCCGACCCCGAGCGCCACACCCCAGCCGTCGCCGTCCGTGAAGTCGAGGATCGACGGGAGGGGCACGATGGCCTCCGTGGTCGGTTCGGCGGCGAGCGCGGGGCCCGAGATCAACAACGAACTCACGGCCACCAGGGCGCTCAAACGGGGTGCGTAGATCCGATCCATCCTCGTGTCTCTCCTTCAACTTGGTGGCGGACGGTGCGCCCTGGATGCCGTCAACGGAGAAGGATGGAGGGAGATGGGATGCCGCCTGTAAACTGCGGGCCACGAGCGGTATTCGCTCGGCATGAGCGGCGGGTTTCGTACACGAGCGGCGCCTTTGGGACGCCGCCGAGGTGCCAGATGGGGTTCCAAGGATGAAGTTTCCTGCCCTGATGGAGCGCTGGGGCCTGTTCGCCGCGTTGGTGTTCCTGCTGCTCGGCGTCACGCTGGCGTATCTGGAGGCCGGGCCGGTGGCGGAGCACGGCATCGTGGCGCGCTACGCTTTCTGGATGGCGACCGCCGCCGCGACCTTCCTCGCGTGGTGGCTCAGCCAGTGGTGCATCGTGTCGGGCCGCGAGCGGCTGACCCGTGGGCTTCTCCTGGCCTCGTGCCTGCTCGCGACGCTGCTGTTCGTGCCGGCGTCGCTGCTCATCGACGCGCTGTTCGGCATATCCGATACGGAGGGCGCCTGGTGGTCATCGCTCATCGAAGAGTGGGCGGTCAGCGCCCTGCCCATCTTCGCCGCCTGCATGATCGCGAGCCTGCCGGCCTGGTTGTCGATGAGCGAACCGGCGCCGCTCGCCCGTGTACCCACGCCCGCGTCCGAGCCCGCGCCCGAACAGATCACCGACCCTGTCGATGAGCCGACACCGGCGGCTGGACCGGCGGATACTCCTGCTGCTGCGCCGATCCCCGCCGTCGCCGCGGTGACCGCGACACCGCCTGAGAGCGCCCTGCTACCGAGCGCCGTGCGCGGCGGCGTGCTGCGCGCCACGGCGGACCTGCAGTATGTGCATCTCCACAGCCCGGAGGGCATGACCACCGTCCCCGGCCCCATGCACCGCGTCATCGCGCTGCTGGGCGATCAAGGACTGGAGGTCCGGCGCGGCGAATGGATCGCCGACCGCCATGTGAAGCAGGTGAAGTCCGTCCGTGGACAGTGGGTGGTGCTCCTGAAGGACGGCCAGCAGATCGCCGTGAGCCGCCGACGGTTGACGGAGGTCAAGGAGCGCTGGGGTTCGACGCGTTATGCGTGAAGCGGGTCGATGACCTTCAGTAAGTCGAAGCGGCGGTAGTTGCGATCGGCGCTGTAGAGCCGTGTCACGACGTTCTGCTTGAGGATCGCCGCGAGGTGGGTGTTCGGTACGGCGTTGCCGCGCACCGGCAGACCCTGTGTGCAATCGAGGTACACCGACCAGAAGCCCTCCTGCTCCGCGAGCGTGCGGCAATGCGGCAAGCGGAGCAGCGCTTCGTTGTTGCGCTGCGCCTGCGCGAGCAGGTCGGACACCAGCCGTCCCAAGGACCGCCCTTCGCGGGTCTGGATGGCCTTGAGTTTCGTGAGGGTGGGGTCGTCGATATCGATCGTGGTGCGCATGATGCGTGATGCCAAGTACCGACGCATCAGATATCACAACGGTTACATCGCCTCTCCCGATCCGCGCAGCGCCGCGCAGAACGGCGCGGACTCGGTCGCGCAGATGTCCGGCCTCGACTGGGTGGTCCGCCAGTAATCCACCAAACCAAGCTGCTGCATCAGCGGCAGGAGCGGCGTGGGCATGTTCCGGCCGGACTACCTGCTCGGCTCGGCCGTGATCGTTTACTACGACATCGCCCTGATCGAGTCGACTGAGTCGGATCCCGCCTTCGCCACGAAGCTCAGGACGAACGCCGGCTACCTGCAGCTGCAGGCCGAACTGATGGACGGCCTCGAGATCAGCGCGGGCGCCCGCTTCGAGCGCGCCGAGCAGGACGTCAACGGGGTGCAGGTCTTCACGACGGCAGGGCGCTCCCAGGCGCAGACTCTCCTGCAGGAAGACTACCTGCTGCCTGCGGTCACCCTGACCTACAAGTTCGCGGACACCATGCAGGTGCGCCTCAACGGTTCGAAGTCCATCGCGCACCCGCAGTTCCGCGAACTGATGTTCCAGGCCTACTACGACCCCGAGTCCAACCGTTCGTATCGCGGCAATCCGCTGCTGATCGACAGCCAGTTCGTCAACGCGGAGGCCCGCTATGAGTGGTACTACGCGAACGACCAGCGGTTCTCGCTGGCCGGCCTCTCAAGAAGATCGACAAGCCGATCGAGGCCTTCACCGGCTTCAACGACAACAGCCCGGTGACCAGTTTCGCCAATGCGCCGGAGGCTACGCTGTACGGCGCCGAGGTCGAACTGCAGAGCTACCTGCCTCGCGACAGCGTCTTCCAGGGGAAGTTCTTCGCTTCGCGTCGGGCAGTGCTGATCGGCAACTACACCTTCGCTCAGTCCGAGATCAAGGTGAGTGCGGGCGACACCACGGAAGTGTTCGGCACGGTCACGCAGCCGGCCAGTCATTTCTTCGTCGACGGGACGGCGCTGACCGGGCAGTCCGACCATCTGGTCAACCTGCAGATCGGGCTGGAGGATACGGACCGCCTGTCGCAGCAGACCCTGCTGCTGTCCTACGCCAGCGACCGCGTGACCAGCCGTGGCGCGGCGGCAACGTCGTGTACTACAACCGCCATGACATGGGCACCAGCCTGTCGGCTTCGGTCAGCGTCAAGTTCTGAGCGCGGGCCGCGGCCGCCGCGCTGCTAACCGACGAGATATTGCCCGAGCGCCTGCTGCGCCAGTCGGTGCTGTCACTGCCGATGGCGCTGCGGTTCCTGCTGGCGGCCCGTCCCGCCGTGCTCTCGGCCGTGCTCGGCGTGGTGTATCTCGCGATCTCTCGCCATCTGCTGAGCGAGGCTCGCCTGACGCGCGTATCGGAGCGACGGCACCGCGCCGCCGAAGCGGCAGCGGGGCGGGGTCGATCATGCGCGGTGCAGGGCAGGCGGGCTGATCGGGCCCGTGCCGAAAGCGGGCATCGACACTCGTCTAGCCGCTGCGCAGTGAGCGAGCACGGTTCGTCGCCGTCTCGTCGCCTTCGACGGCCTGCGTGCCCGCAGGGCGCCTCGTGGCCGAAATTCCCTTACCGGCGCGCGGCATCCTCCTTGGCGAACAGTTCGAGCCGCGCGCCGTTCTCCAGCCGGACCGTGCAGATCCGGACGACGCCGTAAGGCGCCAAGGGCATGGTGGGTTCCAGCGCGCCGCCCACACGCCCGCATGCGGAAGCGACGTCGCGAACCGGCACGCGCAACGCAAACAGTCCGAGAAGGGGCGGTGCCGCGGCTTCAACGTGGCTGCGCCCCGCCAGACCCTTGAACGACATCGCGGCGATCATGCCCTCGTCGCCATCCCCCAGCCGCCACCATCTCACGTGCCGCGTGACGTTGCCGACCAGATCGTGCGGCAAGCCAAACAGGTTCGGCCCAGGCTCGGCGGCGGCACCATCGAACGACAACCGCGCCTGAAGACCGATACGCTCGAGCGTGTCGCCAACGGCACCGAGGTCGCGTACGACGGTGAATGCCGTGACCGGCTGCGACACGAGACTCGTCCACTCGAAGTCGCGGAACGGCGGATCCACACGCTCCAGCAGCCCAAGCACGAGACCGTCCGGGCCCATCATCATCGCCTCGCGAACCCGGTATGGCGGAACCCGG
>CAZPJE010000031.1:0-15286 GCA_964586725.1 uncultured Steroidobacteraceae bacterium | reverse complement strand
GTTGACGGCGCCGGCGCGCGCGGCCCGCGGCGTCAGCTGCGTCGCGAACGCCGCCGCCGCGGCCTTGTGCGGCACGGTGACATTGAGCCCGCGGCCGCCCGTGCCGAAGAACTGCGCGCAGAACGCGTCGAAATCCTCGGGACTGACGTCATAGAGCCGGTAGACCAGGTCCTGCTCGGTCTGGCGCGCAAAGATGCCGTGGATGAAGGGCGAGCGGCTGTGCGAGACGGGATGACCCACGACGCCATAGCGGTCGGGACCTGCGGTATCTTCTAATTCTTGGCGCATTCGGCGCGAAACAATACCCGCAATGCCCCGGTCTTGTACATGAACGACCCGCAATTCGAGCGCTGGTTGGCGGATTTGCGGCCGGATCTGCTGCGCTTCGCGCTGTGGCTGGCGCGGGATCGCGCGATCGCCGAGGACGTCGTTCAGGAGGCAATGTTGCGGGCCTGGAAAGCGCGGGGCGAGCTGGCCGGAGCCGGCGCCGGGCGGGCGTGGCTGCTGACCATCGTGCGGCGCGAGCACGCGCGCCTGTACGAGCGCAAACGCTTCGAGCTGACCGATGTCGATGCGCTGGTCGCCAACGACGATCCGCAGCTGGCCGCTGCCGACCAGCAGGAGCTCGGCGAGCTGCGCGCCGCGATCCTGCGGCTGCCGGATGACTACCGCGAGCCGCTGGTCATGCAGGTGCTCGGCGGCTTCTCGACCCAGGAGATCGCGACGGAGCTCGGCCTGACGCAGTCAGCGGTGCTGACGCGGCTGTTCCGGGCGCGCGATCAGTTGCGGGTGATCTACGGTCTAGCGCCGCGCGGAGGGGCGTCATGAATTGCGAACACGTTCGGCAGGCGATCGGCGCCCTGCCGCGCGCCACCGATCCGGCGCTGGAACAGCACCTCGCCGGTTGCGCCGACTGCAGCGTCTATCGTCGCGAGATGCTCGCGCTCGAGGCGCGGCTCGAGCGCGCGCTGGCGCTGCCGCTGGCACCTGCCGCGGCACCCGCGGCTGCGCCGGTCGTGCCGCTGCCAGTCCGTTCGGCGGGTGCCCCGCGTCGCTGGCGCGGCTGGGCACTCGCGGCGAGCTTGCTGTTGACGGTGCTGCTCGGCGTGTTCGTCGCCGGTGGCCGCGATGGCGAGGCGCTCGCGAGCGAACTCGTCGAGCACTTGGCCGGCGAGGTCGACAGCTGGGATCAAACACGACCGTTGCCGCAATCGGCGCTGGATCTCGTGCTGCGCCGCTCCGGCGTGCGCCTCGACCGGGATGCGCTCGGCGAGCTCGTCTACGCGCACAGCTGCTGGTTCCGCGGCCACTGGGTGCCGCACCTGGTGCTGCGCACGCCGGGCGGCGCGGTGACCGTCATGGTCCTGCCGACGGAATCCGTCGACGCGCCGCAGCGCTTCGACGAGGGCGGCTACGCTGGCGTGATCGCGCCCGCCGCCGTCGGCGCGGTGGCCGTGTTGAGCCGCGGCGATGTGCCAGTCGACGAACCGCTCGCCCGCGTGCAGCGCGCGCTCGCGGGCGTCGCTCAGCCGGTCTCGACCGACCAGCCGCCCTGAGCCGTCGTCACGCCCAGCGCCTGCAGCAGCCACGCCAGCGTCTCGCGCAGTTGCTCATCGACCTGGTACGGCGGATGGATGACCAGCATCCCTGAGCCGTTGAGGCCGATGCGCGTATCGCGCGGATGCAGCCACAGCTCGCAGGTCAGCCAGGGCTGCGCGAGCCGACCGCGCAGCGCATCGAGCCAGCGGCCCGTGTCGGCATCGTGCTTGATCGGATACCAGACGACATAGACACCCGTGGCGAAGCGGCGCAATGCCGCCTCGAGCGTCGTGCCGATGCGGCGCCGGTCGTCGCGGCCGTCTTCGTACGGCGGGTCGATCAGCACGAGCCCGCGGCGCTCCACCGGCGGCAGCAGCGCGGGCAGTCGCTCGTAGCCATCGACGTTCTCGCAGTTGACGCGGGTCGCATCGCGCAGCGCGCGCCGCAGCGCGACGAACGCTTCGGTGCGCGATTCGCAGCAGACGGCGCGATCCTGCGGCCGCAGCGCCTGCGCGGCGAGCCACGGCGAGCCGGGATAAGCATGGCGGATGCCGGTGGTGCGGCGCGCCTCGGCGACGAGCGCGAGGTAGCGCTCGATCAGCGCCGGCGCGGCTGCGCCCGCGTCGCTGCGCAGCCGCTCGATGCCGTCGGCCGATTCGTGCGCGCCCTGGCGCGCATCGGCGCTGCGCAGGTCGTAAAGACCGTCGCCGGCATGCGTGTCGACGTACAGGAAGCCCTTGTCCTTGCGCTGCAGCGCCTCGAATAGCGCCAGCAGCACGACATGCTTGTGCACGTCGGCGAAGTTGCCGGCGTGGAACGCGTGGCGGTACTTCACGCGCCGGCCGCGGCGCTCCGGCTCTTCTTCGGCGCGGCACGCTTCGCCGGCGCCTTCCTGGCGGCGGCCTTCTTCTTCGCGGGGGCGCTGCGCGCTGCGGCCGGCGCTGCTGCTGCGGCCGTGTCGGCAGGCGCTGCCGCTGCGGCCGACTTCTTCGCCGCGGCCTTGCCCGCGGGCTTCGCGGCTGCTTTGCCGCGCGCGCCGAAGCGGCGCCCGAAGCGACCGCCGCGCGCCGGTGCCGCAGCGAGCAGCGCCTGGCATTCCTCGAGCGTCAGCGTCTTCGGGTCGCGATCCTTCGGGATGCGCGCATTCTTCTCGCCGTCGCTGATGTACGGGCCGTAGCGGCCGTTCAGCACCTGCACGCCGCCCACGCCGAAGTCGTGGATGATGCGGTTCGCGTCGGCGACCTGCTTGGCGCGGATCAGTTCGACGGCGCGCTCGGGCTCGATCGTGTACGGATCGTCGCCTTCCTTCAGCGACACATACTTCGCGCCGTACTTCAGGTAGGGCCCGAAGCGGCCGAAGTTGGTCGTGATCTCCTCACCCGTGCCCTCGAGGCCCTCGGGCACGAGGCCGAGCTTGCGCGGCAGCTTGAACAGCTCGAGCGCCTCGGTCAGCGTGATGCGATCCATCTTCTGGCCGGGCCGCAGCCCGGCGAACTTCGGCTTTTCTTCGTCGTCCTTGGTGCCGATCTGCACGAACGGCCCGTAGCGGCCCATCCGAACGCTCATCGGCTTACCGCTGACGGGGTCGAAGCCAAGGTCACGCGACTGCGCGACTTCCTCGCGCGAGACGTTCTTGTCGGTGTGCTCGACGAGGTCGATGAACGGCTTCCAGAATTTCTCGAGCGGCTCCGTCCACAGTTCTTCGCCCCGCGACACGGCGTCGAGCTCGTCTTCCATCGCGGCGGTGAAGCCGTAGTCGACGTACTTCAGGAAGTACTTCGACAGGAACAGGTTGACGATCTTGCCCATGTCGGTCGGGATGAAGCGCCGGCCGTCCATCTCGACGTACTCGCGGTCCTTCAGCGTCGAGATGATCGACGCGTAGGTCGACGGCCGGCCGATGCCGTATTCCTCGAGCGCCTTGACCAGCGAGGCTTCGGAAAAGCGCGGCGGCGGTTCGGTGAAATGCTGTTCGGCGTGCACCGACAGCAGCTTGACAGCATCGCCTTCGTTCATCGCCGGCAGGATGCGGTCGGATTCGTCGTCGGCGCTGTCGTCCTGGCCTTCCTGGTAGACGGCCATGTAGCCGGGCTTGACGAGCGTAGAGCCGTTGGCGCGCAGCATGTGGCGCGCTTCAGGCGTGCGCGCATCGCCCGCCTGCATGTCGACCGCCACCGTATCGAACAGCGCGTGCGCCATCTGGCACGCGACCGCGCGCTTCCAGATCAGCGCGTAGAGCTTGAATTGATCCGGGTCGATCTTGCCCTCGACCTGCGCCGGCAGGATCGCGGCCGAAGTCGGGCGGATCGCCTCGTGCGCTTCCTGCGCATTGCGCGACTTGGTCTTGTAGACGCGCACTTCGTCGGCGACCGCTTCCTTGCCGTACTGCCGCTCGATGACGCTGCGGATCTCGGCGACTGCCTCGTTGGCGAGGTTCAGCGAGTCGGTGCGCATGTAGGTGATCAGGCCGATCGAGCCTTCGCCGAAATCGACGCCCTCGTAGAGCTGCTGCGCGAGGCGCATCGTGCGCTGGGCCGAGAAGCCGAGCTTGCGCGCGGCCTCCTGCTGCAGCGTCGAGGTCGTGAACGGCGGCGACGGATTGCGGCGACGCTGCTTGCGGTCGATCGCGGTGACGCGCAACGCGCCACCGGGCGCGGCCGCGACGGCGGCACGGATCGCGTTCTCGACCTCGCGCGCCGAGCCCTCGTTCGTGAAGCTGAACTGCTCGACCTTGCGGCCGGCGTATTCGGTGAGCTTGAGCGGGAAGGCCTGTGCGGTGTGTTCGCCTTCGGCGTCGAGGGTCCAGTATTCCTGCGGGACAAAGGCCTGGATCTCGGCTTCGCGCTCGCAGATCATGCGCAGCGCCGGGCTCTGCACCCGGCCCGCGGACAGGCCGCGCTGCACTTTCTTCCACAGCAGCGGCGACAGGTTGAAGCCGACCAGGTAATCGAGCGCGCGGCGCGCCTGCTGCGCGTTGACCAGGTCGAGCGACAGGTCGCGCGGTTCCTGGATCGCCTCGCGCACGGCGTTCTTGGTGATTTCGTAGAACACGACGCGGCGCACGCTCTTGTTGACGAGGTCGCCGCGATCCTTCAGCAGTTCGTGCAGGTGCCAGGCGATCGCCTCGCCCTCGCGATCCGGGTCGGTCGCGAGGAACAGCGACTTCGCCTTGCGCAGGGCGCGCGAGATCGCCTCGACGTGCTTCTCGTTGCGCTCGATGATGTCGTACTTCATCGCGAAGCGATGGTCCGGATCGACCGCGCCTTCCTTCGGCACGAGATCGCGGACGTGGCCGTACGAGGCCAGCACCTCGAAGTCCTTGCCGAGGTACTTCTTGATGGTCTTGGCCTTGGCGGGCGATTCGACGATGACGAGATTGTCGGCCATTTAATCCTGCAAAAATTTCGGTAAGCCGGAAAAGAAAAACCGCGGTGTGACCGCGGTCGGCGCCAGGCGCGCAGCCACCCCGTCGGCGTCGGGGGGTGGCGAATTGAGGGCCAGCGGCTTCAGTGCGTCAGCTCCGAACTGCCCCAGACGATGTCTTCCATCCGCGAGCAGGCCTGTTCGGCGCCGGGCTGGCTGGACAGCACCATCAGCGCGACCCACTTGAGCTGGTCGACGCTGAGGTCTTCGGTTTCGAGTGCGAGCAGGCGGTCGATGACGATCTCGCGCTGCACGGCCGACAGGATGCCGGTGCGCTCGAGCTGCATCAGATAGCCGCGGCATTCGGGCGACAGGCGCGCGAGTTCGCTGTCATGGAACAGGCGCATCGAGCCCGGGCCGGAGGTGCCCGTGCCAGCGGCCGCATCGCCGGCCTCGCCGCGACCGCGCTCGCCGGCGAGGTCGGCCAGCCAGTCGAGGGCGCGCTCGACGTTGGCCTGCTCGAAACCGGCGCGCTCGAGATCCTGGGCGAGCTCGTCGCGTTCGGGCACGTCCGGATCGTCGCTAAGCATGTAGCGATCGAAGACGTAGATCAGGATGTCGAGAACGCTACCGTGGGTATCGGTCATGGGGTGTTTGTCATATTCCGGCGACGGCCATACCGCCCGCCCGGCTCCACGCTGATTTCGCCTTCAAGCTCCAGAATCAACAGCATAGACGCTATGGATTCGCCCGAAAGGCCGGTTCGGGCGACCAGATCGTCGATGCCGGCCGGACCGAAGCCGACGGCATCTAACAGGATTTCCTGGGCCTTGTCCAACCGCGGCGCCGGCGCAAGGGTGTCGGTCCCGGCGGCGCTGTGCAAATTAAGTAATTGATTGGAAAAGGGTATTCGCAACAGCTCCAGGACCTCCGGCGCGCTTTCGACGAGTTGGGCGCCGTCCCGAATAAGTTGATGGCAGCCGCGCGAAACCGGGCTGTGGATCGAGCCCGGCAGCGCGAACACCTCGCGGCCGAACGCCGCGGCCTGGCGTGCGGTGCCGAGCGAACCGCTCTGGATGGCCGCCTCGACGACCAGCGTGCCCTGGCTGAGCGCCGCGATGAGCCGATTGCGCTGCGGAAAGTGGCGCCGACGCGCGGGCGTGCCGGGCGGGAACTCGGACAGCAGTGCGCCGCTGGCGGCGATGCGCGCGGCGAGCGCGGTGTTCTCCGGCGGATAGATGTGGTCGAGGCCATGCCCGCAGACCGCGAGCGTCAGGCCGCCGACGCCGAGCGCGCCTTCGTGACAGGCCGCGTCGATGCCGCGGGCGAGGCCGCTCGTGATCGTGATGCCGGCGCGCGCGAACCAGGCCGCGAACTGCCGCGCGGTCGAGGCGCCGAGCGCGGTGGGGTGCCGCGAGCCGACCATGGCGAGCTGCGGGGTCGCCAGCGCGCTGCAGTCGCCGCGCACCCACAGCACGGCGGGCATGCCGGCGAAGGCCTGCAGTGCGGGCGGGTAGTGCGGATCGGTGGCCGCGACCAGCTGCAGCCCGTGGCGGGCGGCGAGCGCGAGGTCGGCCGCGAGCTGCGCCGTATCGGGCACGCGCAGCGCCTGCGCGACGCGCGGCGCGACCCCGGCCGCGAGCAGTTGCGGCAGCGGCGCCGAGCACAGCGCCTCGAGCGAGCCGAGCTGCGCGCAGCCGTGGCGCAGTGCCGCGGCATCGAGTTGGGGAACGCGCGCAAGGCGTGCGCGCAACGCGGTGGCATCGTTCACGCGCGCCAGAGTACGTGACGGCGCCGCCGGCGCCGTCACGCTCAATCTGCCGCGAATCGGCGCAAATGCAGTGTGAAAAGGGCCTAGGGCGTGCGCACGACGTCGGCGATGCGAACCGGCATCTCGGCCGTCACGATCAGGCCGTAGCTCATGCGGTCATAGACACGGAACACGAGCAGCGTGCCGTTGCGCTCGTTCGGCAGCTTGACCTTGGGCGCGAACGTGCTGCCGAGCTTGATGCCGCCGAGGCCGCCGGCACGCGTGGTGTCGCGGATCGTCTCGCCAGCGGTGTCGATCGCGAGCACGTGTCCGACTTCGAGGCCGTGCCGGCTGCCGCGGTTCAGCGCGACGATGCGGTACTGGCCGATCAGGGTGACGCCATCGACGACGGAGATGATCTGGCCGCTGATGTCCGTGGCCGGCGAGCGCGGCACGAAATTCACCGGCACTTCGGCGTCGCCACCGATCAGCCGATCGCCCGGGGAGGTCTCGCGGGCCGACTCGGTCAGCATGACCGTGCCGGGATCGCCGGGACGCTCGACGACCGCGGTCGCCGTGAACGTGCCCTGGTAGCCCATCACGTCGCCGTCTTCCGGATCACGGATCGGGTCGCCGACACGCACGACGGCATAGCGGTTGCTGACGCCAGCGGCGGTCAGGCCGCGGACATAGGTCTGCATGCCGTTGGCGCCCATCGTGTGCTCGTTGCGGAACGCGACGACGTGCGGCGCCGTTTCGAACTGGTCTTTCGACACGACGCTCGGGCGCTCGAGGAAAGCCGAAATCGCGGCATACGGGATGGTGGCGATCGCGTCGTCGACGTCGCCGGCCCGCAGCAGCGGGTTCAGGCGGGCGCCATCGCCGCGGGTCAGGCGGATCTGCGGCCGGCCATCGGCGCCGTAGGCCAGCGTCAGCAGGTCGCCGGGATAGATCAGGTGCGGGTTCTCCACCTGCGGGTTGACCTGCCAGATCTCGGGCCACAGCCACGGATCGCGCAGGAACATCGCGGCGATGTCCCACAAAGTGTCGCCGCGCTTGACCGTATAGCTGGTCGGGGCGCTGGGGTTGATGACGGGGGCTTCCGAGCCGCTGCTCTCGGCGCGCGCCGACGGGTTCGCCGCGACGGCGGCTTCAGTGGCCGTCAGCGGCACCTCCCGCTCGACCGGCGCCGGCTCGGCCGCAGCGCTGCTGCGGACCGGGGCGGGCGTGTCGTCGGCACCGCCCAGCACGGCACAGCCCGACAGGGCCAGGCCGGCCACAGCCGCTGCCACAAAAGACGCGATCGGCGAGCTTCGGCTCGCGCTAAGTGCCTGATTCAAAAGCATCCTCCACTCCCCGATGCGGGTGGGGCCCAGGGCCTTCGCTGTTATACTCGCAAGGCCGCGAGGCGCGCATCGTCAAATCGCTGCATTGTGCAGTGGTTCACGGGGCCGCCTGCGACCAAGCCGGCGGACCCCCTCAGGAACTCCGGCGCCAATTCTCAACTAAATGAGAACATTGGCAACAGCTTTGAGTCGAATACACGAACTACCTTGGGAAGTGCCCGGATGGCCCGTCTGACGATCCTCGAGTATCCCGACCCGCGCCTGCGCACCCGCGCCGTGCCGGTCACCCGCTTTGACGCCGCGCTCGGCCAGCTCATCGACGACATGTTCGAGACGATGTACGCAGCGCCGGGCATCGGTCTTGCCGCGACGCAGGTCGACGTGCACCAGCGCCTGATCGTGATCGACGTCTCCAAGGACAAGACCGACCCGCTGGTGTTCATCAACCCCGAGATCGTCGCGCGCGACGGCGTCGAGGTCACCGAAGAAGGCTGCCTGTCGGTGCCCGGCATCTACGAGGAAGTCGAACGCGCCGATCGCGTGACGGTGCGCGCGCTCGATCGGCACGGCGCGACGTTCGAGCGCGAGCTCGATGGCATCGCCGCGGTCTGCCTGCAGCACGAGATGGATCACCTCGCCGGCAAGCTGTTCGTCGACTATCTGTCGGAACTCAAGCGCGAGCGCATCCGCAAGAAGCTCGACAAGGACCGCAAGGAACGCGCGGCGCGCGCCCGCAGTGGCGACTCTGGCGCTGCGGCGCTCTGAGTCCGCCGCCCCTACCGGTCTCCACCAGCCATGTCATTGCGGGTTGCCTTTGCCGGCACGCCGGAGTTTGCAGTGCCGCCGCTCGCGGCGCTCGTCGGCAGTGCGCACGCCGTGGTCGGCGTGCTGACGCAGCCGGATCGGCCCGCGGGCCGCGGCCGCGAACTGCGCGCGAGCCCGGTCAAGCAGTTCGCGCTCGAGCATGGCCTGCCGGTCGATCAGCCGCCGACGCTGCGCACGCCCGAAGGTCGCGGCCAGCTCGCGGCCTGGCAGCCGGATGTGCTGGTCGTGGTCGCCTATGGGCTGATCCTGCCGCCGGCCGCGCTCGAGCTGCCGAGGCTCGGCTGCCTGAACATCCATGCCTCGCTGCTGCCGCGCTGGCGCGGCGCCGCGCCGATCCAGCGCGCGATCCTCGCCGGCGATGCCGAGACGGGCGTCGCGATCATGCAGATGGAAGCCGGCCTCGACACGGGTCCGGTGCTGCTCGAGCGGCGCGTCCCGATCGCCAGCGATGACACCTCCGGATCGCTGCACGAGCGACTCGCGCGTGAAGGTGCCGCGGCGCTGCTCGAAGCGCTGGCGCAGCTCGAGGCCGGTCGCGCGCGACCGCAGGCGCAGCCGGACGCGGGCGTGACGTACGCGCACAAGATCGACAAGGCGGAGGCGCGGCTCGACTGGCAGCGCAGCGCCGCCGAGCTCGATCGGCAGGTGCGCGCGTTCCAGCCCTGGCCGGTCGCCGATACCGTGATCCGCGGCGAAGTCGTTCGCGTGCATCGCGCGGCGCCGCTGCTGCCGGAGTCGGTCGCGCGTGGGCCGTTCGCCGCGGCGGCGCAGGGCGCTCCGGCCGGCAAGGCGGTCGCGCTCGCGGACGACGGCCTCGTCGTTCTGTGCGGCGGCGGTGGCGCACTCGCGCTGCAGGCGCTGCAGCGACCCGGCCGCAAGCCCGTGACGGCGCGTGAGTTCGCTGCGGCCGTGCCGGTGCTCGGCGAGGTGCTGGCATGAGCGCGGCGCGCAACAAGGCCGCGACGCTGGCCCCCGGCGCTGCGACGCTGGCCGCGGCCGCCGGTGTCGTCGAGGCCGTCGCGCACCAGGGGCGTTCGGCCGATGATGTCTTCGAGTCGATCGAAACGCGCGCCGACCGCTCGGCCGTGCGCGCGATCGCGCTCGGCACGCTGCGCTGGTATCTGCGTCTCGCGCCGGCGGTCGAGCAGCTGCTGACGCGCCCGGTGGCGCAGATGCCGCCCGCGCTGCACGCGCTGCTGGTCTGCGCCGCGCACCAGATCGAACATTCGCGCACCGCGCCCGAAGTCAGCGCGCATCTGGCGGTCGATGCGGCGCGCGCGCTGGGCCAGGCCAAGGCCACCGGCTTCGTCAATGCGGTGCTGCGGCGCTTCGTCACGGAGCGCGCCGCGCTGTTCGCCGCGGTCGATCGCGACCCGGCCGCGGCCTGCGCGCACCCGGCCTGGTTCGTCGCGGCGGTGCAGGCGTCCTGGGGCGAGCGCGCGGCGGCGCTGCTCGAGGCCAACAACCGCCATCCGCCGATGACGCTGCGGGTCGACCTGACGCGCGCGTCGGTGGCGGAGTACCTGTTCGAGCTGGCTGCGGCCGGACGCGCCGGGCAGGCGCTGGAGGATTGCCCCGGCGCCGTCGTGCTCGAACATCCCGCGCCGGTGCAGTCGCTGCCCGGCTTTCGCGAGGGCCGCGTGTCGGTGCAGGACGCCGCGGCGCAGTTCGCGGCGCGCCTGCTCGCGCCGCGCGCCGGCGACCGCGTGCTCGATGCCTGCGCGGCGCCGGGCGGCAAGACCGGCCACCTGCTCGAAGTACAGCCCGGCATCGCCGACCTGCTGGCCGTCGACAGCGACCCGGTGCGGCTGCGGCGCGTCGGCGAGACGCTGCTGCGGCTCGGGCGCAGCGCGCGGTCGCGCGCGCTCGACCTGGGCGCCGCGGCGGCGCTGGCCGATGAGGCGCCGTTCGATCGCATCCTGCTCGATGCGCCTTGCTCGTCGACGGGCGTGATCCGCCGTCACCCGGACATCAAGCTGCTGCGCCGCTCGAGCGACATCGCGCCACTCGCCGCGCAACAGGCGCGGCTGCTGCGCGCCGCGTTCGCGCACCTCGCCCCGGATGGGCTGCTGCTGTATGCGACCTGCTCGGTGCTGCCGGCGGAGAACGAGGCGGTCGTGGCCGAATTCATCGCCGCCACGCCGGCCGCCCGCGTCGAGGCCTGGCCGGTCGAGCGCGTCGCGCTGCCGCCCGACGCCGTGCGGCTCGCGCACGGCACGCAGCTGCTGCCGGGCGGCGCAGCGAACACCGACGGCTTCTACTATGCTCTGGTCCGTCGGGTGGATGCCGCAGCATGACGACCGAAACACCGCGTCCGTCGAGGTTCGAACCGCTGCGCTGGCTCGCCGCGCTGCTCGGCGCCTGCGTGCTGCTGGTCGCCGCGTCGGCGGCGCGCAGCGATGCGCTCGATGGCACGCTCGGCGTGCAGTCGGCGTTCGTCAACATCGAGGACGGCGTCTACCTGCTGCAGGCCCGGGTGCAGTACCCGGTCAACGACCAGATCCGCGCCGCGCTGCGCGATGGCGTCTCGCTGACCTTCGAGCTCCAGGCGGTGGTCGAACGCGAGCGGCGCTTCTGGGGTGATGCGCGCGTCGTCGACCTCACGCTCGAGCGCGAACTGGTCTACCACACCGTCAGCGATCGCTACGTC
The DNA here is from genome assembly GCA_964586725.1 of uncultured Steroidobacteraceae bacterium. Classification (GTDB taxonomy): domain Bacteria; phylum Pseudomonadota; class Gammaproteobacteria; order Steroidobacterales; family Steroidobacteraceae; genus UBA964. The sequence goes on along the minus strand of CAZPJE010000031.1, from coordinate 3,813 downwards.
GTGCGCGGCGCGCAGGGCCGCGACCTCGACTCCTATCCGTCGCTGGATGCTGCGCTCGATGCGCTCGGCACGGTGGATCGCTGGCCGATCCTGGTGGCCTCGCAGGTGGCGCCCGATGTCGACCACACCGTCAGGGTGCGGGCCGGCGTGCGGCGCGGCCGCCTGACCGATGCGTTGCGGGTGCTGCTGTTCTGGACCGATGACTGGCATCGCGAGACGGAGTGGTACGCGTGGTCGCTGCCGCGCTGACACCGCGCCGCACCGCGATCCGCATCGCCGTCGCGGTGGTGCTGGTGCTCGCGGCGCTCGCCGTGCTGGCGCTGTCGGCGCAGAATTCCGCGCAGTTCGGCCGCCTGCAGCCTTGGATCCTGCTGGTCAGCGTCGCCGGCGTCACGCTCTTCGCCGTGCTGCTCGCGCGCAAGGTGCTGCAGCTGGTGCGCGCCTGGCGCAACCACGAACCCGGGTCGCGACTGACGACGCGCACGGTGACGGTGTTCGGCATGCTGGTCGTGCTGCCGCTGCTGACGGTCTATGTGTTCTCGCTCGAGTTCCTGAACCGCGGCATCGACAGCTGGTTCCGCGTCGAGATCAAGCAGGGCTTGAACGACGCGCTGGTGCTGTCGCGCGCGGCGCTCGACCTGCGCATGCGCGAGCACGCCCAGCGCACCGAGACTTACGCGCAGCGCCTCGCGGGCAGCGGCAACGTCGAGGCGATGCTGACGCTCGACGACGAGCGGCGCGGCAGCGGCGCGCTCGATCTGGTGCTGTATGGCGAGCACGAGCGCATCCTCGCCGCGAGTTCGAGCGGCGCGCTCGAGGTACTGCCGGAGCGGCCGCCGGACGACCTGATCCGCCAGGTCAGCGACGGGCGGCCGTTCGTCATGCTCGAGCCCGTGGGCGAAGCAGAGTACGTGATCCGCACCGCGGCGCCGGTGCCGGGCGGCGGCGAGCGGCGCTACGTCGTCGCGACGTACGAAGTGCCGCGCCAGCTCGCCGCGCTCGCCGATGCGGTGCAGCGTTCCTATTCGCAGTACGGCGATCTCGCCGCGTTGCGCGAGCCGCTGAAGTATAGCTTCCGCCTGACGCTGACGATGGTGCTGCTCGTCACGATGCTCGCGGCGATCTACGGCGCGATCTTCTTCGCGCAGATCCTGTTCAAGCCGGTGCAGGATCTGATGGAAGGCACGCGCGCGGTCGCGAAAGGCGATTTCGGCACGCGCCTGCCGCTGACGTCGCGCGACGAGATGGGCTTCCTCGTGCACTCGTTCAACGACATGACGAAGCGGTTGCGCCGCGCGCGCGAGGAAACCGAACGCAGCCGCCAGGAGGCGGAGCGCGAGCGCGAGCGGCTCGCCGTGATCCTCGCGCGCCTGTCGACCGGCGTGCTGGTCATCGACCGCGACCTGCGCCTGCGGATCGCGAACGAGTCGGCCGGCACGATCCTCGGCATCGATCTCGCCGGTCGCGACGGGCAGTCGCTGCTCGAACTGTCGGTGGGCAGCGACGCGTTGCGGCAGCTGGTCGAGGCGCTGCGCGCGCGTTTTGCGGCAGGGCGCGAGGAGTGGCGCGAGCAGCTCGAGCTGGCCGGCGAGGGCGGCGGCCGGGCGCTGGTCTGCGCCTGCGTGCCGCTGCCCGATGACGACGTCGAGCGGCGCAGCTATGTCATCGTGTTCGATGAAGTGACCCGCCTGCTGCAGGCGCAGCGCGATGCCGCCTGGGGCGAGGTGGCGCGCCGGCTCGCGCACGAGATCAAGAACCCGCTGACGCCGATCCAGCTCGCCGCCGAGCGCGTGCAGCGCCGCCTCGGCGACAGTCTCGGTGCCGAAGACGCGCAGTTGCTCGAGCGCGCCACCAGCACCATCGTCAACCAGGTCGAGACGATGAAGCGCATGGTCAACGCGTTCAGCGATTACGCGCGCTCGCCCGAAATGCACATCGCCGAGTTCGACCTGAACGGGCTCGTGGTCGAGGCGGCCGAGTTGTTCCGGCCCAGCGGCGGCGCGGTCGAGATCGCCGTGCGGCTCGATCCCGCCGTCGGCATGGTCGAGGCCGATCGGGGCCGCATCCGCCAGGTGTTGAACAACCTGCTGACCAACGCTCTCGAGGCGCTCGAGGGCGTCGCCGGCGCGCGCGTCGAAGTCGCCACCGAGGTGGTGGCGCGCGATGCCGGGCGAGCGGCGCAGGCCGTCATCGTCGTCAGCGACAACGGCCCGGGCTTTGCGCGCGAGCTGTTACCCCGTATCTTCGACCCCTATGTGACCAGCAAGCAGCGCGGCACCGGGCTCGGTCTCGCGATCGTCAAGAAGATCGTCGAAGAACATGGCGGCAGCATCGAGGCCGACAATCGTCCAGAAGGGGGAGGTCGAGTGCGTGTTATGTTGCCGGTCAAGGACAGTTCGCGGCTCGCGGTCGCCCGTGAGCGGCGCACGGAGTTGCGGAGGGAGCGGGCATGAGCGCTGCGCGGGTTCTCGTCGTCGATGACGAGGCCGATATCCGGAGTCTGCTGAAGGAAATCCTCTCGGACGAGGGGTATGAAGTCGAGGTCGCGGCCGACGCCGCGCAGGCGCGCCTGCTGCGCGCGCGGGCCACGCCCGACCTCGTGCTGCTCGACATCTGGATGCCCGACGTCGATGGCATCACGCTGCTGCGCGAATGGTCGGAGACCGCGCAGGACGGTTGCCCCGTCGTCATGATGTCGGGCCATGGCACCGTGGAAACAGCCGTCGAAGCGACGCGCCTCGGCGCCTTCGATTTCGTCGAGAAGCCGCTGTCGCTCGCCAAGCTGCTGCGCACCGTCGAGCGCGCGCTCGACGCCGGCCGGCGGCGGCGCGGCAGCGGTCGCCTGCTGGCCTCCGGCATAGCCACGCCGGTCGGCAAGAGCCGGGCGATGCAGCAACTGCGCACCGAACTGCAGCAGTACGCGCCGCTCGCCACGCCCCTGCTGCTGATCGGCGAGCCGGGCTCGGGCCGCGAGGCCTTCGCGCGCTTCCTGCACGATTCGGGGCCGCTGGCTTCGCGCCCGTTCGTGACGGTCGTCGCGACCGCGCTGCGCGAGTCCGACGCCGAACTCGCCCTGCTCGGGCGCGAGGGCGCCGCGACCCGCGGACTGCTGGAGCAGGCCGCCGGCGGCACGCTGTTCCTCAACGACATCGAAGAACTGCCGCAGGCCGCGCAGCGCGTGCTGCTCGGCGTGCTCGAGAGCGCGAGATTCACGCGGCTCGGCGGCACCGAGCCGCTGCCGCTGTCGGCGCGCATCGTGTCGTCGGCGCAGCCCGGCGTCGAGTCGCGCGCCGGCGCGACGCCCGAATCGCTGCGGCGCGAGCTGCTGGCGCGGCTCAACGGTCTGGTCGCCCGCGTGCCGTCGCTGCGCGATTACGCCGAAGACGTGCCGGAGCTGCTGCGTCACTACGTCGATCGGCTGGTCGATGCCGACGGCCTGCCGTTCCGCCGGTTCAGCGTCGCGGCGCAGAACCGGCTGCGCAACTATCCGTGGCCCGACAACGTGCGCGGGCTGCGCAACCTCGTGCAGCGCCTGCTGGTGCGCGGCGGACCCGAGGAAATCCGGCTCGAGGAAATCGAGGCCGAGCTCGGCAGCCAGTCCACGGCCGCCGAGCCGCTGGTCAAGCAGGACCTGCTCGCCCTGTCGCTGCGCGAAGCACGCGAGCAGTTCGAGCGCGCCTACCTGCAGCAGCAGCTGTTGCTCTGCAACGGCAAGGTCGGCCAGCTCGCCAAGCGCGTCGGCATGGAGCGCACCCACCTGTATCGGAAGCTGCGGTCGCTCGGCGTGGATTTCCGCGGCGTCGGGGACGACGA
>CAZPJE010000030.1:0-1659 GCA_964586725.1 uncultured Steroidobacteraceae bacterium | reverse complement strand
CGTCGCGTCGGGGAAGAGTGAGAGCACGATGTCGTCCGAGTACTCCTCGGGGAGGAACCCGACAGAGTGCCTCAGAACGCGGCACTGCTCATCAATGATGAAGCCAACGACGAGGCGAGCCGGCGCCTTTGCCTTCGCCGCGAGATCCGGGTAGTACTGAGCTGTCCACGCCTGCAACTGCGCGATTGAGGGTGAAGGCGGCCCGGCTGGATCAAGCGAGCGGCCTAAGCAACCGGTCCCGACGGCTTGGCGGGAATGCGCGCCAGCCACGTGTGGCAACGCTAGGCACGCCGACAGAAGAGCAAGTAAGGGGCGCGATCTCATCGTGAACTCCGAGCAGAGATTTCGCATAGGATTCGCGATTCGAGCCAACGCGGCAATGGATGTAGCATTAACGATCGATGAGTCGATCATGAGGCCAGCGTTAAACTCAGGCTGAATGCCGTGCTAACGCCTTGGCTTCAGCAGCAGGGCGGCCCGATCGGGCCTCGGCACTGCGTCGGGACTTCGGGCCGCCCTGTCAGCTGCAAGCACTCGTTCGGCGGCGAGGCGCATCCGGTCTCCGAACGCGCTACCGCTCCCTTCGTGCGAGCGCCTGGAAGAAGTTCGGGCTCTGAGTCGCGTCGGTGAAGTCGATGCCGACAATCTCCCATCCTTCGGTGCCGAGTTGGTTCAAATAGGCCTCCACGGCCTCCCGCTCCTTCATGCCCAGCCAGCTACCGCCCGGCACGTCGTTCGTGCTGATCAACTTGTACTCCCATCTTCGCGACATCGAGCTCTCCTGAGGTGGTCAATGTCAGTGCCGGTCAGCCAGCGCGACGATGGGCGCTCCGCCGCCGTCCGATCCAGTCCGCCGAACGCGGGCTTCTGCAGCGGGTGCTCCAACAGAATGCGCGCGCAGCGCGCTTCCGAAGACCGCCCGCCTGCAGCAAGCATCGTTATGCGACGCGGAGGGGTTGGATGTGCGCGATCTCCCGCTTGAGACCGCGAGCGGCATCCCAGAGGTCGACGTTGCGCTGCAGGTTCAGCCAGAACTCTGGCGTGTTCCCGAAGAGCTTGCCAAGGCGCAGGGCCATCTCGGGACTGACGGCCCGCCGCTCACGCAGGAGTTCGTTCATGGACTGCCGCGAGACGCCCGCGGCCTCGGCCAAGGCCGTGACCGAGAGGTCGTACTCGGGCAGGAAATCTTCGCGGAGGATCTCGCCGGGGTGAATCGGGCGGCGCTCCAGCGGGCGGGAGTTGGGGACGCTCATCGGATCGCTCGGGCTAGTGGTAGTCGCAGAACTCGACGTCGTACGCATGACCGTCGACGAAACGGAAGCAGATGCGCCACTGGTCATTGACCGCAATGGCGTGCTGCCCGACGCGGTCTCCCTTGAGCGCATGGAGCCGATTTCCCGGCGGCACGCGCAGGTCCGTGACCTGGAGCGCCGCGTGGACGGCTTCGAGCTTCCGGAGCGCGCGCCGCGCCACATCGGCGGGCACCTTCTTGGCCTTGCCGGTTCGGAACAGCTCCTCGGTCTGCCCGTCAGCAAAGGTCTTGATCACTCCAGAGAGTAACGCGTCACGTGACAAACGTCAATGCTGGCCGGTTCGCATAACGCGTGCGTTCTGCTGCAGGGCCTTCCAAAAGGATGCACGCAGCGAGCGGAGCGAGCA
>CAZPJE010000029.1:0-11784 GCA_964586725.1 uncultured Steroidobacteraceae bacterium | reverse complement strand
GCCGTCTCGTAGCCCGCGGCGTCGCCGGCCGCGGCCATCAGCCACCAGGCGAGCAGCAGCAGACCGACCGACTGGATGACCCCGGTGATGCGGTGCGCGATCGACAGCGCCATCGTGTACATGAAGCGATAAACGGACAGGTGCGGCGACAACGGTCGTTCGCGCATTGGGTTCTCCTCAGCGAGCCCTCAGGGGCTATTCGGCGGAAACTCAGAAATCGATGCAGCGACCTTTCTTTTCCCAGTCACCGTAGCGGGTCGGCTCGGGTCCGGTGGGCCCGCCCAGTTCGATCAGGGCAGACGCCGCGGCAGGCGCGGACGGCACCACGGACGACGGTTCGACGGGGGGCGCGGACGACGCCAGCGCGGGCGCTTCTGGACGGCCGCCAGCCGCGGGGGCGGCGGACACTTCGACGGGTTTTTGCATCGCGTACTATTCTGCCAGAATCACTGCGTCGCGACCATCCGAAACCCCTGCGAAAACAGCACCTAACTCCATGGATGAGACTCCGGTCGAATACTGCCGGCCGCCGCTCGCGGTGCTTGCCGCACGTGGGGTAGACGCACGCCGCTTCCTGCAGGGCCAGCTGTCGGCGGATGTGCTGGGCCTGCCCGCCGGGGAGGCCCGCTGGGCCGGCCTGCACAATCCGCAAGGGCGCAGCCTCGCCACGCTGCGGCTGATCGCCGACAGCACCGTCGCCGCGGGTACCGATGTGCTCGCGCTGCTGCCGCCCGAGCGGCTCGCGACCGTGCTGCCGCTGCTGCGCCGCTACCTGCTGCGGTCGAAGGCGACGCTTGGCGATGAATCCGAGCGCTGGGAACTGCTCGGCGTGTTCGCGTCACCGGCTACCGTCATGGCCCGACTGACTGCTGCGTCGGCGACGGCAGGCGCAATCCGCGTGCCTGCCGATGCGTCGGGGAGCCGCTGCTGGCTGTTGCGGCCTCGCGCGATGGCAGCGACGGCCTGGCCCGCGCCGACCGATCGCGAGCGCCCCGTCGATGACTGGCAGCGGCAGGACGTTGCCGCCGGCCTGCCCCAGGTCTACGCGGCGACGGCAGCCGCGTTCGTCGCGCAGATGCTGAACCTAGACCTGATCGGGGGCATCGCCTTCGACAAGGGTTGCTACACCGGCCAGGAAGTCATTGCGCGCGCGCACTATCGCGGCAAGGTCAAGCGCCGGATGCAGCGCTTCGGCTCGCGCGCCAGCCGCGCGGCGGACTGGCCGCCCGGCTCGCAGGGACTCCTGCCCGACGGTCGACGCTTCGAGGTGGTCGACAGTGTCGACCGGGCCGATGGCGGCTGCGAATGGCTCGCCGTGACGACGTTCGGCGCGCCAGCGGTGGCGGCGGCACCCCCGGAGCCCGTGGCTGCCGACGACAGCGCGGCCGGCGCGGCGTCGGCATTGCGCCGCTGCAGCGATGCCGAATCGCTGCCGCTGCCGTATGCGCTGCCGGTCGAGCCCTGAACAGGCCCTAGAGATCGATCAGCGTGACGTCGGCCGGCAGGATCGCCTCGCCGAGAAAGCGGCTGCCCACGCGCGCGAACCGCTCGACGCCATCGGTTGCCAGCAGCTGCAGCGCGCCGCGCGGACCTGCGCCACGCAACAGGCGCCGCGCGGCCAGCGTCGTCTCGACGGCGGCCGCTGTCGTGACGGCCGAATCGACGATCGCGACCGAGTCACCGACGAAACCGGCCAGCGCCGCGCGCAGCAGCGGAAAATGCGTGCAGCCCAGCACCAAGACGTCGGCCCGGTTGCGCTGCGTCGCTTCGGACCGCGCGCCAGGGAACAGCGGCGCGAGATACGCGCGGATCGCGGCATCGACCACCGGCCCCTGCGACCAGCCCTCCTCGGCCAGCGCGACGAACAACTGGCAGGCCAGTGCCTGGACGTCGGCATCCGGCCTGCTGCGCAGGATCGCCTGCTGGTAGGCGCCGCCCCGCACGGTGCCTTCGGTCGCGATCACCACGATGCGGCCGTTGCGCGTGGCCGCACAGGCCGCCGCCGCGCCGGGCTCGACCACGCCGACCACGGGCAACTCGGGGAAGCGTTCGCGCAGCGCCGGCAACGCCGCCGCGGTGGCGGTGTTGCAGGCGATCACGAGCGCCTTGATGCCGCGTTCGACGAGCGCCTCGCTGGCCTGCAGTGCGTAGCGAACCACCGTCTCGCCGCTCTTCGTGCCATACGGCAGACGCGCAGTGTCACCGAGGTAGACGAAGTGCTCGGTCGGCAGGCGCGCGCGCAAGGCCGCCAGCACCGTGAGCCCGCCCACGCCGGAATCGAACACGCCGATCGGCGCGTCCCGATCCGGCGCCACGGCTGTGTTCAATCCGCCTCCGGGCGCAGGTGCGGGAACAGCAGCACGTCGCGGATCGACGCCGAGTCGGTCAGCAGCATGACCAGCCGGTCGATGCCGACACCGAGGCCCGCAGTGGGCGGCAGGCCGTACTCGAGCGCCCGGACATAATCGGCGTCGTAGAACATCGCCTCTTCGTCGCCGGCGTCCTTGCGCTCGACCTGGGCCCGGAAGCGCGCTGCCTGGTACTCGGCGTCGTTGAGCTCGGAGAATCCGTTCGCGAGTTCGCGCCCGCCGACGAAAAACTCGAAGCGGTCGGTCAGGAACGGGTCGGCATCGTTCGCGCGCGACAGCGGCGACACCTCGGCCGGATACGCGTAGACGAAGGTGGGATCGAGCAGCGTGTGCTCGCCGGTCTTTTCGAACAGCTCCGTCAGCAGCTTGCCGGCGCCATCGCCCGGCTTCCAGGGCAGGCCGCGCGCGTCGCAGGCCGCGCGCAGGTAGCCGACATCGCGCAGGCGCGCGGCATCGAGATCGGGATTGCGCTCCAGCACGAGATCGATCACCGAGATGCGCCGGAACGGCTGCGTGAAATCGTAGCTGCGGCCCTGGCTCGTGAACGTCGCCGTGCCGAGCACGGCCTCTGCGAGACCGCGCATCATGCGCTCGACCAGGTCCATCAAGTCCTGGTAGTCCGCGTAGGCCCAGTACAGCTCCAGCATCGTGAACTCGGGGTTGTGGCGCGTCGACAGCCCCTCGTTGCGGAAGTTGCGGTTGATCTCGTAGACCCGCTCGAAGCCGCCGACTACGAGCCGCTTCAGGTACAGCTCGGGCGCGATGCGCAGGTACATGTCGAGGTCGAGCGCATTGTGGTGCGTGATGAACGGTCGCGCCGCGGCACCGCCCGGGATCGGCTGCATCATCGGCGTCTCGACTTCCATGAAGCCGAGCGAATCGAGCATGTCGCGCAGGAAGCGCACTGCCTGCGTGCGCTTGCGGAACACCGCGCGGCTGTCCTCGTTCATGATCAGGTCGACGTAACGCTGCCGATAGCGCGCTTCGGTATCCGCAAGCCCGTGCCACTTGTCGGGCAGCGGCCGCAGCGACTTGACCAGCAGCCGCAGTGATTCGACCCGCACCGACAACTCGCCGGTCTTCGTGCGGAACAGGACGCCCTCGGCACCCAGGATGTCGCCGATGTCCCAGCCCTTGAAGGCCTCGTAGACATCGCCCAGCGCATCGCGCTGCAGGAACAGCTGGATCTGCCCGGAGGAATCCTGGGCCTTGACGAAGCTCGCCTTGCCCATGATCCGGCGCAGCATCATCCGGCCCGCAACCCGCACGCGCACCGGCGCCGCCTCGAGCGCCTCCGCGGTCGCGTCCGCATAGCCGGATAGCAGGTCACCCGCGAGTGCATCGCGGCGGAAATCGTTCGGGAACGCGGAGCCCTGTTCGCCCGCCGCGGCGCGCAGCTGCGCGAGCTTCGCGCGCCGCTCGGCTATCAGCTTGTTTTCGTCGGGCTTGTTTTCGTCGGGCTTGTTCTCGTGTGCCGGCGGCTGTGGATCGGTCATGGACTACAACCCTGCCTTCAGCGAGGCCTCGAGGAACGGATCGATGTCGCCGTCGAGCACGGCGACGGTATTGCCGATTTCAACGTTGGTGCGCAGATCCTTGATGCGCGACTGGTCGAGCACGTAGGAGCGGATCTGGTGGCCCCAGCTGACGTCCGACTTCGAATCCTCGAGCACCTTGGCGGCAGCGTTGCGCTTGTTGACCTCGAGCTCGTATAGCTTGGCCTTCAGCATCTTCATCGCCTTGTCGCGATTCTTGTGCTGGCTGCGCTCCTGCTGGCACGCGACCACGATGCCACTGGGCATGTGGCGCAGGCGCACGGCTGATTCCGTCTTGTTGACGTGCTGGCCGCCGGCGCCGCTCGAGCGGAACACATCCATCTCGATGTCGGCCGGATTGACCTCGATGTTGATGTCGTCATCGATCTCGGGCGAGATGAACACGGACGCGAACGATGTGTGCCGCCGGTTGCCCGAATCGAAGGGCGACTTGCGCACCAGGCGGTGCACGCCGGTTTCGGTGCGCAGCCAGCCGTAGGCGTTCTCGCCGCGAATGCCCAGCGTCGCGCTCTTGATGCCGGCGACTTCACCGCCGTTCGCGTCGAGGACTTCACAATCGAAGCCGCGACTGGCCGCCCACTTGATGTACATGCGCATCAGCATCTGCGCCCAGTCCTGCGCTTCGGTGCCGCCGGCACCCGCCTGGATGTCCATGAACGCGTTGTGGGAATCCATCTCGCCGCGGAACATGCGCTGCAGTTCCAGCCCGCGCACCAGCGTTTCGAGGCGCGGGACATCGGCCTCGACGTCGCGCGCCATGGCCTCGTCGTTGTCGGCTTCGGCGAGCTCGAGAAGCTCGTTGGCATCGCCGACCGCGGACGTCGCGCGATCGATGACGCCGAGCACCGTCTCGAGCTGGGCGCGTTCCTTCCCGAGTTGCTGCGCGCGTTCCGGCTTGGACCAGACGGCAGCGTCCTCGAGTTCGCGGCTCACCTCTTCGAGGCGTTCCTTCTTGGTGTCGTACTCAAAGAAACCCCCTGAGCGCAGCGACGCGCTCTGCGAGGTCTTTGAGACTGCGCTTGACTTGGCCGAGTTCGATCATGGGGCGCGAATGCTAGCAGATCGGCGGCGGCAGGATCAGGCCAGCAGGTGATCCACGAGCAGCTGCAGCCGCCGCTCGCCGCCGTACTCGTTGATGTCGAGCCGATACACGAGGCGCGCCCGCTCCGGCACGCGGCCCGCATCGCGGCCGGGCTCGAGCAGGTTGAACGCGATCGCGTCGAAGCGCCGCCCGGTGCCGGCGACCTCGACCCACATCTTCAGGTGCCGCTCTCCGACCGGACGGCTGCGCGTGATGTCGAATTCACCATCGAAGTTCGGCTCGGGGAAAGCCTGTCCCCACGGACCGCCCTCGCGCAGCGCCTCCGCCGTCGTCAGCGAGATCTCGTCGACCGACAGCGCGCCATCGGACTCGACCGCATCGGCCAGCGCCGCACTGGCAGCAAGGCGCTCGACCTCGGCTTCGAAGGCCTGCGAGAACGCATCGAGCCGATCGCGTTCGAGCGTGAGTCCGGCGGCCATCGCATGGCCGCCAAAGCGCACCAGCAGGCCCGGATGGCGCGCCGCGACCGAATCGAACACATCGCGGATGTGCACGCCCGGCACCGAGCGCGCCGAGCCGCGCAGCGTGCCATCGGCGTTGTCGGCGAAGGCGACGACCGGACGGCGCATGCGCTCCTTGAGGCGACTGGCCACCAGGCCAACGACGCCCTGATGCCAGCCCGGGTCGTACAGGCACAGCGCCGCGCGCCGCCGTCCGCCCGCGCCTGCTTCGAGTTCGGCATCGCGCAGGCCGCGCACGGCCGCGAGCGCCGTCTCCTGCATCTTCGCCTCGATGCCGCGCCGCTCCTGGTTCAGCTGATCGAGTCGCGCCGCGAGCATGCCCGCCTCGGTCGGCGAATCGGCCAGCAGGCAACGGATGCCGATGGTCATGTCGTCGAGGCGCCCGGCCGCGTTCAGCCGCGGCCCGACCGCGAAGCCGAGGTCGGTCGCCGTCAGCTGCGTCAGGTTGCGCGCCGCGACATCGAGCAGTGCCCGGATGCCCGCGCCGCAGCGTCCCGCGCGGATGCGACGCAGGCCCTGCGCGACCAGGATCCGGTTGTTCAGATCGAGCGGCACGACATCCGCGACCGTGCCGAGCGCGACCAGGTCGAGGAACTCGGTCGGTGCCGGCGCGCCAGCGGGCAGCAGCGCGCGGGCCGTGAGCTCCCGGTGCAGTGCCACCATGACGTAGAACGCGACGCCGACGCCGGCGAGCGCGCGCGAGCCAAAGCTCGCACCCGGCAGATTCGGATTCACAATGACACGCGCGGCGGGCAACTCCGCCCCGGCGAGGTGATGATCGGTGACCAGCACCTCGATGCCGAGGGCGCGCGCCGCCGCCACGCCTGCCACGCTGGAGATGCCATTGTCGACCGTGACGATCAGCTCCGGGTTGCGCTGCGCGGCGAGCGCGACGATCTCGGGCGTCAGGCCATAGCCGTATTCGAAGCGGTTCGGCACGAGGAAGTCGACCGCGGCGTAACCCCAGCCGCGCAGCGCGCGCAGGATCAGCGCCGTGCTGGTGGCGCCGTCGGCGTCGAAGTCGCCGACCACGAGCACGCGCCGCTCGCGGTACGCGAGCAGCAACTCGGCAGCGGCGGCCACGCCGTCGAGCGAGCTCACGGGCAGCAGCCTATCGAGCGTCAGGGCCAGGTCGTCGCGCGCCGCCACGCCGCGCGCCCGATAGGCCCGCGCCAGCACGGGATGCACGCCAGGCCAGGCCGCGGCCGGCCCGGCAGGCGCGGCTCGCTGCACGATGTGTAACCCGCTGGAGAAGCTCAACGCCCCTCCGATGTCGTCATCGCGAGCGTCGCTGTTGCGCTCGCGAGCAACTCGCCGAGCGTGCTCGGGCGTACGCCGCGTTGCCACCAGCGCCGGCGTGCGAGGCGCCACGCGGACCGGCGGTGCCATAACGTCAGCGCGCCGAGCTGCCCGCGCTGCAGCGCCGCGGCCGCCGGCGCGAGCCAGCGTGATTCCAGTTCGGCCAGGCCACGCGCGGCACTGACGCGCAGCGCCACCGAGCCCGCGCGGCGCGTGGCCGCGAGCGCCGCGTAATCCGCCAGCTCTAGTTCAGCGGTCGCATCGATGCCGGGATGCCGCGCGGCCAGCGCCTGCCCGTGCACGCCGAGCCCCAGCAGCGACCACGCTGGCGAGGCAGCAGCGCGCGTCGGTTCGAACCCGCTTGCGGCGCGGCCGGGCTGGGCGCCGCCCCAGGGCCACAGCGTCGTCACGGGCGGCTGGCCCGCGCGCGCGCGCGCCTGATTCACCGGATGCGCATGCAGCCACATTTCGATCTCGCCCTGCAGCGCGCGCCAGCGGTTCGCGGCGGGCCCGCGCGGCTGACAGTCGCGCAAATCAGTGCCGAGCAGTTCGTCGGGCTCGGGCGTGACCAGTTCGCCGAGGGATACGCCCTCGAGCAGCGCCGTGCGCCCGTCGAGTGGCGTCAGCACGAGCTTGCCGCTGCCGAGTTCGCGCGCGAGCCCGCTGCACAGCTGCGCCCACTGTTCCATCGGCAGGTTCAACAGGCCGTCGGCCGACAGGTGCAGTCGATCGAGTCCCGCGACGCAGGACAGGGGCGAGACGAGCCACGGCGCGGCGTCCGTCGTGTTCGAGCTGGACGCCAGCAGGTGCGCGAGTGGCACGCCGCACAGATCGTCGCGCCCGAGCCGCCGGAGCAAGCCGAGGTGGGCGCCGCCGGCACCCTCCGCGAGCGACTCCCAGCGCAGCCGCACGGGCGCAGCGCCGCCGTCGCGAACGTCCCGGTCATCGGTTTGCTGGGCCACGCCACTCACGATCAGCATCAGTTCCTGCACATCGCTTATCTTACCGACCGTGCAGATCACGTTGGATCAATCGGGAGGCGCGCTGCTCGTGCGGCGCTATGACGCCGACAGCGTCTGGATCGGCGAGCAGCGCTGCGCGCGGCCGCTGCTGCTGTCGCGTCAGCAACTCATCGATCAATGGCCGGCGGAGTCGCTCGCGACGTTGACGCTCGAGCAACTCGAGCCCGTGTTTGCGAGCCGCGCGGCACTGGTGATCGTCGGCACGCGCGCCGCGGATCGAATCCCGCCGGCGGAGATCCGTCGCGCATTCCGGGAGCGGAACATTGCGCTGGAAGCGATGGAGTTTGGCGCCGCCTGCCGCACGTACAACGTGCTGGTCCAGGAAGAGCGCGAGGTGCTGGCGGCGCTGTTTCCCTGAAGCGGGGCAGCGCGAAGAAGACACAGGGAGAAGAAGCTCGTTTCGCTCACCGATCGCCCGAAGCTGACAGACTCGAACAATCGTCGTTTAGTTCTTGTTCTTGTTGATTTTTCTACTTCTGACTACCGACTTCCCCCATCATCCCTGTGTCTTCTTCGCGCTGTCCCGGTCGGGTTTTCAGCTCGAACCCGGGAGATGTTAAACGGGTCACAGTTCCGCTGGCAACTGCCCGATTTGAAAAGGCTTTTTTTCGCGAGTTTTCCAGCGGCGAGGTCGAGTCGATATGGCTACTAAAGCGCATTGCATTCAATAAGTTGCAGCTCTTTATTCGTGCTGCATCTTACGAATGGCTAGCCGACACCGCCGAGCAGCGGCACGAAGCTGACCGGACCCAACGACTGGCGGTCGACCTTCTGTTCGCGCTTCGTGAACCGGATCAGTTCCTGCTTCCCTTCCGGCCCCACCGGCATGATCAAGCGGCCGCCAACGGCGAGCTGTTCGAGCAGCGCTTCGGGCACGCGCAGCGGCGCCGCCGCGACGAGAATCCCATCGAACGGTCCCTGCGTCGCCCAACCCGCCGTGCCGTCGCCATGCCGGAAGCGCACGTTCTTGATGCCGAGATCCTTGAGCCGCTCCTTCGCCCGCTTCAGCAGCGGCTCGATGCGCTCGATCGTCGAAATCTTGCCGACCAGGCCCGCGAGCACCGCGGTCTGGTAGCCACAGCCCGTGCCGATCTCGAGCACGTTCTGCAAGGGCCCGCCCTCGAGCAACGCCTCGCTCATCCGCGCCACGATGTACGGCTGCGAAATCGTCTGGCCGAAGCCGATCGGCAGCGCCGTATCCTCGTAGGCCCGGCTCGACAGCGCCTCATCGACGAAGATATGTCGCGGCAGGTTGCGGATCCGGTCGAGCACGTCGACGCTCTTGATCCCCTGGTCGCGCAGCCGCTGCACCAGCCGATCGCGGGTGCGTGCCGACGTCATGCCAATGCCGGAAAAACGCGGATCCGTCACTGCGGCATGGCCGCGACCCAGTCGCGGACCTCATCGAGCGCGCTGTGCCGCGTCAGGTCGACCTGCAGCGGCGTGACCGACACATAGCCCTGTACGATCGCATTGAAATCCGTGCCCGGGCCGGCATCCTGGCCCGGACCCGAGGGCCCCACCCAGTACACCGGACGACCGCGTGGGTCATGCGCCTTCACTACAGGCTCCGAGCGATGCCGGAAGCCGAGTCGCGTCGTCTGTATGCCCTTGAGTTCCTCGTAGGGCAGATCCGGTACGTTGACGTTCAGGATCATGTGCCGGTCGAGCGGCTGGGACAGCAGGTGCGACACGAGCCGGCGGGCGACCCTGGCCGAGGTGTCGAAGCGCGGCGTCGCTCCCGGTGCACTCGGACGGCACTGCGAGATCGCCACCGTCGGAAGGCCCAGGAAGCGCCCTTCGATCGCCGCGGCGACCGTGCCGGAGTACAGCACGTCGTCGCCGAGATTCTCGCCGTCGTTGATGCCCGAGACGACCATGTCGTGCACGAAGTCGAAGAACCCGGAGATCGCGAGGTGCACGCAGTCGGTCGGCGTGCCGGTCACGAAGTAGAACCCGGGCTCGATCTTGCCGACCCGGACCGGCACGTCCAGCGTCAGCGAATGGCCGGCACCGCTCTTGTTCCGGTCGGGCGCGACGACCGTCAGGTCGCCCAGCCCCGTCAGGGCCTCGCGCAGCGCGCGGATGCCGCGGGCGCGATAACCATCGTCGTTGCTGATCAGGATCTTCAAGCGGTAATTCTTCTCGGCTCCCAGGGGCGCGCCAATATACTCAATGCGCAGCATCCGGAGGTAGCGTGAATAACCAGCGCGACGACGACGAGACGCGCGCCTTCCGCGAGGCCGTCCGCGGGGCCCGGCCGCTGCGGCAGGCACCGCGGATCAGCCAGCGCCCGCGACCGCCCCCGCCGCCCCGTGCCCGCTTCAAGCGGGCCGACCAGGCCGCCGTGCTCGAGGAGAGCCTCGCGTTCAGCGCCCTCGAGCTCGACGTGGAATTCGGCGACGAACTGACGTTCCGCCGTGTCGGGGTGCAGGACGGCGTCATGCGCAAGCTGCGGCGCGGCCAGTACCGGGTCGAGTCCGAGCTCGACCTGCACGGCCTGATCGTCGACGAGGCCCGCGACGTGCTGCGCGCCTTCCTGGCGCGGGCGATCGCGCGCCACCAGCGCTGCGTCCGGATCGTGCACGGCAAGGGGCTCGGCTCCGGCCCGCGCGGCCCGGTGCTGAAAAAGGCCGTCAACCTGATCCTGCGCAAGAACGCCGCGGTGGTCGCCTTCTGCTCGGCGCGCCCGGTCGATGGCGGCACCGGCGCGATGTACGTGCTGATCAGCGACGCGGGGGCGGGGCCGGCCGGCTGAGGCAACCAGCCGGCGTTGTTCAGCGCTTGCCCAGCAGCAAGCGCATCCGTTCGCGGGTCTCGGCGCTGAACCAGATCTCCCGGAACCGATCGACCAGCCGTTCCTCGACGCGGTCGAACAGCTGCACGAGGTCGCGGCGCACGAGCTCGCGCGTCATCCGGAACGCGTTCGGCGGCAGTGCCAGCAGGCCTTGCGCGTACTCGAGCGCGCGCGCCACCACCGCCTCGCCGGCCGCCAGTTCATCGACGAGGTCGGCCTCGAGTGCGGCATCCGGCCCCAGCAGCGCGCCGCGCATCAGCAGATCAGCGCTTCGGCGCGGCCCGACCAGCCGCTCAAAGGCGCGCATGATGACCTCGCCGGGGTAGAGCCCGACCTGCACCTCGTTGAGGCCGATCAACCAGTCGCCATGCGCCATCACGCGATAGTCGCAATACAGCGCGAGCACGGTGCCGCCCGCCGGGCAATGACCCGTGATCGCGGCGATGACCGGCACGGGCGACGCCGCCAGATCGCGCTGCAGCGCCGTGAACTCGTGCAGGAAATCAGTGATGCCCGGCAGGTCCAGCGCACCGAGCGCGCGCACATCGAGACCGGCGCTGAACATCCCCGGCTGTCCCGACAGCACGAGCGCGCGGCAGGCTGGCGTTCGACTGGCCTCGGCCAGCGCGGCGCGCAGCGCGCCCACCAGCGCCGAATCCAGCGCGTTGACGGGCGGACGGGCGAGCCGCAGTTCGCGGACGGCGCCGTGGTCGATGATGTCGAGCATGCGATGGCCCTCTCGCGCGTGCCGCGCTCAGTCCGGATCTTCGCCGCCAGGCTCCGCGGCGTCCACGATCTCGCGCAACACCGCCGTGGCAAAGCTGCCGCCCCGCAGCTCGAAGCCGAGCTGCAGCGTGTCACCATCGAAGCCGGCCTCGAGCTGGCGCAAGGCGACGCGCAACGGGCGTCGCGCCGCCTCGACACGCGAGCGCAGGATCGCCGCGCCCAGTTCGCCATACTGCGCCAGCACCTGCTGCTCGAGCGCCGCGACATCGCCGCTCGGCTGCGGACCGCCCTCGCCCTGCAGCGGGCCGGTCGGGTGCAGGTCGAGCGCGGCAACCCGCGCGGCGAGCGTCCCATCGAGCTGATCCACCGCGAACACCGAGTTGCGGCCGTCCAGGTTCGCGAGGTCGCCCACCACCAGCGTGTTCCAGCTCCCCTGCGCGATGCGCTGCGCG
>CAZPJE010000028.1:0-8390 GCA_964586725.1 uncultured Steroidobacteraceae bacterium | reverse complement strand
TGGAGGCTCGGGCGCGCCATCCCTGGCGCGCACGCCCGGCTCCAGATCAATCAGCGACCCGCTTCGCGCACCACGCGGCATCGCCAGAGCGTGACCTTCGCCCGCTCCAGCCAGGCGGGTTGCTGAAGCGTTGGGCGTCGTCACCCACACTCGGTGGCGGACGATCAAGAGACGTCGATACCGTCGTGCAGGCGCGCGGCACATGGCCTCCGCTCGGGGCGTGCGCGCCAGGGAAGGCGCGCCCGAGCCTCCAGGGATGGATTCACGGCGTCCCCGAACGAAGGCCATGTGCCGCGAGGCGGCTCGAAGCATCCGTCTCTTGATCGCCCGCGCCGTCCCGCGCAGGATTCCCTCCCCGCCGCCGGAGCACCGTCATGTCGCGCAGTTTCAAGGCCTTCCGCATCCATGAGGTCGATCGCAAGATCGTCGCGAAGTTCGAGCAGCTGACGCTCGACGACCTGGGCCCGGGCGAGGTCGTGGTGCGCGTGCAGTACAGCGACATCAACTACAAGGACGCGCTGGCGGCGACGGGCGCGGGCAAGATCCTGCGCCAGTACCCGCTGGTGGGCGGCATCGATCTCGCCGGCGTGGTCGAGTCGTCGACGGATGCGCGCTACCGGCCGGGCGATGCGGTGCTGGTCACGGGCTGCGGGCTGTCGGAGACGCATGACGGTGGCTATGCGGAGTACGCGCGGCTGTCGGGCGAGTGGGTGATCCCGATGCCGCCGGGCCTCGATGCCTTCAAGGCGATGTCGCTCGGCACGGCGGGCTTTACGGCGGCGCTCGCGATCCACCGCATGGAGCACAACGGCCAGGTGCCGGCGAAGGGCCCGATCGTCGTCACGGGCGCGACGGGTGGCGTCGGCAGCGTCGCGATCGACATGCTCGCGGGCCGCGGCTACGAGGTCATCGCGGTCAGCGGCAAGCCGGACGCGATCGACTACCTGAAGTCGCTGGGCGCATCGCAGGTGTTGCTGCGCGCCGATATCGACTTCGGCAAGCGGCCGCTCGAGGCGGCGCGCTTCGGCGGCGCGATCGACAACGTCGGCGGCGAGACGCTGACGTGGCTGACGCGCACGGTGGATTTCTGGGGCAACATCGCCAGCATCGGCCTGGCGGGCGGTGCGGAGCTGCACACGACGGTGATTCCCTTCATCCTGCGCGGCGTGAACCTGCTCGGCATCAATTCCTCGGCCACGCTGCGCGAGACGCGGCTTGCGGTCTGGGAGCGCATCGCCACGGATCTCGCGCCGCGGCATCTCGACCGCATCGCGACGCGCACGATCGCCTTCGACGACCTGCCGGGCGCCTTCGATGCGTACCTGAAGGGCGCGGTCACGGGGCGCACCGTCGTGCGGATCGGCTGACGATGGCGGAGGCGGCTCGCGTCTGGGTCATGCGCGCGCTCGAGCAGGCGCTCGAGTCGGCCGGCGATCCCGACTGTCGCGCGCTGCTGGGTCCGGTGGTGCTGGGCGCGACGCTGGCGGGTGGCGCGCGGGTGCCGGGCCTGTGCTTCGAGCTCGATCCGCCGCAGGCGGCGTTCAATCTCGCCGTGCTGCTGACCTGGCGCCGCACTGCGCAGGGCCCGGATGCGAGCGCCCGCGGCAGTGCGATGGCGGCGCTGTGCGCGGCGGCGGACTGGCGCTCGCGGCGGGCGCGGCTGCTGGCTCGCTCGGTGCCGACGCTTGGCGAGGTGCTGGCGGCGCTGGAAGCGCTGCGCGGCGTGATCGCGATGCGCGCGGCGGATCCCGACGCGGCGGCGGTGCAGGGCGTCGTGCGGCTGCTCGGCGGCGATGCCGCGATCGCCGGCCAGGCGCTGCGCCAGTTGCCGGGGGCGGCGGCGCAGGTCGAAGACTCGACGCTGCAGTCGCCGCGGCGCCTGGCGCTGCGTCACGGCGAGCTGGCGGCGCAGTGGCTGCGCGCGGCGCTGTACGCGCTGCGCGATGCGATGCCGCTCGAGGAGCGCTGGGCGGCGGTGCCACCGGCGCCCTGGCCCGGGCGTCTCGAAGAACGCGGCGCCGCGCTGCTGCGCCGCTGCGCGGCGGACGCCACGCTCGACGCGATGCCGTTCGATCTGTGGTGGTCCTATCTGGTGGACACATGACGCCCGGCGGCGTGGATGCTGATGCCGCTGACGCCAAAGGCGCAGCCTGGCGCACGCAGCTCGTGGCCAGTGCCGCAACGATGGGTGTGGCGCTCGATGCGCAGGCACTCGATCGCCTGTGGCGGCTCGCGCTGGCGCTGCGCGAGCGCAACCAGCAGGTCAACCTGACGGCGATCGACGACCTGCGCGGCATCCGCGCGCTGCACATGCTCGACAGCCTGTCGGTGGTGCCGCATCTCGCCGACGCGCGCCGCGTGCTCGACGTCGGCACGGGCGGCGGCTTTCCGGGCCTGCCGCTCGCGATCGCCTGTCCGCAGATCGAATTCACCCTGATCGACGGCACGCAGAAGAAGATCCGCTTCGTCGCCGACATGATCGAAGCGCTGGCCCTGCCGAACGCGAACGCGCAGGCCCTGCGCGCCGAGAACTTCCGGCCGCCGGCGCTGTTCGATGCGGTCGTGATCCGCGCGGTCGGGCCGCTGGGCGAGATCGCGCGCCGTTGCCGCCATCTGGTGCGGCGCGGCGGCCGGATCCTCGCGCTGAAGGGCCGGCGCCCGGATGACGAGGTCGCCGCGCTGCCCGCGCCGTGGCGCGCCGAGCTGATTCCGCTCGTCGTGCCGGAAGTGGACGCCGAGCGCCATCTGGCCGTGCTTCGTGGCCCCTGACCTTTTGCTAGAGTGCCGCGCATGAAGCGCGTCATCGCAGTCGCCAACCAGAAGGGGGGCGTCGGCAAAACCACCACGTCGGTGAACCTCGCGGCCTCGCTGGCCGCGACGCGCCGCCGCATGCTGCTGATCGACCTCGATCCGCAGGGCAACGCGACCATGGGCTGTGGCGTCGACAAGAGCAGCCTCGAACTCGGCGCCGGGCATGTGCTGGTCGGCGCCTGCACGGCGGCGGAAGCCATCCATGCGCTGCCGGACGCAGGTTTCGACCTGCTGCCGGCCAACCAGGACCTGACCGCGGCGGAAGTGCAGCTGCTGACGCTGAACGTCGGCCGCGAACTGCGGCTGCGCAGCGCGCTCAAGCCGGTGCGCGACAGCTACGACGTGATCCTGATCGACTGCCCGCCGTCGCTGAACATGCTGACGGTCAACGCGCTGGTCGCCGCCGACAGCGTGCTGGTGCCGATGCAGTGCGAGTACTACGCGCTCGAGGGCCTGTCGGCGCTGATCGGCACGATCGGCCAGATCCGTGACTCGGTGAACCCGCAGCTCGCGATCGAAGGCATCCTGCGTACGATGTTCGACCCGCGCAACAACCTGTCGAACGAAGTCAGCGCGCAGCTGATCGCGCACTTCGGCGAGAAGGTGTTCCGCACCATCATCCCGCGCAACGTGCGCCTCGCCGAGGCGCCGTCCTTCGGCAAGCCGGCGCTGCTGCACGACAAGGATTCGCGCGGCGCGCTCGCCTACCTGGCGCTCGCCGGCGAGATGATCCGGCGCGAAGAGGAGCAGGGCGCGGCGCCGCTGCCGCCCGCCACCGACGACGCAGCCACCGCCATTGCAGCGACGGCCGATGCTGATCGAACCGCGTGAGGCCGAGCCGGGGGCGCTGTGGCGCTGGACGCGCCAGGCGTCGAGCCTGATCGGTAGGGCCTTCGGCTTCTGGATCGGGCTCGTGCTGCTGATGTGCCTGTGGATGTTCTTCGGCCAGCGGCTGCCGATCGTCGACGGCATCCTGGCGCTCGCGGCCTTCTTCGCCAGCATCCT
Source organism: uncultured Steroidobacteraceae bacterium (assembly GCA_964586725.1). Lineage (GTDB taxonomy): Bacteria > Pseudomonadota > Gammaproteobacteria > Steroidobacterales > Steroidobacteraceae > UBA964. The sequence goes on along the minus strand of CAZPJE010000028.1, from coordinate 4,574 downwards.
GATCGCCGCCGAAGTCGACCGTCCGCAGCGCGCGACGCTCGGAGACGTGCTGGCGATGCTGCGGCGGCACGCCGTGCAGATGCTGGTGTTCTCGGCGATCATCGCCGTGGCGGGCGCCGTGATCTGGATGCTGCTGCTGTCGCGGCCGGACGTGCCGTGGTGGTCGCCGCTCTACAGCGAGCGCAACATCGTCACCGAGCTGTCGACGAACTGGTACGTCGCGACGCGGCAGATCTTCGTCTACGCGGCATATGCACTCGGCTTGCTGTACTTCGGCCTGAACATCCCGGGGCTGACGTCCTTCTTCCAGTTCCCCTGCACGACGCTGCTCGGCCTGACGTTTCGAGATGCCTACAAGCTCAGCGCGATCGGCCAGATCAAGAACCTGCCGCTGGTGATCATGATCGGTTTGCTGTTCATCACGCTGCCGGTGCTGTGGATGCTGGTGCTGCCACCGCTGGTGCCGCTGATGTATTGCTTCCTCGGCGCGCTGACCTACGTCAGCTTCCGCGAGATCTTCCTCGGCATCCGCAACAACCGCGAGGCTGAAGCTGCGGTACCGGCCGCCGTGCGCTTATCATCGCGCGCATGAGCCAGAAGAAACCCAGCCTCGGCCGCGGCCTCGATGCGCTGCTAGGCCAGATCGCGACCAACCGCACGCCGGCGGCCGCGCCGGCGGGCGAGATCGCCGGCACGCGGCTGACGCCGACCGCGCCTGCCGGGGCGGCACCGGATGCCGCCAGTGCGCCGCCTGCCGGAGCGCCGGGCACCGATGCGGCCCGTGTCGGCGCGGCGATGCTCGATGAGCAGCTCATGAAGCTGCCGGTTGCCGTGCTGCAGCGCGGCCGCTACCAGCCACGCATCGACCTGCGGCCGGAGTCGCTGCAGGAGCTGGCCGACTCGATCCGTTCGCAGGGCATCGTGCAGCCGATCATCGTGCGCCCGATCGTCATGCCGGGCGCGGCCCCGGGCAGTGCGACGCGCTACGAGATCATTGCCGGCGAGCGTCGCTGGCGCGCGGCGCAGATCGCCGGCCTCGCCGAAGTGCCCGCCGTCGTGCGCCGCGTGCCCGATTCAGCCGCGATCGCGATGGCGCTGATCGAGAACATCCAGCGCGAGAACCTCAATCCGCTCGAGGAGGCGCGCGCGCTCGACCGGCTGATCCGCGAGTTCGACGTCACGCACCAGCAGGCCGCCGATGCCGTCGGCCGTTCGCGCGCGGCCGTCAGCAACCTGCTGCGGCTGCTCGAACTGCCGGCCGAGGTCGCGACGCTGGTCGAGCAGCGCCAGATCGAAATGGGCCACGCGCGCGCGCTGCTGGGCCTGCCGCAGAAGCGGCAGCAGAGCGAGGTGGCGCAGCTGGTGGCCAAGAAGGGCCTGTCCGTGCGCGAGACCGAAGCGCTGGTACGCCGCATGGTCGCGCCACCGCCGCCGCCCGACCGCGCCGACGTCGGCCTCGACCCCAATATCGAGCAGCTGCAGCAGGATCTGTCGGACAAGCTCGGCGCGAAGGTCGCGATCCAGCACGGCGCGCAGGGCCGCGGCAAGGTGGTCATCTCGTACAACTCACTCGACGAACTGGACGGGATCCTCGGCCACATCCGCTGAGGCGGCTGATTTTCCAACAGATTTCGTCAAGTCCCGGCCGCAAAAGTGCTGTTGAAGCAGCGCAAAAAAATGCCTACAATGCGCGGCCTTTTTCGGGTACTCCCCGCGGACTGGACAACAAGTCGTGAACGACCCGGTCGCGCGAGGCAAGCGTACGGTCTTGCGGTTTGTCGCGGCCCAGATGGTGGCCGCGGCGGTTGCGGCTGCGGTTTCCGGTCTGCTGTCGGGCGGTCCGGCGGCTCAGGCGGCACTGGCGGGCGGCGTGATCGTCGCGGCCGGCAACCTGATCTTCGGCTGGCGGTTGTTCGCCCCGGGGATCGCATCGGCCTCGCGCATCGCGAAGGCGATGTGGGCGGGCGAGGGTCTGAAATGGCTGTGGGTCGTGCTGGCCGTGTGGCTGGCGCTGACCGTCGCGAAGCTGATGCCGCTGCCTTTGCTGGCTGGCATGCTCGCGGCGCAGGTTGGATTCTGGATCGGCGTGGCACTCATCAAGTGAGTGCCGCTCTCACGAGGTCAGGTGCGAATGGCGGCTGAAGGCGAATCGGGCGGGATGACGGGCTACATCAAGCACCACCTCGAACATTTGCACGTTCAGGTCGGCGAAGGTGCTTTCTGGAAGCTCCACATCGACAGCATCTTTTTCAAGGTGCTGCTGGCCACCCTGTTCGTCGTGGTGTTCATCCGGGTCGCGCGCGCGGCGCGCGCCGACGGCGTGCCGGGCAAGCTGCAGTGCGCCATCGAGATGATCGTCGAATTCGTCGACGGCCTCGTCAAGGAAACCTTCCCGGTCAAGAGCCGCTTCGTCGCGCCGCTCGCCATCACGATCTTCTGCCTCGTGTTCCTGATGAATTTCATGGACATGGTGCCGGTCGACCTGCTGCCGGCCACGGCGCATGCGGCGGGCATTCCTTACCTGCGCGTCGTGCCGACCGCCGACCTGTCGACGACGCTCGGCATGGCGCTGTGCGTGTTCCTGCTGATCCAGTACTACGCGATCAAGCACAAGGGCGTCGGCAAGTTCGTCGCCGAGATGTTCACCGCGCCGTTCCACGCGCATGGCGCCGTCGGCACGATCTTGCTGGCGCCGGCCAACCTGCTGCTGCGCCTGATCGAAGAGGCCGTGCGCCCGATTTCGCTGTCGCTGCGACTGTTCGGCAACATGTACGCCGGCGAGCTGATCTTCATCCTGATCGCCTGCATGACGCTGGGCGGCAGCCTCGCGAGCGGCATCACCTGGGCGATGGCGCCGCTGCAGTTCATCTCGGGCTTCATCTGGACCGCGTTTCACATCCTGGTGATCACGCTGCAAGCCTTCATCTTCATGATGCTGACGATCGTCTATCTCAGCATGTCGGTGCAGGAGCACTGAGGCGCGTTCACTGATTCCTGTCGTTTATTTGGTTCGTCGATTACTGCTACTTCACGGAGATTCGCAATGGAAAACATTACCCAGATCGCTGATGTCATGAGCATGACGGTGATCGCCGCCGGCCTGCTCATCGGTCTCGGCGCGCTCGGTACCGCCATCGGCTTCGCGCTGCTCGGCGGCAAGTTCCTCGAAGGCGCCGCGCGCCAGCCGGAACTGACCCCGATGCTGCAGACGAAGATGTTCATCGTCGCCGGCCTGCTCGACGCGGTGCCGATCATCGGCGTCGCGATCGCGCTGCTGCTGATCTTCGCGAATCCGTTCCTCGCCGCCCTCGGCGTCGGCTGATCCGCCAACGCAGAGCTCGACTGCGGGCGCGCCCGGATGGCGCGCCCGGTCACAGGCAGCAGGGGTAGAAGCGCATGAGCATAACAGTCACGCTGATCATCCAGGGACTCGCGTTCTTCGCGGTCGCCTGGCTCGTGATGAAGTTCGGCTGGCCGCACATCATCGGTGCCATCGAAGAGCGGCAGAAGAAGATCGCCGATGGTCTTGCCGCCGCCGATCGTGGCCAGAAGGACCTCGCCGAAGCGACCAATCGCGCCAACGACATCATCCGCGAAGCGCGCGAGCGCGCGCGGCAGATCGAGGACCAGGCGGCGAAGCGCTCGAATGAGGCGATCGAGGCTGCGAAGCAGACCGCGCAGGCGGAAGGCGCGCGCATCGTCTCTTCGGCCCGCGACGAAGCGGCGACCGAGAGCGCCCGCGCGCGCGACACGCTGCGCCGCGAATACGGCGGCCTCGTGGTCGCCGGCGCGTCGAAGCTGCTCGAGCGCGAGATCGACCCGAAGGCGCATGCCCAGCTGATCGACCAGCTGGCCGCGAACCTCGAGGCAGGCGCAGGCCGTGGCTGACAACGCAACCATCGCCCGGCCCTACGCGCGCGCCGCTTTCGAGCAGGCGCGCGGCGACAACGCGCTCGCCGCTTGGGGCGAGCTGCTCGCCAAGGCCAGCGCGACGCTGGCCGATGAGCGGGTCGAGCGGCTGGTCGGCAATCCGCACGTGCGCACGGGCGAGCTGGTCGATTTCCTGCTAGACGTCGCGGGCGCGACCGCGAACGCCAATGCGCGCAATTTCCTGCGCCTGCTGGCCGAGAACCGCCGCCTGGATGCGCTGCCGCAGATCGCGGCGCAGTACGAAACGCTGCGCTCGGAGGTCGAGAACACCGTCGACGTGACGGTCACCTCGGCCTTGCCGCTGACTGCCGAGCAGAGCGCGAAACTGTCGGCTGCGCTCGCCAAGCGCCTGCAGCGCACCGTGCGCCTGCATGCCGAAACCGACCCGACGCTGATCGGTGGCGCCATCGTGCGCGCCGGTGACTTCGTCGTCGACGGCTCGCTGCGGGGTCGCGTCGAGCGCCTCGGCACGGCGATGGCCGCCCAATAGACCTACACAGACATACGCATCGAAGGACTCCATCATGTCCATCAAGCCCTCCGAAATCAGCGAGCTGATCAAGCAGCGCATCGGCAAGTTCGAATCCGCTGCCGAAGCGCGCAACGTCGGCACCGTGGTCTCCGTGACCGACGGCATCTGCCGC